>JAFGVC010000148.1 GCA_016938195.1 Tissierellales bacterium | reverse complement strand
TAATATGTATATAATGGATCAGCATGCAGCGCACGAAAGAATTAATTACGAAAAATTTCTATATCAATACAATCATCAAAATATTGTCATTCAAAATCTATTAATCCCTGAAACTATTCATCTTAGCATGGTGGAATATGAAAAAGCAATCTCATCTATTACTATATTCAAAATGTTGGGCTTTGATATTAGTGATTTTGGTTTTAAAACAATCTTGGTGAATGCTTTACCTGCTTTATTTACAGATGGTAATATTAAGCATATGTTTTATGAAATTTTAGATAATCTTGACACCCATCAACAACAAGATTTTTCCATGCTTAAAATTGATGCCCTGATTAAAAGAGCCTGTACGGCCTCTATTAAAGGAGGCGATAAAATGACTCTGAAAGAGGTCGAATTTTTGTTGAAAAGTCTTTCAAAATGCGAGTCACCCTACTCATGTCCTCATGGAAGACCTATTTGGATAAAATTCAGCCAATATGATCTCGAAAAATATTTTAATCGTATCAATTGAGGTAATCTATAATGGAAAATAAACTGATACTCATTGTAGGCCCTACGGCCGTTGGAAAAACTTATATTTCTGTAAAAATCGCAAAATTGCTCTCCTCAGAAGTAATTTCGGCTGATTCAATGCAAATCTATCGATATATGGACATTGGCACAGCTAAAATAAGATCTGAGGAAAAGGAGAATGTCCCTCATCATTTAATTGATGTTGTCTATCCCGATGAAGCTTTTACAGTATCTGACTTCAAAAATTCAGCTGAAAAACTGATTAAGGAATTACATGGCAAGAATAAAATTCCTATCATTGCCGGTGGCACAGGGCTTTATGTCAACTCATTAATTTATGATCTTAATTTTTCCAACACTCTTTCAGATCCTGATATTAGAAGTGATTTAACGGCCTACTGTGATACGTTTGGTAAAGAAGCCCTGCATCAAAGGCTTGAAACAATTGATCCCGTGTCAGCCAAAAAAATACATATGAATAATGTCAAAAGAATCATTCGTGCTATAGAGGTATATTTGATTACCGGTAAGCCTTTTTCAGAGTACAACCCAAATTTTAGAGTCTGTACAAATAATTATGAACTCATCATGATTGGGTTGGAAATGCAAAGAGATTTGCTGTATAATAAAATCAATGAGCGCGTCGATTCAATGATAGACAACGGATTGATTGAAGAGGTTAGCAGCCTTCTAAAAAAGGGCTATGGAAGAGACCTCATCTCAATGCAGGGGATTGGCTATAAAGAAATATTAATGTATCTTTATGAAGAAATCTCTTTAGATGAAGCCCTGCATTTATTAAAACGGAATACCCGACGATTCGCTAAAAGACAGTTCACTTGGTTTAAAGCCGATGAACGAATTAAATGGTTTGAGGTCGGATTGTCCGATCACGAAAAAACATTAGAAAACATTAAAAATTATTTACATGAAAGGGGATTACTTAATGAAACAAATTATTAACTTACAAGATTCTTTTTTGAACCAAGCAAGGAAAGACAAAATCGGGTTGACTATTTTTTTAACTAATGGGGTCAAGCTCAAAGGCTTCGTTAAAGGATTTGATAACTATGCTGTCATTTTTGACATGAACGACAAGCATCAGTTGATTTACAAGCATGCTATATCCACTATTATTCCTGATACAAACATTAATGTTCAAACAAATAATGAATAACAGGTGAATTGATTGACAGAAAATAATTTATGTAAACTATATGGGATAAAATCCAAGACTATTTTAATGCTTGAACGTGCTGAAGCGCTTTTACTAGATAAATTTTCAAGGATTGATGAAACGAAAGAATTTAACCAATTAAAAATTATTAAAGCAATGCAAGCTTCTCATTTAAACTATACACATTTCTATTGGAACACAGGATACGGCTATAATGATCCCGGTAGAGAAAAGGTTGAAGAAATTTATGCTAAAGTATTTAATACCGAGAGTGCTCTTGTTCGACCTAATATTGTATCAGGAACTCATGCGCTCTATTTAACTCTTTCAGGCATTACTCGCCATGGGGATACTATCATGTCTATTTCCGGCACGCCTTATGATACTTTGCTTACAGTCATTGGCGTAGAAGGGAATTCGCCTAATAACTTGATTTCTCATGGTATCCGTTATAAAGAAATTGATTTGATTGAAAATGAGCGGTTTGATTATGATCAAATCGAAAAATCTTTAGACGCAAGTATTAAAGTCATCATGATACAACGATCAACCGGCTACAGTAGCAGAAAAGCTCTTACAATTTCAAAAATAAGAGAGTGCGTTAATCGAATAAAAAAAATTAATCCGGATACGATTATCATGGTCGATAATTGTTATGGAGAATTTTTAGAAACGTCTGAGCCTTCTGATTACGGCGCAGATTTGGTGGTAGGCTCCCTTATCAAAAATCCAGGCGGAGGCATTGCGCTCACCGGTGGCTATATTTGCGGAAAGGAAAACCTGATTGATCGAATAGCTAATAGATTGACTGCGCCCGGTATTGGCAAGGAAGTCGGTCTCACTTTCGGTCAAACACGTAATATTTTACAAGGACTTTATATGGCACCTTCAGCCGTTGCAGATTCTATAAAAGGTGCTTTGCTTTTTGGAGCGGTATATAAAGAACTTGGTTATAAAATCATACCTGAGCTTGAGGATGAAAGAAGCGATATTATTCAAAGTATCGTTTTTGGTTCTAAGGAAAAGCTAATTCGATTTTGCCAAGGTATTCAAAAGGCTTCACCGGTAGATTCCATGGCTTTACCTGAACCGTGGGCCATGCCTGGGTATAGCAATGAAGTCATTATGGCCTCCGGCGCATTTATTCAGGGTTCATCAATTGAAATAAGCGCAGATGCTCCCATTAGAGAGCCCTACGCTGCTTTTTACCAAGGAGGTATTACATATACCCAATGCAAACTAGCGGCAGCTATTACATTAGAGGAAATAATGTAATTTAATACCTTCTAATCACACATTTTAAAAGACCCAGTATTAAAGCTTCTTCGGTAATAATGGGTTCCATTTCTTTGTTTTCAGGCTGAAGTCTGATAAATCCACTTTCTTTATAAAATCTTTTGAGTGTTACTTCATCATCAATGAGTGCGGCGACGATCTCGCCGTTTTTTGCTGTATTTTGAGAACTAATCACAACGTAATCTCCATTAAAAATACCCGCATCAATCATACTATCACCTTTGACCTTAAGGACAAAGCTCTCATTATTTCCAACCCATTCAATCGGTATAGGAAATAGATCTTCAACTTGTTCTACTGCAAGTATTGGTTGCCCTGCCGCAATATTGCCAATCAATGGAACATTTACGATTTCTTTTTTCGGAATATCATAAAGAATACTATCTGTATCAATGACTTCGATAGCTCTGTTCTTGTTACTTCCTTTACGAATATAGCCTTTCTTTTCTAAGCTCGTAAGATGAGAATGAACTGTTGAAGTAGATTGAAGACCCACAGCTGATCCAATTTCTCTGACCGATGGGGGATAACCTCTCATATTGATTTCTTGTTTTATATATTGAAGTATCTGCAATTGTTTATCGGACAATTCTTCGTACATAGAAACACCTCTCGATTTTTTTTCTTATTATACCATATTCAAAAATTAAATTCAAACATTTGTTCTAAAAATGTTTGACAATAAACATACGTTCTGTTATGATAAAAGAAAACATTTGTTCTTTGGATGAGGTGAGTTTATGATTATTCTTAATCGATACAGAGTCTATAACGAAAAAAGATTTAAAAGGTTTATATTTTTCTCTATAGCTATCATTGGCTTGATATTAGCCACAACATTATATTCTCTTACCGCTTATTCCTTTAATGAGACAAAATATATTGAAGTGCCCGTAAGAGCCGGAGATACTATTTGGGACATAGCTATTGAATATGGCACAGGTCATTCCGTCCGTCAAATTGTTTATAATATCATCGAGCTCAATCATATCGAGGATGCTTTAATTTATCCTGGCCAAATCATTAAAATTCCCGTTAATTAGAGTCAGCTTTCATCCTCATCTTGGCTGTCAAAATGGCTAAGCGGATTACTTTCAACAGCTTTTTTTAGTCGTTCACTGTTGATATGCGTGTAAATCTGAGTTGTCGATACACTTTCATGACCAAGTATTTCTTGAAGAGCTCTGATATCGACATCTCCATATTGATACATTAATGTCGCTGCGGTATGCCTCAATTTATGGGGTGAATATTTCTTGTCAGTTAGGGTGGCATTGATTAAATGTTTCTTGAGTAGATGCTGTACGGCCTTTGGCGATATTCTTGTCCGTCTAGAGCTTAAAAACAGTGCCTTATCATCCTTTATAAGAGGCTCCGGACGCTGCAGGAGGTAGTCATTAATGGCTCTAACACAAGCATCATTAAGATAAATCGTCCTTTCTTTATTTCCTTTACCAATTACTGTGAGTGTTTCTTCTTTAATTTTATCAATATCGATATTGACAAGCTCTGAGAGTCTAACGCCACAATTAAGAAAAATAGTGATAATCGCGTAATCTCTGATTTTGAATTTACCATCAATCGATTTCAATAGAATTTTAGATTCGTTCAATGTGAGATGGACAGGGAGTCGCGCATCAATTTTGGGAGATTCTAAGCTTTCTGAATTATTTTTATCAATGAAATTAATGACATGATATAGATACTTAAAATAAGACCTGACGCTAGCAACTTTGCGAGCCTTTGTCTTATTATTATTGTGTCTATACTTATCAATAAAGGATATATAGGCATGCAGATCCTGGATCTTAATCGATTTTAAAAAATCTTCATTAAAAGAGGAGATGTCGATTTCATTAAAAACTTTTTCATCCGTTAATTTAAATCTAATACCACAAAACCTGTAAAAAATTCTTAAATCAAGAAAATATTGGTCAACTGTTTTTTTTGATTTTCCTTTAATTGTTTCTAAATAATTTAAAAAATCTCCTAAAATGGGGGGTGACATATTATAGTCCATGATAACACCTCTTGATCTCTATTTTTTGTCGCAAAATAGTTATTTTGCGACAAAACTAATTGATTTATATTTATTATAGCTTTATTATGGTGTTTTATCAAGTTTTTTCTTTTAAAATAGATTCAATGTGTTCTAACGCGATTATTTCGATTTTAAAGCTTTTTTGGTTTTTGATAATACAAATGTATTCCGTAAATGTTTTAGCGGCTATATTTTCTTTATATTTGATTAAAAAAGTCGCGCCAAGCTTGTGCTTGACGCGAACAATGTTTTGTTGCATTAATATCTTATAATTTTTAAGCTTCTACTTTCTGTCCATAATTGGCAAAGCGTTTTACCATCATTGTCATTTCTTCATCAGAAAGTATAACAGGTTTTCCTGCACTTCTAGCTCTAATATATATTTCTGCACAAAACTCTATCTGTTCTGCTATGGCAAAAGCCATCATCATGTTACCGGCTACCGCATTTAGACCGTGGTTAGCTAATAAGACTGCATTTTGATTGCCTAATGCTTCAAGAGCATTTTCTGCCAACTCAATCGTACCATAAGTGGCATATTTGGCACATTTAACCTCTTTACCTCCTGAAAAAGCTACGAGGTAATCTACTGCAGGCAATGGTTCGTTAAGAGCTGATAAGGTGGTACAGAAAACTGAATGTATATGCACCATTGCATTTGCATCACTTCTATTCTTATACGTCATAGCATGCATTGCATGCTCGCTTGAAGGAATCAAGTTACCTTCTACTACTGCGCCATCTAAGTCCATAATAACGATGTCTTCTGGCTTCATAATCATATAAGGGATGCCTGAAGGCGTGATGGCCATTAGATTTTTTTCTCTATTATAGATACTAAAGTTGCCACCCGTTCCTTTTGTTAATCCGGCTTGAATAATCATTTTCCCATATTTTACCAATTCTTCTCTTTCTTCCAATAATAGCATATCTTCACTTATCTCCTTTTCCATAATTATCTTTAATTCATTATTGATTGCTCTTGCTTCAAAGAATAGGAAGGCCTTTAACACGCCTTCCTATTTAATCAATTGAATTTATGATACTCCTCTCTTTTACACCTTTAATTCAATTTTGTTATTCTCGAGCAAATGTTGATGTATCCGGATAAGTGGTTTAATTTTCCCGTCTATAAAAGCTACAACCTGATCTGGGCTTCTCCCAATGTATTTTTTAGGATCAATCGTGTCGTATATCTCCTCGTGACTTAATGGGATTTCCTTGGATTGCAAAATTCTATCGATTAAATCATTTTTCTTGCCCTGTTTCTTGACCTGCTCACCTGCTTGCATTGACAACACCCTAATAATTTCATGAATTTCTTGTCGGTCGGCCCCTTTTTTAACAGACTCCATAATTATGTTTTCAGTAGCCATAAATGGCAATTCTTCATTGATATGTTTTTCAATTACTTTTTCGTTGACAATGATTCCTTGAAATATATTAATTGCAATTTCAAGAATTGAATCGCCGGCCAAAAATACCTGAGGAATGGTTAAACGTTTGTTGGCTGAGTCATCTAATGTTCTTTCAAACCATTGAACCGATGCTGTATCTTCAGTACTATGCGAGGTATTGATGATGAATCTAGCTAAAGACGCGATCCTTTCACTTCTCATCGGATTTCGCTTATATGCCATTGCCGATGATCCAACTTGCTTCGATTCAAAAGGTTCTTCTATTTCTTTTAGATTTTGCAGAAGACGAATATCATTTGTCATTTTATGTAAAGATTGTGCAATTCCGCTTAAAATATTTGTTACTCTAGCATCGATTTTACGCGAATAGGTTTGACCGGTAACATCGTAAGCATCACTAAAGCCCATTTTTGTAGCAACCAGCCGGTCTAATTGAATGACTTTCCCACCATCATCATTAAATAAATTCATGAAACTGGCTTGTGTGCCTGTAGTTCCTTTTACACCTCTTAATTTGAGTCCTTCTAAAACATATACCAAGTCATTAAAATCAAAATATAAATCTTGCAGCCATAGAGTAGCTCTTTTGCCAACCGTTGTAAGTTGGGCCGGCTGAAAGTGAGTAAATCCTAACGTCGGAACATTTTTGTGTGCCAATGCAAATTCAGACATAACATATATTAAAGTTATCAGTTTCTTTTTGATGAGTTCAAGTGCCTCTCTCATTTGAATGATATCCGTATTATCGCCAACGTAAGCGCTTGTCGCACCAAGATGGATGATTGGCCTAGCTAATGGACATTGTGCGCCATAAGTGTGAATATGGGCCATGACATCATGCCTAAACTCCTTTTCCTTTTCTTGGGCCAACTTAAAATCAATAGGAAGGATATTGTCCTTAAGCTCTTGAATCTGTTCTTCACTGATTTGTATGCCCAATTCTTTTTCTGATTCTGCAAGCGCAATCCATAACCTTCTCCATGTTGTAAATTTTTTTTCATCGGAAAAAATATAACTCATTTCTTGACTAGCGTAACGTGTAATCAATGGATTATTGTATATTTGATGATTATTGATTGTAATCACTCCTTTATATTCATTAAAAAGAAGTAAACTTACGTTTACTTCTTTATTTGATTTATTTTGCATATTCGATGGCTCTTGTTTCCCTTATGACATTAACTTTAATCTGTCCGGGATACTCTAGCTCATCCTCAATCCGTTTTACAATACTTTTGGCGACCATAATAATGCTTGAATCATTAATGTCTTCCGGTTTAACCATAATTCTGATTTCTCTACCGGCTTGAATGGCAAAGGATTTTTCAACCCCTTCAAAAGAATTAGCAATTTCTTCAAGTTTTTCAAGTCTTTTTATATAAGATTCGAGGGTTTCTCTTCTCGCACCTGGTCTTGCTGCGGATATAGCATCTGCAGCTTGGACAAGAATGGCCTCTATCGTTTGAGGTTCGACATCATTATGATGCGCCTCGATAGCATGAACCACTTCGTTGCTCTCTTTATACTTCCTTGCAATGTCAGCACCAATGGTTACATGCGGTCCTTCAATTTCATGATCAACAGCTTTACCTATATCATGGAGCAATCCTGCACGCTTTGCGATTTTAATATCAGCTCCCAATTCAGCAGCCATAATGCCACTTAAATGAGCAACTTCAATGGAATGCTTTAACACATTTTGCCCATAACTGGTTCTGTATTTCAATCGACCCAATAATTTAATCATTTCGCTTCTTAACCCGTGTATTCCGGTATCAAAAGCTGCTTTTTCACCTTCATCTTTAATGATTTGATTAACTTCTTTTCTAGCTCTTTCAACCATTTCTTCAATTCTTGCCGGATGAATTCGACCATCATTAATTAGTTTTTCCAATGCAATGCGAGCAACTTCTCTTCTGATAGGATCAAATCCGGAAATAACAACAGCTTCCGGAGTGTCATCTATAATCAAATCTATACCTGTAAGTGTTTCTAAGGCTCTAATGTTTCTGCCTTCCCTTCCGATGATTCTTCCTTTCATTTCATCATTAGGTAAATCCACTACAGATACAGTAGTTTCGGCAACATGGTCAGCTGAACATTTTTGTATCGCATAACTGACGATTTCACGTGCTTTTCTGTCCGCTTCTTCTTTTGCATCTCTTTCAATTTCTTTAATCATAATCGCTGCATCGTATTCAGCTTCTTTTCTAATGTCTTTTAATAGCATTTCTTTAGCTTCATCTGAAGTAAATCCGGAGATTCTTTCAAGCTCATTTTTTTGCAACTCTATGATGCTCTCAATTTCTTTTTCTTTAATCTCAACTTCTTTGTACTTTTTATTTAACTTTTCTTCTCTTTTTTCAAATAATTCATTTTTGTTGTCAAGCAGTTCTTCTTTTTTTAACAATCTTTTTTCTAATTTTTGTAGTTCAGCTCTTCGTTCTTTATTCTCTCTATCCGCTTCATTCCTTGTTCTGTGAATTTCATCCTTGGCTTCAATAAGGAATTCTTTCTTTTTTGTTTCGGCTGTTTTAATGCCTTCTTCTACTATTCTTCTTGCTTCATTTTCAGCACTAATAATCTTTTTTTCGGCCGTCGCTTTTCTAACGAAAATGCCTATAATACTTCCGAGTATCAATCCTGCTAATGCAAATAAAATATTTTGTAACAATTCGTCACCTCCTGTTATTCAGTTATCAAGATTCAAATCTATTGACAATAATAGAACTTATCCATTGAGAAACTATAACATAATTTTAGTATTTTTTTACCATTGTGTCAAGAAATTTGATTTTTCAAGCCTTATGATTATACTATAATTAAAAAAATAGAGCATTACTGCTCTATTTCTTCCTTTTCTGAACTATTAGGTTTCTTGTCTAATCCATATTTATCACGAATCATTTGTTCTAATTCCTTAGCTAACTCAGGATTTAATTCTAAATATTCCTTTGAGTTTTCTCTACCTTGTCCCAATCTAATGTCTTTATAGCTAAACCAGGCGCCAGCTTTATTAATAACATCACTCTCGACACCTAAGTCAATGATACACCCTTCGTTTGAGATTCCCTTGCCATACATAATATCAAACTCAGCGGTTTTAAACGGAGACGCAACTTTATTTTTAACCACTTTAACTTTTGTACGATTGCCAATCATATCCGTGCCCTTTTTTAAAGTCTCAACTCTTCTAACATCAAGTCTTATTGAGGCATAAAATTTAAGTGCTCTGCCCCCGCTAGTTGTTTCAGGACTTCCGAACATCACACCAACTTTTTCTCTGAGCTGATTAATGAAAATAACAATGGTATTTGATTTCTTGATAGCGCCTGCTAATTTTCTTAAAGCTTGTGACATTAAACGTGCCTGAAGTCCTACATGGGTGTCGCCCATCTCCCCTTCAAGCTCTGCTCTTGGAACCAATGCAGCAACAGAGTCAATTACAATTATATCCACCGCATTGCTCCGAACCAACGCCTCAGCTATTTCAAGTGCTTGTTCCCCTGTATCCGGCTGAGACACAATAAGATTTTCAATATCAACGCCCAGATTTTTTGCATATGCGGGGTCCAAAGCATGCTCTGCGTCTATAAAAGCTGCTATTCCGCCTCTTTTTTGAGCTTCTGCAACGCCATGAAGCGCTACAGTTGTTTTTCCGGACGATTCAGGTCCATAAATTTCAATAATTCTGCCTTTTGGAAATCCACCAATACCCATAGCTATATCTAAAGGAAGCGCGCCTGTTGGAATAGCTTCAACATTTAATTTACTGTCAGCGCCTAATTTCATAATGGAACCTTTGCCAAATTGTCTTTCGATTTGGCTGATAGCTAACTCTAAAGCTTTTTCTTTTTCCATTTTAATACCACCTCGTAATATTTAGAACGTTTGTTCTAATTATAGAACATCTCTTCTATTAAGTCAATCTTTATTTTAACACATGCTTATTCTGGAATAAATAGATCGTCCCTGAAAGCAAAGTTAATAAGACTGTCATCCAAATCATAATTGAAACAAAGAAATCTATTTCAGATATGATTCCTGTATTGACAACAAGAATCATAATAATCGTCACCATCTGAAAGATAGTTTTTAATTTTCCCCATATATTAGCGGAAAGGGTAACACCCTTAGATGCTGCTAGCGTTCTAAACCCAGTAATAATTAATTCCCGCGATATAATAATCATAGCAACCCAAGAATTGAGCAGTTCGAGTTGAACAAAACAAACCAGTGAAGAAATAACAAGGAGCTTATCGGCTAAAGGGTCCATAAATTTCCCGAAATCAGTGATCAAATTATATTTTCTGGCAATATACCCATCTAATGTATCTGTAAGAGAAGCCATAACATATACAAGCAATGCTGCTTCTTCAGAAAATCCAATCGACTGATTTAAAATAAAAAACATAAATAGCGGGATCATCATAATTCTTAAAATGGTTAATTGATTAGGTAAGTTCATTATATACTCCTATTAAATCATAATCCGTTGCATCAGTTATAGTAATTTCATAAATTTCACCGGTTATCAGTTCATGATTGCTTTGTATATAAACCACTCCGTCTATTTCCGGTGAATCCATGTAAGTTCTACCGATATATCCATGTTCATCCTCTTCACCATCCACTATCACACTCATTTTGGTGCCTATTATTTTTAAATTATTCTCATAAGATATCTGCTGCTGTAGCGACATAATATCATCTCTTCGCTGCAACTTTATTTCAGGGTCAATCTTATTGGGCAATTTTTCTGCCGCAGTACCCTCTTCTTCTGAAAATTCAAAAACTCCCAGTCTTTCAAACCTTGTATCTGTAATAAACTGTTTTAGTTCCTCATACTGCTCTACTGTTTCTCCCGGAAACCCGACAATAAAAGTTGTACGAATAACAGGATGGTCTATCAACCTTCTTATTTTATTGATTAATTCAATAATTTGTTTGCGATTTGTTTTTCTATTCATTTTTTTAAGAATTTCATCATTTATATGCTGTAAGGGTATATCAAAATATTTCAACAACTTATCGTTGGCCGCAAATTCATGAATTAAGTCATCATAAAAATCCTCCGGATAAATATAGTGAATTCTAATCCATTCTATACCTTCAACACTTGAAATTTCTCTTATCAAATCATGCAATCTTTTTTCCCCATAAATATCAATGCCATATTTACTGGTATCTTGAGCTATTATGATAAGTTCTTTTATTCCTTGATCAGAAAGAAAGGCTACTTCTTCCATAATATCTTGAATGCTTCTACTTCTGTATCTGCCACGAACCTTTGGAATAATACAATAAGTGCAATTATTGTCGCACCCTTCTGAAATTTTTAAATAAGCATAATGCCGACTTTCTGTTAGAATTCTTGGTAAATGTTCGGGTATATTTCTTGAAGGATCATCTATCTGTATTTTGTCGATATGTTCATTTAATAATTCAACAATTTGATCGTAGTTAGATGTGCCCACGAAAAGATCAATCTCAGGAATTTCTTTCATGAGTTCTTCTGCATATCGCTGTGACAAACATCCTGCCAAAACTATTTTTTTAAGCATGCCCGCTTCTTTTAAGTTTACCGCCTCAAAAATGGCTTCAATAGATTCTTTTTTTGCATCTTCTATAAAGGTGCAGGTGTTTATTATAAGAGTATCTGCTGATGAAACATCTGCCGTAAGCTCATAGCTACTGTTTAAAAGGCCGAGCATATATTCCGAATCTACTGTATTTTTTGAGCATCCAAGGGTCATAATATGTAATTTTTCCATTTTACCTCTAAAATATAATTTTTTCTAATTCTTCTGCATCAATCAATACTCTTCTAGGCTTACTGCCTTCGTGAGGTCCTACAATGGACAATTCCTCTAATTGATCAATAATTCTCGCCGCTCTAGAATAGCCTACCTTCAATTTTCTTTGCATATAGGATACAGAAGCTTGTCCTTCTATAACAACTAAAGAAGCCGCTTTATATAACAATTCATCATAATCATTACTGTTTTCAGAGGGGGTATTGATTATCTCATTTTCAGTTTGCTCTGTATGATTTTCATGTCCTTGTTGATGTATAAACTCTATGACACGTTTGACCTCATCGTCACTGACAAAAGCTCCTTGAATTCTCAACGGCTTACTCAATCCCATAGGATGGTACAAAAGATCGCCTTTACCGAGTAATTTTTCAGCACCACTCATATCAAGAATAGTCCTTGAGTCAATATATGACGATACCGCAAAGGCAATTCTTGATGGGATATTAGCCTTTATCGTTCCCGTAATAACATCTACAGAAGGTCTCTGTGTTGCAATAACCAGATGAATGCCTGCTGCACGTGCCAACTGAGCTAATCGTGTAATGCTATCTTCCACGTCACTAGCTGCAACCATCATTAAATCAGCAAGTTCATCAATAATAATGACAATTTTCGGTATGACTTCTTCAGGATTTTCTCTTGCCTTTTTGATATTATATGAGTTGATATCCCTAACGCTATTTTTGGCGAAAATTTCATATCGATTCCCCATCTCTGAGACAGCCCAATTAAGAGCATTTGCCGCCTTTCTTGCGTCGGTTACCACTGGAATGAGAAGATGTGGTATGCCGTTGTAAATGTTTAACTCCACAACCTTTGGATCAATAAGAATAAGCTTCACCTCATGTGGTTTTGATTTAAAAAGAATGCTCATAAGTAGTGAGTTGATGCATACACTTTTTCCGGATCCCGTCGCCCCTGCAATCAGAAGATGTGGCATTCCGGTAATATCGGCAACAATATTTTTGCCGGCAATATCTTTACCTACAACAAATGGTATTGCAATACCTTGTTTGTTATATTCCGGAGATTCAAAAAGCTCACTGAGAAATACATTGGATTTTTCATTATTTGGAACCTCAATGCCTATAGCCGCTTTCCCGGGTATGGGTGCCTCAATTCTCAAATCTGACTTTGCCAGACTTAAAGCGATATCCTTAGATAAATTAGTAATCCTGCTGACCTTGACTCCCGGAGCAGGTTGCAGCTCATATCTAGTAATCGTTGGTCCTCTATTAATTTGAACGAGCTTACAATCAATTCCGAAATCCTTAAGTGTTTTTAATAATATATCTGCGCTTTCAATGGCTTCTTTCTTTTCATTTATTAGATTATTGTTCTTTTTTCGATCAAGTAATTGAATATTAGGTAAAACATACTTGTCATCAACAGGTACCCCTGAACTGTTAATCACCTGATTCGTTTCATCTTGAGTTCTGTCTTTCTCTTTTTTGATTTTTACCGAAAAAGTTTCTTCTGAATTTTGAAAATCTTTAGATGTCTTAAAGCTAACTTGTTCATTTATCTTTTTAGGTGTATCTATATCCATATCAATCAATTTTTTTCTGTTTATTTCATTTTTAATGCTGTAATCATGATAAAGTACATCTTCGCCGTTGTTAGCTAGATTAGATTGATTGGCCTGATTATCACGCTTGCTCTTTTTTGAAATTCCCTTTGATTTTTCTTCTATAAATATAAAGTCATAGATAGTCGTCATGATTTTTTTAAAACCCGCATATATTTTTTTAAATATTTTGTTGGATGTTAAGACCATGCTTTTATCAGTTATTATAATCAATGAAATAAGAATTACTGAAACCCCTACCACAATTGTTCCGGCTCTTCCCAGCAAAAGAACCAATAAAAAAGAAAAAAGCCCTCCAATAATTCCTCCCCCTACAGCTGGTGAATCCAGTCCGGCTGATAAAAAATAATTTGCAACTTCCGATAAAGTTCTGCTCTTGTATATTCCGGAGGCTATCACAGTTTTATCGGAAACGGTCAATAAGGTAAGAATCGAAATGAAAGCCATAAAAAAATAGACGATTCTAATTTGATTGCTCTTTTTCAAAAAATCAGCAAGGTATGCTAATCCTGTCAATCCTAAAAAATACGGGATAAATAAATGGCCTTTTCCTGATACTGCTTTTAAAGCCATAATTAAGTATTCAAAAATAAGGCCGCTTCCATAATGATTGGACACAAAAAACAAAAGTGCCATAACGATATAAATTATGCCAATAATCTCATTTTTTAATCGGTTTTTAGAATGCGTGCTACCCCTTGTTTTTTTTCGTACTATTTTTTTATTCGTTGTTTTAGGAGTTGTATTCTTACTGCCCATCATCACACCTTCTTAAAAATAAATGAAAATAAAACCTGCTAACGCAAATACATAGATTGCAAAATAATACAGCTTATCTTTTTTTACAAGACTTAATAACAGTCCAATAGAAATCATTCCTGCCACAAAAGCAACAATCATTCCTATGACTAAACTCCATTCGAAGGTTATATGTGCTGTGTTTATTTTAAGAACTTCTAGCAAAGCGGCACCTGTAATAGCCGGCATTGATAGTAAAAATGAGAATCTAGCTGCCTCTTCTTTATTTAATCCCATCAGCAAAGCACCGACAATTGTTGATCCCGACCTAGATATTCCTGGAATAATAGCAAATCCTTGAAAAATTCCGATAATGCCCGCCTTATACATCGGTAGTGTCGTTATACTATATTTCTTTTGCACTTTAATTTCTGATAATAAAAGAATAATACCTGTGACGATTAAAGCATAACCCACTGAATAAACATTGGTATACAATGACTCGAAAAAATCACTGAAAGCAATGCCAATAATCCCTGTAGGAATAGTTCCTATAATTATCAGCAATACCAGCTTTTCATAACCGTCAGTTTTATTTTTATTTCTTTTAAATACTTTTGATATTAATCTAAAAAAAGCTTTAATTAGATTAATCAAATCGTTTCGAAAATAAATAAAAACGGCTAATAATGTACTAAAATGAAGCATTACACTATAGAATAGATTGCCTTCCTTAATACCGAATAAGGCACTTACTAATGTGAGATGCCCCGAGCTACTCACTGGTAAAAATTCAGTAAGTCCTTGAATAAGTCCTAAAACAAAACCTTCAATAAATGTCATCTTTCCTCCTGTAATTATAACATATTATGTCTACAATAAAAAACAAACGCCATAATAAAAAGCTTCTCAAAAGAAGCTATTTTATGCCTGTATGCCCAAATCCACCCGTTCCTCTTTCAGATTCATTGATAATATGCACTTCTTCTATTTCTGCCCTTTCAATTTTCATGAAAACCATTTGAGCGATTCTGTCGCCATCGTTGATACTAAAATCTTCTTGACCTAAATTAATCAAGATGACCTTGATTTCTCCTCTATAATCACTATCAATAGTACCTATACCATTAACTAGACTAATCCCATGTTTAATTGCTAATCCACTCCTAGCTCTGATTTGAGCTTCATATCCTATTGGAATCTCAATAAATAAGCCAGTAGGCACCAGATACCTATCAAAAGGTTTTAATACTATTGGTCCTTCTAAACAAGCTCTCAAATCCATTCCTGAGGATCCCGTCGTTTCATATTGCGGAAGTTCAAAATTATTTTTTTTCAATATTTTTACGTTCAAGGTGGCCTCCTTTGCTACTTAAAAACATCACTTATTTTCTTGTTTTTTTCTAGGTTTCCTGTATAAGCAATATTAAAAATATTTGTGCTGAACAACTCTTTTGAAAGGTCAACTACATTAGTATAACTCACATTCTCAATTTTTTCAACAATATCTTCCGGGTTCACGGCCTCATTGTAGAACAGTTCTCTGCGTCCAAGCACAGTCATTCTGTTCGATGTATTTTCAAGGCTTAAAATATAATTACCCTTTAATTGTGCTTTAGACCTTTCAAATTCTTCTTTTGAAATATCACCTTGTTTTAGTTGACTGATTTCATGCATGATAATATCCATTACTTCTTGGAGACTATCTTCTTGTAAAGCGGAATATATACCAAACAATCCCGCTAGTTTATAGCTGGAATTAAAAGAATAGATGCTATACACTAAACCTTTCTTTTCTCTTACATTTTGAAATAATCTAGAACTCATACTCCCGCCAATAATATTGTTAAGAATGTTTGATGTATGATAATTCTCATTATTTCTTTCAAATCCTTTCATTCCTATACAAAAATGAAATTGTTCAATATTCTTATGTACGCCTTGTTTGATATCATTGAAGGTAGGTTTTATTTCAAATATATTTTTCCTACCTGTTTTCTTGAAGCCGGCAAAATATTTTTCACACAGACCCTTAACCACATCCTTATCAACATTGCCCACGATTGAAAGTACAATATTATCCGCTGTGTAATAGTCGTTGATATATTCAATTATTTTATGCCTGTCTATTAATTCAATTGATGCTGAATCGCCAAGAATAGGATAAGCAATGGAGTTTCCTTGAAAAGCAATTTTAGTAAGTAATTCATGCACATAATCTTCAGGCGAATCATCATACATGAAAATTTCTTCCAGAATTACTTTTTTTTCTTTTCTCAACTCCTCCTCATCAAACACCGAGTTAAACATCATGTCAGATAATATTTCCAATGATTTTTCAAAGAAATCCGAGGTTGCTTTAGTATAATAACAAGTGCATTCTTTAGTTGTAAAAGCGTTGATTTGCCCGCCCATGCTATCAATCTCTTCAGCAATATTAGCCGCTGTTCTTTTTTGGGTTCCTTTAAACATCATATGTTCAATCAAATGAGATATACCATTATTTTCTTGTGTTTCATACATGGATCCCGCTCCAACCCAAATACCGGCTGTCACAGAACTGACATATTTTACTTCTTCGAAAATAATTCGAAGTCCATTGTCTAATATGATTTTATGTATCATCTTTCCTCCATCAATACGGAATAAATCTTATAAATATTATTAAGAATCCCTCCAAGGAGGGATTCACAGTTATTTGCTTTCAGTGTCTTTATCTTTTAAAAGTTCTTTTCTGGAAAGATTGATTCTGCCTTGGCTGTCTATCTCGATAACCTTGACCTGCATGACATCACCTATGCTCAAGACATCCTCTACCTCTTTTATTCGTTTGTCTGAAATCTTAGAAATGTGGAGTAGGCCTTCTTTATTGTTTCCAAGTTCTAAAAACGCTCCGAATTTCATTATTTTTACAACTTTTCCTTGATAAATATCTCCAACTTCAATTTCTTTTACAATCCCTTCAATAATAGCTCTAGCTCTATTACCTGCTTCAGGATTTGTGGCGGCAATCATTACCGTGCCATCATCTTCAATATCAATCTTGACACCAGTATCTTCAATAATTTTATTGATAACCTTGCCTCCAGGTCCAATAATTTCTCTGATTTTATCAGGATTAACCTTCATATAAATAATCTTAGGCGCATATTGAGAAACCTCAGTTCTTGGTTCTGCAATACAGGCATTCATCTTATCAAGAATGAATAATCTACCTACTCTGGCTTGTTCTAAAGCCTTCATTATGACTGCTTTATCTATGCCATCTATTTTCATATCCATTTGGATTGCCGTGATTCCTTCTGAAGTACCCGCAACTTTAAAGTCCATATCTCCTAAGAAATCTTCCATACCTTGGATATCAGTTAAGACGACGACATCCTCATCTTCTTTTATCAAACCCATCGCAATACCTGCAACAGGAGCTTTGATAGGTACGCCTGCATCCATCAACGCCAGCGTACTTCCACAAACGCTCGCTTGAGAAGTGGAGCCATTGGAACTCAATACCTCAGAAACAAGTCTTAATGTATATGGAAAATTTTCTCTTTCAGGCAACACAGGTATTAATGCTCTTTCAGCCAAGGCGCCATGCCCAATTTCTCTTCTTCCGGCACCTCTTAGTGGCGTTGCTTCTCCGACACTATAACCTGGAAAATTATAATGATGCATATAACTTTTGGATTCTTCCTCTGATATGCCATCAATAATCTGAATATCGCTAGAAACTCCAAGTGTCGCAACGGTAAGAACTTGCGTTTGACCTCTAGTAAACAATCCCGTTCCGTGTGTTCTCGGCAAAACAGCCACTTCACAGCTAATAGGTCTAATCTCATCGATTTTTCTATTATCCGGTCTAATACCTTTTTTAACTATGTTATATCTAACTTTATTCTTTACAATTTTGTAAAGAATATCTTCAATATCTTTAAGATTGTCGGGATATTTTTCTCCGAAAATTTCTTTTACTTCTTTCTTAACCAATTCAATATTTTCACTTCTGTCCGTATTATTTTCTGTTGCAATAGCTATATTGAATTTTTCATCAGAGAATGAGATGATTTCTTCTTCAATTGTTTCTTCAGGCTTAGCTGAAATAACTTCTTGCTTTGCTTTACCTATTTCGGCCGCTAAACTTTCAAGAAATACGCAAATTTTCTTGATTTCTTCATGAGCAAACATAATAGCTTCAAGCATTATTTCTTCCGTTACAATGTTGGCACCGGCTTCAACCATCATAATAGCATCCTTAGTGCCTGAAACCGTTAAATCCAATTTGCTGACTTCTCTTTGTGCTGATGTCGGATTAACAACAAATTGATTGTCTACCAAGCCAATGTTCACGGATCCCGTAGGTCCGTTAAAAGGAATATCCGAAGTCGCTAAAACAGCTGAAGAGCCTATCATAGCCGCAATTTCAGGTGAAGCGTCTTGGTCAACCGACATGACCGTTGTTACAATGATAACGTCATTTCTGTATCCTTTAGGGAACAGGGGTCTTAAGGGTCTATCTATTAATCTAGAGGCTAATGTTGCTTTTTCACTAGGTCTTCCTTCTCTTTTTATGAAGCCGCCAGGTATTTTACCGACAGCATATAGTTTTTCCTCATAAAATACACCTAAAGGAAAATAATCAATCCCTTCTCTTGGCTCTTTCGAAGCGGTGACTACTGCTAATACAACTGTATCTCCATATCGCACGAGGCAAGAAGAATTTGTTAATTGCGCCATTTTATTAAAAGTCAATGTAAGTTTTCTACCGGCAAGCTCATATTCATAAATTTTTTCCATCTATTTCCTCCTTGTTATTTAAAACAAAGAGCGGGTTCAACCCCGCTCATTTTTATCTTCTTAGTCCTAATCGGCCAATAACGCTTCTGTATCTTTCGATGTCGTTATCCTGAAGATATTTCAAAAGACCTCTTCTCTTACCAACCATTTTTAAAAGACCTCTTCTTGAATGGTGATCTTTTTTATTCAATTTCAAGTGCTCAGTTAAAACATTGATTTGTTTTGTCAATATTGCAATCTGTACTTCCGGTGATCCCGTGTCCGTATCACTCAATCTGTATTCTTCGATAATTGATTGTTTTTGTTCTTTAGTTAAAGCCATTTTAGCTTCCTCCTTAGTTTTTTTACACCAATAACCATGAAAATCGTCGAGGTTTCGATAAACATAGATATTGGAACATCTAGTATCTTATCATATATTTTGTATTTTGTAAATCAATATTTGCGTTCGTAGATAGCTGTATGACGCAAATCACCGAAAAACTTCTTCAAGAAATTCAAAACTGTGTATTGCAGCCTTTTCTTGATATTTTATTAAAGTTTGCCCTTCCCATAAATCAATTTCAATCATCTGTTCCTTTTCATCGTTCATAATCTTATATTTTCCAGGCGGTGGTAATGCGTAATCATGATCTTGAATCACAATTTCACTTTCAGACAATGTGGTAAAAAGATGGTCGCGCAAATCAATTCTAAATCTGTCGACTAACAATTGATTAGCCTCGACTATTTTTCCCGCTTCAATTAAATGTCTAATCATTGTACTGCTAATAATATGATTATTCTGTTTAACAGCCTCTATAACCTCAATATGATAATCATATTTGCTGCTCAACTCCTGTAATAATGCTATGTCACCCTTAGCCTGATATCCGAATCTGAAATTAAAACCAACGACAATATTCTTAATTCTCAGCTTGTCGATTAAGATATCTGCCACAAAAGATTCCGGTGTCATTCTATAATTAGAATCATCCAATGCAAAAAAAATTATATCATCAATGTCATAATTTTTAAGGGATGCGATTTTTCCGTTTTTACCGTATATTTTCTTGTTTTGTTTAGCAGAATGAGCAAATGGCTTAAATTCATATTCAAATGTGATGATTTTTTTTTCTTGATTGCTTTGATTGCCTATTTCAACGCAGGTATTGATTATTTTGTCATGTCCAATATGTATGCCATCAAAATTGCCAATCGCAGCCGTAATATATTTCATATCGTCTCCTAAATCAAAAGTTTCTTGATTTTTATCTTGTTCTGATCTTTGATTTCTCCCAAGCCTATGATGGTTTGATTGCTATTCTTGATATAGAATAAGCCTCCACAGTTAAAATTTTTAGGGAGTTCAATCATTATCCCATTGAGTAATTTTTTTATGTATTGGTCTTCTAACTCCAAGATATCTAGGTTCATCGCTTTATCATAATCCAGAAGAAAACTATAATCACGCATTGCCGTCATAGCTTCTATTTCTGCAATTGTATAAGCATCATTGATAGAAAAGCCTTTCGATGCGATTCTAATCAAAGATATCATGGTTCCATAGGTATTTAACCGTTCAGCAATATCATAACACATCGTTCTGATATATGTTCCCTTTGAACATGAAACTTTAAACCTTATATTTGGATAATCATAAGCTAATAGCTTCATTGAGTTGATAACTACTGTTCTTTTCTTTCTTTCTACGGTTATATCCTCTCTGGCATACTCATATAATTTTTTACCTTTTACCTTAAGTGCTGAATACATGGGAGGCAATTGCTCGTAGCTTCCTACAAACGAATCTAAGGCCTTTGTAACTTTGTCCGCATCAATAGACATTAAACTGTCGTTCCTTGAAATGATATTTCCATATATGTCAAAGGTATCTGTTAGTAGTCCTAATCTCATATTGCATATGTACTCTTTATCAAAATCCAATAAATATTCTGATAGACGCGTCGCTTTTCCTACACATATGACCAATACGCCAGCTGCATTAGGGTCAAGTGTTCCTGCGTGACCAATTTTTTTTTGCGATAAAATTCTTCTTAGCTTTGCAACCACATCATGCGAGGTCATGCCCGTTGGTTTTAAAATGTTTATTATCCCATTCATCCTTATGCCTCAAATAATTGCTTGAAATGGTCTAATAATATATTTTTGCTTTGAAGGATATCTAAGTCCAGATTAAATCCAGCTGCCTTAACGTGTCCACCTCCGTTGAAGCATAGACTAATCTCAGATACGTCAATGTCACCCTTTGATCTTAGACTAACTTTGGTTTTGTTTTTGCCAACTTCCTTTAACAAACAAGCTATTTCAACATTTTTAATATCTCTGATTAATTCAACCACACCGTCAATGTCTTTCATCTTGATTGCGTAGCTATCTAGTAGCACCTGATCAATAACAGCAATGGAAAGCCGATCCTCGAAATAGAACTTCGCTTCTGAAACAATTTTTGATTTAGCCAGGTAGACTTCTTTGCTATCACTGCTATATATTTTCATTGCAATATCATTGAAATCAATGCCTAAATCTATTATATCAGCAACAAATCTTAATGTCTGCGAAGAGGTGCTGTCGTAAATAAATCTACCTGTATCTGTTAACATTGCGGTATACAATCCCATTGCAGCCGATTTATTAACAGACCATTGCAATTTTTTTGCCATTTCAAAAATAATTTCTCCGGTTGAACTATATGAGGATTTTACCAAATTAATATCACAAAAGCTGTTATTCGATATATGATGGTCTATTGCAATTGACGTTTTAGCTTTACTCAAAACTTCATGCATAATGCCAATCCGATTCTTGTCACTAGAATCTAATACGATAGCAAGATCCCTAGTTATATTGTCAGGCTTCGAATTAATTTCATCAATTTTTGGCAAAAAATCAAGATTATTGGGGATTTCTCCCTCGACAAATAATGATGCTTCAATTTTGAGTTCTTTTAAAATATGATATAACCCTAACAAAGACCCCAGACAATCTCCGTCAGGGTCTTTGTGAGAAATAAGCGCTATTGTTTTGGATTGGTTAATGAATGCCTCAATGGTTTTCATGATGTCATCACTATATTTAATCATTCTAATTCCTTTTTTTCATCATTACTTATGTTTTTTAGTAAATTATTTATTCTGATGCTATGCTCAATTGTATCATCTAAATAAAATACAATCTCTGGCGTGAACCTTGTCTTTAAGCGTGCACTCAATTCTTTACGAATATAGCCCTTCGCATTATTCAAAGTGACAATTGATTCATTTCTATTGGTCTCATCACTCAAAGAAGACACATACACCTTAGCATATTTCATGTCTTCAGTAATTTTAACTTCTGTGATTGTAACATGCTCATTTACTCTTGGATCTTTAACCCCCGTCAGAATAATTTGGCTAAGATACCTTTTAATATCATGCTCCAACCTAGCTTTTCTCTTTGTATTCATCTTATCATCACCTTTTTATTTCTTCCATAACATAGGATTCGATGATGTCTCCTTCTTTTATGTCATTAAATTTATCAATATCTAATCCGCCTTCATAGCCTGAATTGATTTCAGCGACATTATCTTTGAATCTTCTTAAAGAAGAAATATCTCCTTCATAAATGACTATGTCATCTCTCAAAAGTCTAATTTTAGATTTTCTGGTAATTTTACCACTGGTCACGTAAATTCCTGCGACAGTACCTGCATTTGGAACCTTAAAAGTTGCTCTAATTTCAGCCCTTCCAATAACATTCTCTTTAAATTTAGGGGCTAGCATCCCTTTAATGGCCGCTTCTATATCTTCAATGGCATTATAAATGACTCTGTAAGTCCTAATATCAACATTTTCTTTTTTGGCTAACTCTGTAGCGCTGGGCGTAGGTCGGACATTGAAACCGATGACTATGGCATTTGAAGCCGATGCCAACATAACATCCGTCTCATTAATACCACCAACACCGCCGTGAATCGTATTGACTTTCACTTCTTCTACACTGAGCTTTTCTAAAGATTGTTTGACAGCTTCTATGGATCCTTTTACATCCGCCTTGACGATTAAATTCAAATCTTTAATTTCTCCCGATTGAATTCGACTAAACAAGTCATCAAGCGAAACCTTGGAACTGCCACGATTACTTTCATCTTTTAATCTTTGAATCTTTTGCTCTACCAGTGATTTTGCCAATCTCTCATCTTGAACAGCAAATAGGATATCACCAGCTTCAGGAACCTCAGACATCCCGGTTATTTCAACCGGCATAGAAGGGCCTGCAGCATTAATTCGTTTCCCTCTGCTATTAAGCATGACTCTCACCTTACCATATGATGTTCCGGTTATAACAAAATCACCCTTATGCAAGGTTCCTTTTTCGATGAGTGCCGTTGCAACTGTTCCTCTTCCCTTATCAAGCTTTGCTTCAATAATAGTTCCTTTCGCCAGCCTATTTGGGTTTGCTTTTAATTCTTCCATTTCAGCCACTAACAATACCATGTCTAAAAGCTCATCTATTCCTATTCTCTTAATAGCTGAAACTTCAACACATATCGTACTTCCGCCCCAGTCTTCCGGCAATAAACCTTGATCAGCAAGTTCTTGCTTAACTCTGTCAATATTCGCGTTAGGCTTATCAATTTTGTTGATGGCTACAATTATTGGAACTTTCGCAGCCTTAGCATGATTAATAGCTTCAATTGTTTGTGGCATGATTCCATCATCTGCCGCTACGACCAATATGGCAATATCCGTTACTTTTGCCCCTCTGGATCGCATTGATGTAAACGCTTCATGTCCCGGTGTATCAAGAAAAGTGATTGCTTTATCATTGATTTCAATAACTGAAGCACCAATATGCTGTGTTATTCCGCCGGCCTCGCTGTCTGTGATTTTAGTATTTCTAATTGCATCTAATAATGAAGTTTTACCATGATCAACGTGACCCATAACCGTAACAATAGGTGGTCTAGGGAGCAAGTCTTCAGCTTTATCATCTTGATCAAACTCATCTTCAAATATTTTTATTTCATCGATAACTTCTTCTTTTTCAAGCTCAATGCCAGCTTCTTCTGCAATTATAAAAGCTGTTTCAAAGTCTATATCTTGATTCAAATTAGCCAT
>JAFGVC010000147.1 GCA_016938195.1 Tissierellales bacterium | reverse complement strand
CGGAGCTTTTTCAGAACAGCAAAACTGCACCGGGATTCATTATCCAAAGTAGAATATTATGCAAAGTCACAAATTGAAAGAAGCTTAAATTAATAAGAACTACTTTCTTTTCTTTTGATAATATCCGACATATTTATTAAGGCAATCACCTTACTAAATAGAATTGGAGGTATTATCATGGAAAACCCTAATCAAAAGCTATCGTTGTCAGAATTAATCAATCAAACTAGAGACCATTTGATTTCGCTTAACTACACGAAAGAAACATTGCGGCATTATGAAAATGCATGGAGAACCTTGAAAAATTATGCTGAAGAACGAAACACAACGAATTTTTCTATGGATTTTGGTGTTGAGTTCCTAAAAACAAAGTATAATATTGACCTTTACGATCGATCTTTAAAAAGTCATCCTAGAACAGTGAGGAGAGCCGTTACAGTTTTAAATGATTATCAACAACACGGAGTCATTTTCAAGAGACAAGCAACGAGATTACATAGATGGTCAGAGGAATACGAAGAAATCTGCAAAACATTTCTTGATTCGTATGCGAATAACAGGTTGTCATCTAGAACCGCAAGAATTTTTAAAGCACAATTAGAAAAACTAACATTGTATTTGGTTCAAAACAAGGTGAAATCAATCGCTAATGTTTCTCCTTCTATTATTGATGGATACATCTCAACTTATTCAGGGTATTCAAAGAGAACTCTAGATCATGTTCTTTACATTCTTAGAAGCTTTTTCAAGTTTGTTTTCAACCAAGGTCTAACGGTAACAGATTTATCTACATGCATTCCAAGAATAAAAATTAATACAAAATCAACGGTTCCATCTACTTTTTCAATAGATGAAATTGAAAGGTTGCTGAGTTCAATTGATAGAGGTAATCCAACAGGAAAAAGAGACTTTGCAATTCTTCTTTTAGCAGTTCGATATGGAATGCGTGTAAGTGAGATTACAAGCTTACAGCTTAGCAATTTGAACTTTGAAACAAAGGAAATACAATACATCCAAAACAAAACAAACAATCTAATGAAACTGAATCTGATTGAGTCGGTTGGCTGGGCCATTATCGACTATCTCAGAAACGGAAGGCCACAAACAAGTAGCAATCATGTTTTTGTAAGACATGTAGCTCCGTTTGATGCTTTTGGAGAAAACAACAATCTTTCTAATATCATAAATAAATATCTGACTTTGGCAAATATTGATATTTCAACTGATAGAAAACATGGAATCCATACTTTAAGGCATAGTTTAGCAAGTCGTCTCTTAGAACAAGGTACTCCATTACATGTTGTTTCAGAGGCACTAGGTCATCTAGAGTTAAACAGTACCACCATATACACAAAAATAAATATGCATCAGTTATCTTTGTGTCCTCTGGAGGTGCCATATGAAGCAAAATAAGTACAAACCAAGATTTTCAAGTGTTTTTGCTAGCCAGCTAACTGATTTCTTGGAATTTAAACATTCACTTGGATACAAATATGAAAGTGAAGCGCGCGTATTACAGCGTATCGACAAATTCTTTTCCTCTGAAAATATTGAGACACTTGAGCTACCTGAAGATACGGTATTGAAGTGGACGATCAAAAATAATTATGAGAGTCCCAAAACACATTTTACTCGAATTAGCATCTTGCGACAATTTATAATCTATTTAAATGAAAGAGGATTTTCAATTGCACTACCAACGCAGACTCGCAGATATAAATTATCAAAATCCTTTACACCTTATATATTTACACATGTACAGATTCTAAGATTGATTGAAAATGCGGATAAAATGACTAGACCTAAACGACAATCAAATATGAACGTTATTTTTCCAGCCTTTTTAAGATTATTATACTGCTGTGGCCTTAGGGTATCTGAAGCATCTGCTTTAAGGATAGAAGATTTCAATATAGCCTGTGGCACCGTAACGATAAGAGAAAGCAAAAACGACAATACGAGAATAATACCAATGTCTGATAGTTTGAATAATTACATGCTTGATTACTTTCAGGTTATGCATACTAAAAGTGGATCCAATGATTTGGTTTTTCCGAATCCTTCAGAAGAACAATATTCTAAAGCCACCTTTTATGAATACTTCCGTAAAATATTATGGCAATCAGGGATATCTCATGGTGGACGAGGAAAAGGGCCTAGACTACATGATTTAAGACACACTTTTGCTGTTCATTCGCTTAAGAATTGGATATTGGAGGATCTGGACACATATACTTTATTACCCATACTCTCTGCCTATTTAGGTCACAAGAATATTTATGCAACTGAGAAATATTTGCGCTTAACTTCCGAGATGTACCCTAACATCTTGGAAAAAGTTAAGATCAATTGTGGAGAAATAATCCCGGAGGTAATAAGTTATGAAACCTACTGATTTTGCTTATCACCTATCGAGATATTTTACTACTTACATGCCAGGCGTTTTAGGTCTAAGCACTAAAACAATAAGCTCGTATCAGGATGCTTTTTATATTTTCCTAAGATACTGTAAAATGAAGAGGAAAATTGAACCTGAAAAGATCACACTAAAAATGCTGGATCTCGAACTGGTGACTGATTTCTTGCAATCCCTTGAAGAAGATGGTAACAGCATCTCTACAAGAAATCAAAGGCTCACTGCATTACGTTCTTTCTTTAAATATATACAGTTAGTAGAGCCTAAATATATCTATTTGATGCAGCAGTTGCTCGCGATCAAACATAAGAAATGTAAAAAGGCGAGCGTAAATTATTTAACCGTCGATGGAATTAAGCTACTGTTAAAGCAACCTGATTCTTCCTCAAGAACAGGATACAGAGATTTGCTCATTTTGTCAGTTTTATATGAATCCGGTTCAAGGGTAGATGAGTTAATCAATATTAAAGTTGGCGATATTAGGCTAGATAACCCAGCAACGATTTTGTTGCATGGAAAAGGTAACAAATCTCGTATAGTGCCTTTATCACAAGAAATGGCGGAGTTGATAAAAATATATTTAAGAAACGAGAAGCTTGAATCTTTTGAGCGCAGTTCAAGGCTCCTATTTCTTAATCGCTCAGGAAACAAGTTGACCGGTGCTGGGATAGCATACATTATCCAAAAATATGCAAACACTGCTAGAACGATCAATCCTACTGTAATCACCAGTGGGTTGTCTCCTCATTGTATTAGGCATTCAAAGGCAATGCACCTGTTGCAAGCAGGGGTAGATTTAATATATATCCGTGACTTTTTAGGTCATGAATCTATTAAAACAACAGAAATATATGCAAAAGTTGATAGCTCTGCCAAAAGAAAAGCACTTGAAAACGCTTACAAGACTCTCCCATTAAATGCAGATGACCTAAGTCTTCAAGGCGATTGGCATGATAGTTCAAATCTAATGGACTGGTTAAGAGCAACTTGTCGATAGACCTTAAAATATTATGCAAAGTTATTTTATAAGGTTCCCTTTAATTCTCAAGGTTATCTAATTTAACTTTGCATAATATTCTACTTTGGATAATG
>JAFGVC010000021.1 GCA_016938195.1 Tissierellales bacterium | reverse complement strand
TGATACAGTCATTGCAGTATCGGCCTCGAATGAAGCCGGCGAATTATCTGATTTTTCCAGCACCGGGTACCAGGTTGAGCTGATGGCGCCTGGCGAATGGATTTATAGCACAATACCGGGAGATGTCTACGGCTACAGTAGCGGCACCTCGATGGCGGCACCCCATGTGACGGCAATCGCAGCCTTGATTTGGTCTGCCAACCCTGAGTTGACCAATGTCGAGGTTCGGACGATTCTTCGCGAAAGCGCAACGGACATGGGACTACCCGCTGATTATCAGGGCTACGGCTTTGTCAGGGGAGATTTGGCACTTGATCAATTGAGCTTGATACCCTTGACCTTGAGCAATTTTACCGCATCCAACAAAATTTATGACGGGACAACCGAGGTGCTTGAAGCCGGTTTTTCCGATGATCGAATACTTGAGGACGAGCTTGAATTCAGCTATACCGTCACCTTTGAAGACGCACAGGCAGGTCTTGACAAAACAGTTAGCTTTTCGGATATCGTCATCAGTGGCGGTGCAGACCGCTACAAATACGTCCTTACCAATATGACCGGCAGTGCGATTGCTTCAATTTCACAAGCCGCTTTGACGATTTCTGTCCAAGATGAGGAAATTATCTATGGCGATGCACCTCCTGATTTTTCGATGACCTATGAAGGCTTTGTGGGGGAAGAGGATGAGACAGTTTTGCATGAGATGGCCTCGGAGCTCGTCTGCACCTATGAAGCCGGCTCGCCACCCGGGAGCTACCCGATTACGATTGCGGCCTTCTCTGCGGACGCACCCAATTATTCATGGACCTTAGAAAACGGCGCCTTGACGGTCAATACTAAAAACTTGACTGTTGACGGTACCTTTATAGTATCCGATAAAATATACGACGGTACGACTACGGCACAGATGGCGGACAATCTTCTGACGCTCTCGGGTATACTTTATGATGACGAGGTGTCTCTTGCCAACGTGACCATCGCCTTTGACAGTGCAGAAGCGGGAACGGACAAAGTTGTTCGCATTACGTCAGCAGAGCTGACAGGAGCCGCAATAGCCTATTATACCCTTTCATTGGAGGGAGCACCGACCGGGACAGCGACCATTTCAAATCCGGCGCCACCCCCACCACCCCCGCCATCCGGCGGAGGTGGCGGAATGATGATACCGCCACCCAGCCCGATTACGATGAGCCTAGATGACACACCGCTCCTACGCTCAGCCAAGACAGAGGATATACGAGAGGGCACACAAGAGGGTGTTATGATCACACCTTCGACACGTGCGTTACTCAGGATATTGAAGGACATGGATGAGCCAAAAGCGGGGGATGAGCCTCCGATGCT
This sequence comes from Tissierellales bacterium, assembly GCA_016938195.1. Lineage (GTDB taxonomy): Bacteria > Bacillota > Clostridia > Tissierellales > Dethiosulfatibacteraceae > JAFGVC01. The sequence goes on along the minus strand of JAFGVC010000021.1, from coordinate 5,396 downwards.
CAGCATTGCCCTGGATGAGCCTTCAAATCTATCCGTCTTGCGCTTCGAGCAGCCATTGATTCGCGCTCTGACTGAAAAAAATATTGTGATCCGCTTCATTACATCGATGGGAGCTTATGAGCTTCCGGCGTTGGAAATCTTCTCGGATGAAGCGAGTGATGAGGATAGCGTTCAGCTGATGATCAGAAGACTGACGAAGGATGAGCTGGCCATACTGACGGACAACTTAAGCCAAGCCGGGATGGTCCTCGTAGAGGAGCCGGTTCAATTTACCGCCGAGCTTTTTTCCGAGCCGGTCAAAAGGGAAATCCTCCTGTCAAGCAAAACGGATCTGTCTCCTATCACCACAGCTGTTCTTTGCGAGCCGGATGGATCCTTTACCCATATTCCGGTCAAGATAGTCGAGGAAAAGAAAACAACACGGATTTCCCTTTATTCACGGACAAGCGGCATCTATGCGTTGGTAAGCCATGAGCTGACCCTTCCGGCCGTCGAATCACATTGGTCCATGACACAGGTCAACCGTCTGGCATCTCGCCTGATCATAGAGCATCCGGCGGATTTCACACCGGATAGTCCCGTTACCAGAGGAGAATTTGCCTCGTGGATAACCAGAGCCTTAGGCCTCTTTCGAAGCAGTGAGGGAGAGGCTCTATTGCAAGCCAATGCCCAAGGCATCCTCAACGGCTACCCTGACGGTAGCTTTAGACCTGAAGCCCTGATTACGAGAGAGGAAGCCATGACGATGTACGCCAGAGCCATGAGAATCATTCATCTGCAAGGCACCCGGACGGATGCACTCTCAGTCTATACCGATCTGGACCAAGTATCGGACTGGGCCTTGCCTGATGTCACCGAAACCGTCAGGGGAGGCGTCTTTGCAGGACGTACAGCTCATACCCTCAATCCAAAGGAAACCTTTACTCGTGCGGAAGCCGCTACGGCTATATACAACTTACTCAATCAAGCCGGTTTTTTTGCCAATAATCCCGAAGCTTATTGAGACCGTTAGCCTTTGTATTGACAACCGTGCGATACGTCAGACCTAGCTCGCGGGCAATATCCTCCAGGCATTTTTTCTCATAGAAGCTCAAGCGGATAATTTGATGCTCCCTATGACTTAGGACAGATAAAGCCTCATGGAGCCAATAGAGATCCTCGGCATGCAACAGATCGCCATCAATCGAAGCCTCCGGATCAGGCAGCAAATCGATAAGCTCGACCGGCTCCTTTAGATTGTTGACCGTTTGGTTGAGAGAATCACATTGCTCTTTGTTGGTTTTGCGGCCCATGTCCATATACAGAAATCTCAATCGGGATTTGATAAACCCTAAAAATGGGACACCTTTTTTCGGGTCAAACTCGGATAGGCATTGGGTGACAGTGAGATATCCCTCTTGGAGGAGGTCCTCTTCATCCATACCGGCTAAAAAGTATTGATGGATAGAATGTTTAATTAAAGGGGTCAGCATGACCATGATTTCATTCATGGCATCGGCCTCTTTTTCAATGGCCTTTTCTAAACAAGCATTAAAGGCTTCAAAGGTGTTGCGTGGTTTCATTTTTTTCTCCGTTAGGAGAGCGCTCTCGGTTTTTTTTGCCGACAAGAGGCATCCTACACCTTTGAAATATTTAATCAAATGATGAATCGGTCATAAAAATCGCAATTGTTGCGAAAAATTATTATTTTTTTTCAATAAACGTATTGGCATATGACCCATAATTCTCTACAATAGAATAGTTGCTGCTTAGTGCGCATAAAAAAAAGGAGAATTCAACATGATAAGCGACGTAAAAATTAAGTTTAGAGAAATTATCGTTATGCAACCTATTTATGATTTGCGGGGGGATCACACCGAGATTATCTACAAGGACCTAAGGCGAGAGCAGGTCGATATCAGTGTCAAAAAGCTTTTGAAAGAGATGTTTGCCTGCAATGCCGTGTACATGAAGACGAGTCGGGAATTTTTGTTTGAGATTACACAAGCCAAGCACAATATATCACTCTTCGTCGGTGTGAAAACCGTGATGGTCCCCTTCAAAGCACGAAATCCAAAATGCAAAAATGACTGCTGCTATGGGTATTTTAATTTAGATTATTATGTCAACACACATATGGAGGGAGGCGAAGTCTATATCGATCTTAAAGATGGGTTGAGTATTCATCAGCTGCATTCTGAAAAACAGGTGAAAAAAAATACCTGCTTTGCGACGACAATCAAGGAGAAATGGTCTGAATGTTATTAGTAAATATTTGAGTCAAATATGTTTTATTTAAGTTAGCCCTACATGTCTTTACAGGTATGCGAAAGTGTGCTACCATAGTGAAGTGAGTTTTCGGATTCACGTAAAGGGCGTAAGTATGGGGATATTAATTTGCATTTTGAACCACCACCACGATGATAGTAACCCCATTGTTTTTTTGGGGTTGCTATTTTTTGTGAAGATTTCCCGGGGAATGAATAATTGGGGGGTTTTTGGGTATATAAGGATGAGGGGATGAACGGTGGTTGAACGATGGTTGAGCGGTGGTTGAACAATGGTTGAGCAATGGTTGAACAATAGTTTAACAATAGTTGAGCGATGGTTGAACGATGGTTGAACGGTGGTTGAACGATGGTTGAGCGATAGTTGAACAATGGTTGAGCGATGGTTGAGCGATAGTTGAACAATAGTTTAACAATGGTTGAGCGATAGTTGAGCGATGGTTGAACAATGGTTGAGCGATGGTTGAGCGATGGTTGAACAATGGTTGAGCGATGGTTGAGCGATAGTTGAACAATAGTTGAACGATGGTTGAGCGATAGTTGAACAATTGTTAAAGGGGAAGGGTATGTTTGGTTTTCAGAAATTGCAGATATATCAATTGGCAAAAGAATTAGTTAAGTATGATTATAAGTTGACTAGGAAGTTTCCAAGTGGAGAGAAATTTGCTCTTGTACAGCAGATGAATAGAGCAGCGGTTTCTGTACCGAGTAATATTGCTGAGGGAACAAGTAGGAAAAGTAATAAAGATAAAGCGCATTTTGTTAACATAGCCTATGGATCATTGATGGAATTGGTTTGTCAGATGGAGATAGCCCTGGAATTGGGATATATAGAGGAAAAAGAATATGAAGAGTTTATTGCGATGGTAAAGAATTTATCTGTAAAGATGAGCAATTTTTTGAAAACAGTGGTTGAAGAATAGTTGAGCGGTGGTTTAACAATGGTTTAACCATGGTTGAACAATAGTTTAACAATAGTTATTAGACGTGAGTATGGATGAAGTTGGTAGATTGCTTGGTGGGCTGATTAAGAAGTTAGATGTCTAATCTTTTCCTGACCAACTGAAAACTGACCAACCGACTAACTTAATCAAAGGAGGCGTCAAATGAGCTTGCATAAATCAATAAAAGATGGCGAAGGTAAGACAATAGAATTTAAGTCCGAGTTGCCAAATAGCAATACGTTAGCAAAAACAATCATTGCGTTTTCCAATACTGGTGGTGGCAAGCTTATTATCGGTGTTAACGATCAAGGGGAAATCATTGGAATTGAACACGATGTCAATATTTTTGAACTGAAGGATAAAGTGGCTTCAATCATTTATGAAACATGTTATCCAACGGTCCTTCCCGATATCTATACGACAACGATTGATGACCATTTATTGCTGATTATCGAAGTCTATCGAGGCAATCTTCTACCATACTACCTGAAAAGCAAGGGAAAGAGCGAAGGCGTTTACATTAGAGTTGGGGCAACAAATCGCAAGGCTAGTCATGAGAATATTCTTGAGCTTGAAAGACAGCGAATGAACATCAGCTTTGACCAGGAAGCCAATAGAGAAGTGGCGCTTGATTCTTTAGACATTTCTTCATTAGAAGGTAGGTTTGCCCAGGCTGGGAAAGTGTTAGACCAATCAGTTATGAAAAATCTAAAGTTGATTATTGAAGACAATAACACAATCTATCCATCCAATGGATTATTAATTTTACTTGGAAGATTTGAACACATCAGGATGAAATGCAGCAGGTTCAAAGGGTCCACAATGGATGTGTTTTTGGATAGAAAAGAATACGACAGTGATGTATTTACGCAGCTTGAGAATACTGAAAATTTCATAAAGAATCACATCAAACTGAGTAGTGAAATCAAAGGCTTGCAAAGAGAAGACCAATATGAAATCCCATTAGAAGCCATTAGAGAAAGCCTTGTCAATGCCGTTGTTCATAGGGACTATTCAAATGACGGCAGGGATATAAAGATTGGCATTTATGATGATATCGTGAATGTTGTGTCTCCAGGGGGGTTTCCTAGTACTATTACTCAAGAGGATATTCTCGAGGGACGTTCTGAAATCCGGAATAAAGTAATCGCCAGGGTTTTTAAGGAGCTAAACTATATCGAACAGTGGGGCAGTGGCATCCGCAGAATCAAATCGAGCTGTAAAGATAGAGGCTTGAAAGAACCTGAGATTGTTGAAAAAGGTGATTTTGTGGATGTGAGCTTGTATCGGGAAGTTGCATTGAAAAAAGTTACGCCCTTTAAAGAAAATAGCTATACCAATCACCAAAACTCCATAATTAATTATCTTAATGAAAATGAAAATAGGATTTCTACAAAAGAAGCATCTAACATTTTGGGGATATCAGATCGTGCAACAAGAACGGTTTTAAGTTCAATGGTTGAAATGAACATATTAATTAGAGTTGATAAAGGGCCTCAGACACATTATAAGTTAATCGATAAAGATTAGCTTACCCGGAAAAAGGCTTCCGCATAACTTCCGGGTAGCTTCCGCATAACTTCCGGGTAATCTTTAGGTAGTTGCATGGATCTAATGAAACACAGATTCGCCACGCACTGCGTGACACATATCGACCAATAAACCAACTATTCGGAATTTCCTACAGGTTAATAAGTGATGAGATATGTAATTTTATAAATTTTCAAGGTGATTACAATGGATAAAAAATCTAGGGGCTTTACTATAATAGAATTAATTATAGTTCTTTCTGTACTTGGTATCATAGCATTAATTGCAATTCCAAGGTTTTTATCTGTTACAGAATATGCAAAAAGAGATGTATGTGAAGCCAACAGAGCAGAACTTGAACATGCATATGAGATATATTTAGTAAAAAATAATGAAAGTGATTCGGAAGTTAATTTTAATACTTTTTTGAATCAATGGGATCAAGAAGTATGTCCTGATGAAGGAATTATTAGTAGAAGTGAAGGCAAGATAAAATGTAGTATTCATCTTGATGAAGAGGTAGAAGATTCAAATGATTCTGAAGGTAGTGTACCGTTTTTGTAAATTTTGTACAAGAAACAATATGTTGATATAGATACTAAAAGAGATACTAGATATAGCATAATTTGATGAATGGATTGAATATTTAGGACGA
>JAFGVC010000146.1 GCA_016938195.1 Tissierellales bacterium | reverse complement strand
TTCTTTTTCTTTTTCTGTAAGGGCTGCTTTTTTGCGGAATTTTATATTTCTAAGCTTCTGCTGTTTTTCTTCATCTTCTAAGCTTTTCTTGGTTTCAAGGGCCTTTTGTAAATAAAACACGGTTAGGTCAATATTTCCGACGGCTTGATGCACTTCGGACAGCTGCTTGCAAATCGAATATTGCAACGATTTGGAATTCAAAGCTTTTGCGATAGCTAAGGACCTTTGAAGGAATTCTATGGCAAAGTCGTAATCATTCATTTCAAAATAGACCTTGCTCAATTCGATATATATTTCAGCTACATGGAATTGCTCTTTTGTCTCTTCATAGATAATCAGGCTCTCTTTTAAATATGCAAGTGCTTGTTCAAAACGCCCTTCCTTTTTTTCTATGAGTCCCAAATAACTGACACATACGGATTGTATCATCTTATCATTGTCTTTTTGGGCCATCTTTAAAGCCTCGGTAGCATATAATTTTGCGTTGTCCAAATCCTCTAAATTAAAATAAACCTCGCATAGATTGAATAAGGGTATCGATGAAAATTTAAAATCACTGATGATTTTTTCCATTTCCAAAGCTCTTTGAAAATAAGTCAGCGCGGACTCATAATCTCCCAAGGCGCTGAAGATAGCACCCACATTATTCAGAACCCTTGATTCTATGGATGTGTTGTTTGTTTTGATGGCGAGATTGAGACTTCTTTGGTAATAATCATAGGACTTGTCAAAAATCTCAAGATAGACATAAACACTGCCTAGGGCATTAAAAATTTCCGATTCCAATTCTAGATTGGACTCGTTATGAACCAATGCCTTCATTAAGAGGTTTTCCGAATCTTGCATATTCCCAAGCCTGAGATGGGCACGCCCTTGCAAGAAAAGACTTTTGGCGATACCATTTTTATAACCCAGAGATGTAGCCTGTCCAAAAGCTTTTTGAGCGATTTCCAACATTTGTTGCGGCGTGCTTTTTTCGATGGACTCCGCTTCTACGTTTAACTGATCAATCATCCTATACGCTTCCATGTATCCCCCCACATGCTTTAGTTAAGACAGCTTAATCATATATTAATTAACTAAAATAATCAATACAATATTATTCTCTTTACTCCCACTCGATACCGACTAGTTTGTATCTCGTGTTTTTTGTTGTTTTTTTGTGATTCCTAGTGTTTATATTAACCTATTTACAACTTGTGTGAATGACCATTCGAAAAAACGGAGTCAAAATGTAGTCAACATCATGTTTAAAACAAATCACTATGTGTTCCCGTTCTTGTGAGATACAAAATCAGGTCACTTTCTGTCAGCTCGTAAATTAACAACCAATCCGGTGTAATATGACACGCTTTACATTTCGTGTAATTTCCAGCTAGATGATGGTCTTTATACTTAGCTGGTAGTTCTTCACCACTTGCTATGATTTTAATAACCTCAGTCAGCAATTCAAGGTTATAACCGCGTTTGTTAATTCGTTTTAAGTCTTTCTGAAATTTTGCAGAGGGTTTAATTGTATATTTCATTTTAACAGCTCCGTCATCATCTCATCGACATCATCATATCCCTTGTACACTTGAGGATTAATCTTCATTTTCTCAACTTCATTAATAGCAGCAATTGTTTCTGCGTTGGGTACATTTCTAGATATAATAAATGGTATTCTCTGTTCTCTGACAGCTTGCTTTGTAAATGCAATAATTGCTGATGTCATAGACAATCCTAAATCAGAAAACAAGTCTTCTGCCTGTCTTTTAAGTTCTTCATCCATTCTAATAGTGATATTGGTATTAGCCATATAAATCACCTCGCTCATAAGTTTATAATCACATTATACTCTTTTACATGTGCATAGTCAATACAGTGCACATTCTTTTTTAGCACAAAGGGACTAGCACAAAGGGACGGTTCCTTTGTGCTAATTCAATATTTTTCTTATGAAAATCACCTATACATCAGAGTAATGGCGCTACTTTGAATTCATACTATAAATTCTGATAGTTTAGGGTCAACGTTTCGTTTATTTTTTCTGTGCATAAAAGAAGCCTCCTAAAACCAAATGGTCCAAGAAGGCATATCGAAAATCTATTCTTTTAACTTATTATATATTGCATCTAATAAGAACTTTTTGGAGCTCAAAAATTACATTTTTAACATCTTTGAAATCTGGTAAATTACCATAAACAAACTCTGATCCAAAATGTTCTCTGTAAGCAATTTCAATCCTTGAGTCATTCAAAATTGAAAATAGTGGTGCCGTATTCCATAGATTATCTATTGGATACATATTTTTAAATCTAGATTCATTTTCAGACTCTTTTACAATAGCAACCATCTCAGATAAAGCATCATCATCTTCATAGAATGCACTGACTAAATGATAAGTCATATACAAATCATACAAATGCCTGGTTTTAGTCTGAATCTCTTTCAAATCTACGTCATAAGACATTCGTATCAATGATGCTAATTTTTCAACAACTGTTCTTTCAATCGATAGAACATTCAGTTCAAACTTTCCAAGTTCAAATTCATTTATTACATCATGCATCACATTTTGATTTAAGTACTGCTCAATAAAAGTTCCGACTTCTCTTTTTTCAAAAGGATGTGGATACATAAAGCTCGTAAGTTCAAACCTAATATTAGGGTGAAGTTCACTAAGATCCCCGGAGAACATAGATCTGTACGTGAATTGAGTATATCTATAATCACCAGATTTTCTTTCATCCTCAAATTCACCCGGACTAAGTTCAAAGCTCATGACCTCTTCAACTTTTTGTATTGTTTTCTTAATTTGTGAATTTGTCATACCATTTGCAAGTAATGCAATATCAATATCTTCAGAAAACCTGTGCAAATCTTCATAGCATTTGGTAAGTGAAGTGCCACCTTTAAAAACGACTTTTCCCATATACTCTGATTTTGATAAATGATACAAAGCGTGAGTAATCCAGTAGTCTTTTTCAACAATTGTTGGATCTAATCCTAGATAATCTGAAGTGATACGAATTAGATCTGAAAAATCATCAGTATTTTTGTGTAGTCGCATAACCATTCCCCCAAGTTCTATTGCCGCCAAAGACTTCAGGGTTAATATCAATAATCATCTTCTTGCCCTTCTGGACATCTTCTTTGAAGTATTTTAAAAGTGCTCTAAAATACTCATCATTAATATCAGCATTTTCTACAATTAACCCAAATAGAACTTTTACTTTCTTATTATATTTTTTTACTTCTTCCAAAGTTGCAATGCAATCAGACACTTCAAGTTTCTCTTTATATATTGCAATCAATCTTTTAGCTACACTTTCCTTAGCAGTATCTTGAATAAGATCAATCTGTTCAATGATATCTAAAAATTGGAGTGCTCTAATATTTTTTTCTTTTATATCACCTTTAGCTTTGACTACTAGCACATTCAGATCACTATCTATCTTCTTTTGCTTAACATTCTGGGCAATCCATACTCTATTCGGTATTTGTGTAGTCATTCCCCATTCATTCCAAACTTGTGGTCCAGTTACATAACCGAGAACCGCATTACCTCGCTTTAAATATTTCTTCTCAATCAGTTTTCTCTTATCTAAACCGATTGTACCAAATCTTGATTTTTTCGGTTTATAATAAATTCCCTTTGTATAGTTCGCAATTATTCCTTCTCCAGCTAATCTGTTTAAAGCAACATAGACAGTATCCTTGTAGTTATCCAAACCTTTTACAATCTCTTCTACAAGAATGGGCTCTGTTTCTTTATAATGTTCTATGCGTTCTTTTACAACATGAGTAATGTTCATACACTCACCACCTTTCATATTTTCATTTCTTTTTCGCTGTTAACGATTTATTTATAAGGATTTTAATTCGATACCATTTTTACATTTTTCCTTGCATTTATTATAACACCAACGCGTGAATTATGCAAGAAATCCTTATTGACAAATCACAATCACAGGGGGATGAGTCACAAGGGGACGGTTCTTTTGTGTTGATGAGTCACAGGGGGACGGTTCTTTTGTGTTGATATAATCTTTTGTTAATGTTAGAATTAATGCGAGGTGATTTTTATGCCAAGAAGAGCAAGAGAAAAAAGCAAGACAGGAATTTATCATGTGATGTTAAGGGGTATAAACAGACAAATAATATTTGAAGATGATGAAGACTACGAAAAACTTATTGAAGTAATTAAAGAATATAAAGAAGTATGCGGATATGAAATATATGCCTTTTGCCTTATGAGCAATCATATTCATCTTTTAATCAAGGAAGGGAAAGAGAACTTAGGAATAGTCTTTAGAAGGATCGGATCAAAATTTGTGTACTGGTATAATTGGAAATACAAAAGAAGTGGCCATTTATTTCAAGACAGATATAAAAGTGAAGTGGTGGAAAATGATAAATATTTTTTAACTGTACTTAGATATATTCACCAAAATCCAGTGAAGGCTGGAATTGTGGACAACATATCAAAATATTCTTGGAGTAGTTTCAACGATTATTTGGGAAGGCATGGAATTTGTGATGTCAAGTTTGGGCTGAGTCTATTTTCCGAAAATGATAAAAAAGCAAAGGAGCTATTTGAAAAATTTAATGATAATAAAAATGACGATCAATGTTTGGAGTATGAGGAAAAAAATAGAATAGATGACAGAGAGGCGACGAAAATAATAATGGAAGAAGCAGGAGCAGAAAATGCCAGGCAGATTCAGAATTATGAAAGAGAGAGAAGAGACAAAGTGATTAAAAGATTGAAAAATAAAGGATTATCCATTAGGCAGATTGAAAGGTTAACGGGAGTAAGTTTCGGTATAATAAGAAAGATATA
>JAFGVC010000145.1 GCA_016938195.1 Tissierellales bacterium | reverse complement strand
CCTTACAATTAAACTTTATTCAGTTAACGCCATTTTTAATGTCGGATACCAAAGTCAGGTTGTATACTGCATATTATATCATAAATGCATTATAATATCATCATAAAGATGCTTTTTCTTTGAAAAATGAATAAAAAACATTTCTTTTCTTTATAAAAACTTGCATAATATTAGTATAATGTGTATAATATAGTTACAACAGATATTCTATTTTATCCAATTGGCAATGTTGAAGAAGAGGTTCGTGTATGTTTTAGCTCTTGTGATTGTGCCTTGAGCAAAACCAATGATATTCAAATAAGGCCGTGCAGAGATGTTGTTGCAGAGGTAAAATGGGATAGATGTTTTAAGTATATATTCTGACCTACAGAATATTACTAAAAATCATAAGGGTGTGATTCCACCAAAGGAGCAAGCATGAAATTAGAATCATAGAAACCGGTTCTCAAGGAAATGATGAGGGCCGGTTTCGCTTTTTTGTTTTTATTATTTTCTTAATAATTCAGGCTTGAATTTCCTGATTGCAATCAAGATCGACGGAATCAAGATTAATTGAATAATAATCCCCGGAATTCCTCCAATAACTGCACCGGTAACATAAGCAATCGGGGGTGCGAATTTGATGCCGACAAGATTGACCATAATAGCCACCATCAAACCAGCTGCTAATCTTCCCAATATCATGGCACCTACCAAAGCTACAATATCATGAAGATTAACTCTTTTCAATAGAGCAACACTCAATCCATAAAATCCCAACTCGACCATCATAATAGGAGCCATTGGCATTAAAACAGGCATTCCGGTCAGAACACTACTTGCAAATGGCGTGATGATACCCACCAAGAAAGCATAAAAAGGTGAAAGCATAAATCCACCAATCAATACAGGAAGGTGCATGGGCAAGAAAATGGGTCCAGCTCCACCAAACATATGGAAAAATACAGGAACAATAATACCAAACGAGACAAGTAAACCTGATAATACGATGGCTTTTGATTTTGAATGATTCATAATAATCCTCCTATTTTTGACAAAAAAAACTGAATAAATGTCATTCGCGACAACTATTCAGCTTCAGCTTTTTATTGATTAAGGATTCTTCCTTATAAGACTTCTCGTCTCGACAATTATATCAAATAATAATTGAGCTTGCAATTATTTTACTTCTTCGACTTTAACAAATCGCGGATTTCTTCAAGCAAGACAACCTCCGGATCAGGTGCCGCAGGAGCCGGTGGCTGTAATTCCTCTTTCTTTTTCATGGAAGAAAGCAGTTTAATAAACAGAAAAATTGACAAGGCAATAATTACAAAATCCACAATTGATTGAATAAACGCACCGTAAAGAATAGCAGACTCTGCTATATCTCCGCTAGCAGGGGTAATCACATATTTTAAATCCTTAAAACTAATACCACCTAAAAGAATGCCCACAATCGGCATCAGAATATCATTGACCATAGAAGAAACAATCTTCCCGAACGCACCTCCAATAATGACTCCGACAGCCAGGTCAATAACATTTCCCTTTAATGCAAATTTTTTGAATTCATTTAACATCTAATACCCTCCTATAAAATTAGCTAATTTTCCATAAACGCTTCAAAGGTTTCCAAATCATAAGGCACAACAATGTCACCCGCGATAATTTTTCTTTTATAAAAATCAGCCGTATCCGCCAATTCTATTGAAATATTACCCGCACCGTCAACATACCCTATCGCTTCTTCTTTTAAGCCATATACTACATTAACTCCTTCGAAATTGCCATCGAGAACAGATTGAATTGCCATATAAACGACATTATCGATGCGTTTATACATTGAGCATAATACATGCTCCGGATCCAGATAAGACTGATCCACGTCGACACCTATTGCCCAAAAATCAGCTTCTCCTGCTGCTTCTATCACACCAAAGCCAGTACCGCCCGAAGCATGGTATATGACATCTGCTCCCAGTTCATTTTGAGATAATGCCAATTCTTTGCCTGTCTCTGGGTCCATAAAAGAATTTGCGTAATCGATCAATACTTCAGCGTCTGGGTTAACTGATTTGACACCTGCCATATAACCATACATAAATTTCTCAATCAGAGGAAATTGCATACCTCCAATGAAGCCTACCACATTCGTTTCGGTAGTCATCCCAGCGATTACCCCTACTAAAAAGGATCCTTCATGTTCTGCAAATGATATCCTCATGACGTTATTCAAATCTATACTATTATCGTCTATAATAACAAATTTCTGATTTGGATAATTCTCCGCAGCTTCTGTTGTTGCGTCTATCATAAGGAAACCTACTGTTATGATTAATTCGGGTTCTTCTTGAGCTAATTCTGCAAGATTACTTGAGTAGTCTCCCTCGTTAACCGATTCGACTTTTTTAGTAATAACATTTAAATCGTCTTCTGCTTTCTTTAATCCCATGAAAGCCAAATTATTGAAATTGTCCTCTCCGAGTTCGTTCACATCCGCTACCATACCAATAACATTTTGTTTTTCCATTTGCTGAGTCCTTATAATCCATCTGCCTGTCAATGTAGAATTTGACAATACAACATCATTTTCGGTTACACCTTCTCCCAGAATCAGATCTCCTGTAATCATTGTATCTACAAATACTACCCCCGGAACCAATACCATGACATTACCTTCAAGCAGGTCTGTGTATTCACCCGGCTCTTTAATATATGTCTTTATCAGATTATGCATCAGCTGAGCAAATTCAGCCCTTGTAATGGTCTGTTTTGGATTAATTTTTCCCGCAGAGCCTTGGATATAGCCTTGGTTTATGAGTGCATAGATTTCTCCTCTAGCCCAAGGTGCTATGTCGTCGAGGTCTATAAATCCAGCAGGAGCAAACGTGGAAGCATTAATTCCCAATGCTCTGGCAATTACTAGAAAGGCCTCTTGGCGTGTAATCGGATTGTCCGGATAAAGATGATTACCGTCTCCTAAAAATGTTTTCATATAGATGGCCTTTGCCATTTCATGATAATACCAAGCTGTTGTAGACACATCCTCAAAATTACTTATTGAAGCCATATTTTTTGCACCGAAAGCACGATTGATGATTGTTGCCATTTGTGCCCTTGTCAAAGGGTCTTTTGGTTTGATCAGACCATCTGATCCTGACATCAGACCATTATCAACTGCCCTTTGAAGCGCTTGCGTTGACCAGTCATCAGGCATATCGCTAAAACGTGATAAAATCAATGTTTCTTCTTGTTCGTCTTGAGCTCCTACAGAAGTTGTCGAAGCAAATAACATAACAAATATCAATAGTATAGCTATCTTCTTGCGTCTCATATGGGTCCCTCCATTCCTCAAATTTGGAACACATCTTTGACTATTAATGCAAAAAAACCGACACAATGGTCGATCAAAGGATGATTTATTTAGATTGTAAGCGACCACGTGCACGCAAGCACCTATCACTTTCAAAAACATATTCACTTAATCTATTTATACTACTTTTTTTGCTTTTACGCAACCATTACAAAAATAGCGCTTCTATTTAGATCAAATTCAAACCTTTTAAAAAACTCGCCATGTTTTTCAAAAGCTCATCAATATCTTTGGATTGATAAGATAAGGTTTCGACTGGACACATGCCATTCTGTTCTCTGTTTTTAATGTACGGAACGGTTTTTTCCGCTTCATAGGCTATGCCTGATTTTTCCAGAACTTCTTTAGTTCCTTCTGAAATAACGTTGGCAAATACATATTTTACCTTCGCATATTCATATAGCTGGGCGGCTCCCCTTCCAATGACCCTATCAGCTGAAGATGCATTTTGAAGCTCTTCTTTGTGGTTGATAAGCGCCATATATAAAGGATATATACCTCTTCGATCGCTTTTGTAAATACACTTGCCTTCTCTAACAATAGCGATAGCCAGATTTTCTTCAGATAGGATTTTTTTGGCTAATTCGATGTCTTTCACGTAGGCTACTCTCCTTCTACTCACATGTGATTTATTATATCAGTCACAAACCAATAAAACAATATCCGAAATAACCAAATTTTTCTTGAATTTTACTATAGAAGTAATATAATGTTAATGAATCAAACATTTTTATGAACCTGGTTAGGAGAGGTTCCTATACAGAAACATGCCACTGCCCAGAAACATCCAGAGATGCCAACGGGTCAGCAGATATAATCGATAAGGTTTTTTCTAATGTGGCTGGTGCAACCTAAGCTGTATAGTGCTAAAACCCAACAGGAAAGGGCTTGATACCCTATGTCTGTGCTGGGCATAGGGATTATTTATATGAAAGGAAGTGAGGAAACAGTGGATGACGGGCCTTTATCCGGAAATTTAAAAATGACAAAAAAATCGAATATTTCTCTGCTTCCTTCGCATTTAAATCACAATGCTATACGGATTTGGAGTTAATATTCAAATACCATTAGCGAGGTGAGCCTATTGATTAGTATTTTTAAAACCATCGATGACAATCTATTTACTTTAAAGGAAATCGAGGATGGCGCATGGATTAGTTTAATTGATCCGACAACTGAAGAGCTTCAAGAAATTGAAGAAGAGCTAGGTGTCGATATGGATTTTCTAAGAGCTGCCTTGGATGAGGAGGAATACTCGCGTATTGAGACCTATGAGGACCAACTTCTGATATTGGTTGATATGCCTATTGTAGAAACCGAAGAAGAACATCTTGTCTATTCAACCATTCCCTTCGGCATCGTTTTAGCGGGTAAAAATATCATTACCGTCTGCTTAAAAGATTCAGTCGTCATTGACCAGTTTGAAAAGAATAGTGTCCGTTCTTTTGCAACCTACAAGCGTTATCGTTTTGTATTGCAAATACTTTTCAAAATTGCCAAAAGATACCTGCTATATTTGAAGCAAATAGATAGAATGAGTACCCATATAGAGCGTCAGCTCCATCAATCTATGAAAAACAGAGAGCTAATCCAGCTTCTTGACCTAGAAAAATCACTGGTATATTTTACAACGTCTCTTAGGGCGAATGAGATTGTCTTGGAAAAAATGATGAAGCTTGAAGCTATGAAGCTTTATGAGGAAGATAAGGATTTATTAGATGATGTCATTATCGAAAATAAACAGGCGATTGAGATGGCCAGCATTTATAGTGGCATATTAAGCGGTATGATGGATGCCTTTGCCTCTATCATCTCAAACAATCTAAACATCGTAATGAGAATCCTTACCTCCATCACCATTATCATGGCCATTCCGACTATGATTGCAAGCTTTTACGGCATGAATGTTAAATGGCTGCCCATGGCTGCCAATCCCGGAGCCTTCTGGATTATACTGGGTATTTCCGGTTTCCTCTCCATGGTCGCAGGCATTGTCTTGACAAAAAAAAACATGTTTTGAAAAATAAGGGTGGCAGCTTTTACCCCCCTCCAAACATAGGAAGAACAGACAATCTATCTCGGTTATTTAGAATGTCTGTTTCTTTTTTAATCTGATCATTAACAAAAAATATTGCATATTCTGTGTTCTTAATTTCAAGCTTCTCCATTAATTCTTTAATCGTGCAGTCTTTCTTGAGTTCAATCTTATTAATCTTTTTTACTCGGCTTATTTCCAAAAAAACTTCACTGATTTCTAACTCCATTAAAGCCCCTCACTTATCGATTGATTATACCTTGCTAATACTTCAACTCGATATTCATATGTCCGTTTTCCGCAGAAAAGAGTACCCCCTGATAGAAGAGATCAAATGTCAAAAGATCTCCCAAATGATAGTCTCTTGGCGCATTCTCAATATCAAGTATCAAATGGTCCGAGCTCGCTCCAACTAATTCAATGCCTTCATCTCTAGGAATTAATGTCGTATAACTCCCGACATCCTTGTTTCCGATTGCCAAAATCGCTCTTAACCTAACGCCTTTATCCTCATATTCAGGTTTTTCTCCAAAAGCATTGACACATCTAATCCCCACAGGATAGGACGGCTTTGTTTGTATTTCAACGATTTCTGCTACGAGAGAAAATACACCGGCCTCTAGCCCCTCGATTGTCGTATCCCAATATAAAGGTAAATCGAGCGCACAAATAATCGCTTCTCCTATTCTCAAATGATTGATTCGTTGCGGAAGCTTGTTCCTGTGCAGCAAAGGTAGCGTTGATGTACCTCCGCCAGAGATAGTTTTTAATTCTCTTCCAATTGCATTTTCAATATCCATTGCATTTTCAACCAACTCATTAAGATTCTCCTCCGTCGGCATAATTGAACCATAGCAGCTTAAATTTGACCCAATGCCTTCAAGAATTAAATTGTCCAACTTATTTTCAACATACACGGCCAGATTTGTCAAAGCGTCTCTTTCGTAGATGCCTTCTCTTAAATCTCCCAGATCTCTCATCAATATGACACGATGCCTTACTTGGTATTGCTTCGACACCTCATTCAATTTTTCCAACATAATCTTTTCAGAATTCAAGCTAATATCAGCATATTTGACAACTTCTTCCACTTCACTCATCATAGGAATTCTCAAAAGCAATGTATCTATGCCAAAGCCTCTAAGTTTTATCTCTTTTATCTGCTCCATTCTTGAGCTTGCAAGTTGACTACATCCGGATTTTGCCATCTCCTCTGCAACACTGGGAATACCATTGTAGCCTTTAATAACACAAGCTACATCAATGCTTTCCCTTTTGCACATTTCAGTGATTATTTGTGAATTTCTTCTTATTTTCTTCATATCCACGATGAGTTTCGGATATCCTTGTCCCATAACAAACTACCTCTTCTTTTATATTTTCTATTGTTTCATATGCTTATTATAACACGAAAACACGGCCTGTCGCCTCACTATTATGATTGAAGCGAGTCTAAATAGGAAAAATCATCTTCGCGACAAAAATGACAAACGTAAGTGTAAACGCACTAAAAATTGTTGATCCTACAACCGATTGTGTTGAAAATCCAAGGCAATTATTGCACTCAACCGCAATAATGGCCGTATTTACCGCAGTCGGGACGGAGTAAGAAATCAATACCGTTTGTGCTACTATGCCCGTAAATCCAAACATTTTTATGAGCATAACCGCAATCACCGGACCAACAATTAATCGAATAAATACTGATAAATAAACATTTGAATCATTGATTTGAATTTTAGTCTGAGAGAGCTGAACCCCTAAGGCAATCAACGCCATGGATACCATCCCATTTTTGAGATAATTAAGTGAAGGCCACAAAAATGTACCTGTGATATCAATCTCTAATCCCTTAAGTAAAAATGCAAGCGGAATCATATAAATAGAAGGCAGTGAAAAAATTTTTCTAATCGATCTTGAAAAACTCATCGTTGCCCTTCCGGCAAAATAAAAGCCCAATGTATTTAAAGAAATATTGGAAAAAATGAGAATAATCACAATGACAGCTACCGCATTATTCAAATAAGGTGTCTGACCATCGATTAAATAAGCACCGCTACTAAAGACTAAAGTAATGAGCGATAGGCCAATATTGCCTGTGTTGTTAAAAATAATCGAGTTTTTGAATGCATTTGACATACCAGAGTCAAAATGCTTAATTTTTGAAATGACATCTGCTAAAATACTATTGATTATAAGATACACCACACAAAAAATCAGCACTTTCAATAAAGTAAAGTCAAGCTCAGCCGTGTACAGGTTTACAAAGGCAAATGCCGGTGTGAAAATATATAGGTTTAGCTTGGCTATTGTGTAAATACTTAAATCGAAATTCAAATTTAAAATATATCCTAAGGTAATAATGATAAATATCGGCAAAATATTATTAAGCAAAATATGCGTAAAAACACTCATGACATTTTCCTCCAAGAAATTTATTCATACTTTTTATAGTAACAGATGATTGGCTTATTGTCATGAATAATGTAAACAAATATAAATCTTTCATTATTTTTCTGTATATTTCTTACAAGTTTCGAATAATTCGTTAATAGGATGAAAGTTATGCAATATAAATAGAATGATTTAAAATTACAGAAAAAAAAGTACAATTTCGGTATGAAATTGTACTTTATACACAGATATAAGCCTCTATCCACAGAGTTATCCACAGATATTGGATATTTATAAATTGATTTTACTTCTCAAGTACTTTTTTGATTCTTTCAAAAGCCCAGTCTATTTCTTCTTTTGTAATGATGAGTGGCGGTGCAAAACGAATAACAGTGTGATGCGTGTCATGCGCTAAGACGCCTTCTTCTTTGAGTTCATCACAATAAGCCTCAGCTGCAATGTCAAATTCTACACCGATTAAAAGTCCTCTTCCTCTGACGTCTACGATATGAGGATTCTTAATTGTTTTAAGCTTCTCCATAAAATATGCGCCCTTATCATTAGCCATACCGACATAATCATCTTCAATCATGACTTTCATGGCCTCTATTGCAATAGCACATCCTAAGGGATTTCCTCCGAAAGTTGATCCATGCGAGCCCGGATTGAATACACCTAAAACTTCCTTATTAGCAGCAACGGCAGAAACAGGGAACAACCCGCCTCCTAAAGCTTTACCTAACACATACATATCCGGGTCGACATCTTCCCACATGCTTGCGAACATTTTTCCTGTCCTTGCAAAGCCCGTTTGTACTTCATCGGCTATCAATAATACATTGTTTTCCTCGCAAATTTGCTTAGCAGCTTTCATAAAACCTGCAGGAGGCATAACAATACCACCCTCGCCTTGGATAGGCTCCATAATAAATGCCGCAGTATTAGGCGTAATAGCTGCCTTCAATTGTTCAATATCGCCGTACCCAATCAACTTAAATCCAGGTGTCAATGGACCATATCCTCTTCTATAAGCAGCTTCTGAGCTCATTGAAATAATTGAAATCGTTCTGCCGTGGAAGTTTCCATTGCAAGCAATAATTTCTTGCTTTCCTTCTTCCACACCTTTAACATCCACTGCCCATCTTCTGGCACATTTTAGTGCCGTCTCAACAGCTTCCGCTCCTGTATTCATAGGAAGAATCATCTCTTTCCCTGTCACTTCAGACAACAGCTCATAAAAATCACACAGCACTTCATTATGAAAGGCTCTTGACGTCAAAGTCACTTTTTCCATTTGTTTTTTTGCCGCTTCAATAATTCTAGGATGTCTATGTCCATGACTCGCTGCGGAATAAGCGCTCAAAAAATCTATATATTTTTTGCCTTCGGGATCCGTTACCCATACACCTTCTGCGTGAGAAAACACAACTTCCGTCGGATTATAATTGTTAGCACCAAATTTTTTGGTTTTTTCGATAATACCTTTTGTAGATTTCATAACAGCCTCCTAAATTTTATACATCTCATTGATATTCTATACCATCTTACAAAAGAAATCAAGCATTTTTAAAACGCCGTTTCAAAATATTTTTCTTATTTCGTTAACTTTATGATG
>JAFGVC010000144.1 GCA_016938195.1 Tissierellales bacterium | reverse complement strand
TCATTGCAGCCAATAATGGCATCGCTAAACCCACAAAGTATAATTTCTTTTTTTTGATTAGTCTTTTGTTTCGATCATACGGGGTTGATTGAATCAACAATATTTTTTTCAAAGTAAAATCTCCTATTCTTAGCCTTTAAACCATTTTTTCCAATACTGCCACGTAACTTGGCTGCTTCCCCTGGAAAGCTTAATGACCTGTGCAAATCCATATTTTTTTATCATTTTTATCACATTAGCCGGCGTTACCGTCACGCGGTAATAAAGCTTGATAATTTGAAAATAGTAAGCTCTAATGCTCATTTTTTGAGGTTTCAGTGCAAGATGAGCTAAATCCCATTTCGCATAATCCTTGCGATCGATCAACAATTCTTTTTCATACTGATTGAAAATCTCAGTACCCGGAAGCGGTGTCAATGGTTGAAGATTGACAAACATAATCCCTAATTTCTTGATCCATTGACAAAGACGGTTAAAGTCTCTTTTTGTAAAGTCCATGGGTAATATCAATGTGGCATAAATCTCCACGCCATTTCTCCTCAAGACTTCAGCTGCCTTTTCATTCTCTTCTATGCTGCTCTTTTTGTTATAGATGTCTAAGTCCTCTTCCCTATACGATTCAAATCCAACGATGACTGCTTGTAAGCCGTGAAGTTTCAAAAGCGAAATAATATCTTCATTATTAGCGATGAAATCCGCTCGGCCATATACGAGATATCGTTTATGAATATCATTCAGATCCAACGCTTTGCAGAATTCAATTAACCTTTCCCTTGAAAAAAGAAAATCATCGTCAACAATGTAAATTTCATTTTCAGGAATAGTTTGAAGCTCTTCTATAACAGAAGCAATACTTCTTTCGTAATACCTGCCACCGGTGATTTCTTTGCAAAAGCAGAAGCTACAGCTGTAAGGACATCCAAACGAAGTCTTTATTAAAGCGCACGGATTATGAAACATATAATAGTATTGGCTTCTATACTTTTCAGTTTTCAAACGATCCGGAGGCTTTTGAAAAAAAGAACTCTCCTGATTACACTTCATGCCTATTTGATAAGTTCCTTCTATTGGCTTTCTCGCACTAGTCTTATCCGGTGCTGTCTCTGCGACACTTTCAATAATTCGGTTAAAGGTTTGGACCGGATAACTCTGAACAACATAATCAATTTCATCCGTTAAAAAATCCTCTCCAACAACCTCGCCATGTACCCCTCCAACAACCACTACAGTATTTGGATTTATCTCTTTAATCATCTTTCCATAACTTTGAATGACATTTACATGCGTAATATAACCCGTAATACCTACAATATCAGGCTTAAGTTCACGGATAAAATAATCTAACGGTTTTTTTTCTAAAATCATGTCAATAATTGTAACCGATGCCCCCGGCAAAGTAATATTTCCCGCAATATACTCTAATTCAAGCGGCTCACAAATCATGACATGCTTTAATCCAATGGTTTCGTTTTCAGGCTTAGGTCGTATAAGTAAAATATTCATCTTCATCCTCTTCCCATAACAAACAAATAAATAGAAGGCATATAAATGCTTGTCTTAATCTCTATACGCTTTAGACACTTTGATACACCGATTCCCGTTTTGATTGTTTCTGAAATACTAGGGTAATGAGCTCTTCCGGTCGTAAATTTTACAAAAAACATTACCATACGGTCATAAAAATTATTAACAGAGGCATGTGCCAGAAATAACCTGCCATTAGATTTTAATAGCTCCATCATATCCCACATCACCTTTTGCTGATTCTTGTAGTAAGGAAAAGAATGTGTGCATATGATGATATCATAATTCTCTTTTAAATCTTTAATTTGATCAACATCCATATGGATGTATTTAATTCTAGAATTTATCAACGTTTTAGTTTTAGCCGTTTCAATCATTTTTTCAGAATAATCAATCCCTGTCAAGGTCATCTGAAGGTTAGGAAAGAACGCCGCAATTTCTCTCAAGGTCTGGCCCGTTCCACATCCTACATCCAGGATTGCATATTGTTTTAGGTTATCGCAAAGCAAAGGAGTCATTTCCTCCAGCACACTTTTTCTGACTGGCTCCAAAGACACCTTCTGCACCCAAAGGTTTTCATAATGCTTTGCCCAGAAATTCCAAATAAATTTATTGGACATGCTCATCTCCTTTTATCCATTTACGGAACATAAATTTTCGAACAAATCGGCTTCTAAAAATCTGGTCTAAATAAAAAGAATAAAAATGACAGTAGAACCTCAATTTTCCCATGTTTTTTGGTTTCATGACCAGATGCATAAAATCATATTGGCTTAAATCTTGGGTTAATATTGCGTCGCTATGCTTTTCAAATAACTTTGTGCCTTTTATCGGCGTCATCACAGACACGGTATAATAATCAAACCTCTTGCTTTGGATCCATCGTTTAAGACTATAAAAATCTTGAGATGTAAAATCAATGTCAGCGATAAATAAAGGTGTCAGTCTAATATTATTAAACTTCAAAAGCCGGATTGCCGAATCATTATTATTTTCAGTTGTACCTTTTTTATATTGAATAAGCTTTGAATTAGAAGGATTTTCTATTCCGGCAATAATTTCAATAAACCCTGCTTCTTTAAGCTGTGGTATGAGCTGCGGGTTGTCTGCTATAAAGTCTACGCGGCCATAGGCCATAAATTTTTTATGAATGCCTCGCGCTTTTATACCCTCAATAAATTTTGAAATCCTTTCCGTGTCTATGAGAAACGTATCATCTACAATCCAAATATATGTAGAGGAAATGTTCGTGATTTCAGTCAAAACATCCTCCATATCTCTTTGAAGATAATGACCCTCGTTAATATTTCTGCAGCAACAAAATTCACAAGCATATGGACATGATACAGCTGTTCTAATCAATGCAACTTCACGAAAAAGCATGAATTTTGTTTTGTTTTTATATCGGTTAAAAAAACTTCTGTCCGGCATAGGCCAATCATAAGATATCATAGGATTTTTAACATTCACATGCCATTTAGTATCGATTTTATAAGCAAGCCCTTTAATATAACTTAACTGCGAAGGATTTTTATCATCATTTTTTAAATAGTCCACCCATTCATAAAATGTATGTACATTGCTCTGATGTATAATAAAATCAATGGAGTCATCAAAAAAATCACCGCAATTAAGCTCAGCATGAACACCCCCTACAACAATGACAACATCCTGATTGATTGATTTTGCAAATCTCGCATATTCCAAAACGACAGGTACAGCCGTTATATATCCGGATAATATCAATATGTCCGGTGCCGATTCTTTGAAGACTTGATGGAAATCTCTACCATCAAGAAGTGCATCGGTGATTTCGCATGCAATATTTTTTTCATGTAAAGCCGCCGCTAAATATTCAAGCTCAAGAGGTTCACAGACAATCGGTTCAATTTTTGAAAATATTGTTTTTTTATGGCATTTTACTAATAAGGCTTCCATCATTAACAACGACCTTCCTTTGTAAAAACCCGATGACTTATACCATATCCTTGATAAGAAATAACTCTAATTAAAGCTTTTGAAAAAAATCTAATCAACTTGCTCTTCGAAGCGATATAAAGCCTTTTCTTGACTTCTAGTGCTCCGATGATTGATTTGGATTGTTCTGTCGTCTGCCCAAAAGAAATTCTTCGACGACCCTCTTCAATTCCTTTCATCACCATATGAAGCAACATATTGGTGTATAAATCATAACGTTGATTTTTTAAATGATTAAAGCCACAGAATAAAAACAGCAATTCTTCGTTGTGTACTGTCGTTTGTATAAATCCAAGCAACCGGTCATCATGGCGGAAAACCGTAATAGAAAATGGGCTCTGTCTAAAATAATCGATAGATAATTTTTCCAGTTTTTCCTTTGAATTCTCATATACCTCAAGGTATAAGGCGTACATATCGTCAGAAAAAAGACCATTGTCGTCAAGCTTTTCTGCCTTCACCTCTTGAAATTTTTGAATTGCTTTTGTGAATCTATATCTATAATGGCTTCTCATGCTGCTAAGATAATCCTTCATAGTACGCCATTCAATATCCAAAGCAAAATTCGAAAGAGAATATCCACTTAAAAGATTCAATCCTTCATCACCGTTTAATATGATGTTTATCCCCTTCATGGCGTTCAAATACTGAGAAAGTATTTTTTCTCCCTCCCCTGAAGCTTGATATCCTTTATAAGCAACGGACAATGGAATGCCAATAATGTTAATCGGAATCTTCAGGCTTGATCTGCTCAACAATGAAAGGAGGTCTACTTTCAGCTTATAGGTCACTAAAATAATTTTTTTTTCGGCATACATATGATATTTTTGTGAGCACGGATTAATCATTTGTAGTAGTCCGAGGATTTTTTTTGTCAGAAATAAATTGTCCCCTGCTATTTCATCCCAACAATCAGGAATACATGAAACATCAAAGTAAATGTCAAAACCGCTATGATTGTATTGTTTCCCGTTCAAAAGCACGCCACCTTTATACATCAATTAAAAATACACTATATTGTTTATATTCTTTATCCGCCCACCGAATTCCAAAATTTTTAGAAGGATAATTATCATCTAGAATCCAACCAGATTCGCACCATTCATATTTATTTCCAGTCAGTCTTCTGCATGCATGGAACAAAGCAAATATAGCGCCTGTTTTCTGAAATTCCGGCACAACGCCAACTTCAACTATTTTAAAACGATTTATTTTTGAGGGAAAAAGCTTGCTTTTAATGACTGTTTTTATCCCGATGCTCTCTCCCGGCTTCAACAATTGATTAAAGTCCGGATACCAAAGCATAAACCCAATTTCCTTGCCCTCATGTAATAAAAAAAGCAGATTTTCTTCTTTAAGCAAAAATCTGAAATCCTGAAAAAGCTCCAAATCTTCATTTATGCGCCTTTCATAATAAAATCTGTGATGTGCAAAAGCCCGATTATTTATATCCGTATATATAGCCGCTTCTTTTTCAAGTTGCTTAAAGTTCGACCTCCTGACATTGTATTTTGATAAAACTCTACTTTCAAAGCGTTCTCCGACATTGAAATCAAATTGATCCGTACTCACAAGATAACTGACAAGTTTAATCTCTTCTGATGCGATTTGTCTGAGCCTTGCGTTGTAATAAGGCGGATTATACGCACTGCCTAAGCTCTGGGGCTCATCAAAGTGGCTATCCAAAATGCCTAGCCCATAATTGACATGCATATTCAATCCAACAAGGATTTTTTTGATATGAAATCTCACGGCCATTTTTTTGCCATATTCAATCAGACAGCCGATGGCCTCATTATCATCCAAGCTTTCAAACCAACACATCTGTAGGATATCTGACATCCTATCCACTATACAAAAAAAGCAAACAGCGAGGGTTGTGTTGTTGCTTTTGACCATCACACCCTCGACATAACTGCCTTTGCAAATTTCTGCCTTATTGTTTAAAATTTCCGCCGCTGTTTTGCTCATGTTATCACGGAAATATGGATTGCCGACATATACTGATTTTGAAAATTTGATGAACTCACCAATATTCTGATCATTGACTCGGATAATTTCCAAACAACATCCTCCATTAATCCCTTAGCGATTAAATGCTAAATTTCTAAAGAATTTAAATATTCTCGTAGCTTTTTAGTTTCTTCCGCTGTGAAAGTAACCCCTTTAGCCATTTTTTTATGTTCGGGATCCCATTCTCTAATATCAAACTTAGGATCTCTGTCGTTCCAACTGACCATATTGATTTCCTTTGTCCATCCTTTTGCCGACTCTGAAAGAACCCCGATTTTTTTTGTGATTTCAAATTTTAATTCTGGCATGTCTACCTCCAAAAAGTATTCGAACTATTGTTCTATTTCATTCTAATACTGTTTATTGTCATAGTCAAGCTTAATAAACTAAAATTTTATCGGCCTCTTCCACCATCATGGACAATTCTGCTAAACTACTTCTCTCAGCGCCCTCTATAATCATCTCTTCGCTCAATCCTCGAGCGTCCATACAACTCCCTCAGAGCTTTACCTTTCCATTCTTAGCCAGAATAGATTTTAACATACGCTCTACGTTATAGAATCCGTTAGGCGTATTCTGTTTTGAAATCGCATTCAAGACCCCATCTCCTTGAAGTGAAATTGTCATTTCCGCATTAACTGTTTTTTGTAGATTCATTGCGAGTTTAAGCGCATTATAAGATTTTTCGGTACCATAAGGTCCTTCATAAACAATAAACAAATACTTCATTCAACAAATCTCCTTATTTTTGCTTTTCAATCATTATACATTACTCTTGACTCAAAAGGCAAAGCATATCAATAAACAAAAAGATGATTTCATGTTATAATGGTAATAACTAAACAAAGGAGTTAATGATGCACGGGAAAAATATACAGGTCTTATTAAAGGAATTAGAAAGCAACTCTCAATTTGGACTTACAACACAGGAGTCAGAAAACAGACTCTCTCTTTATGGGAAAAATGCATTGAAAGAAGAAAAATCAAAATCGTTTTTAAATTTATTTTTGGATCAGTTCAAAAGCATTCTTATCATGATTCTTATTGCAGCTGCACTTTTATCGGCTTACATAGGAGAATTTACAGAAGGCATAGTCATCATGATTATCGTCATTCTCAATGCATTGGTTGGGGCTGCACAGGAAAAAAGTGCAGGCAATGCTGTCAAAGCTTTAAAAAGTATGGTTTCTCCGTTAGCACGCGTCATAAGAGACCAAACACTCAAGGAGATTCCTTCAGAATTATTGGTGCCGGGGGACATCATCGAGTTGGAAAGCGGGAATTTAGTTCCGGCAGATATAAGATTAATCCAATCCATCAATTTAAAAATAGATGAATCCGCACTAACCGGAGAATCCACGCCTGTTGAGAAAAATGCAGAGTCCGAAATAGAAAGCAACGCACCTCTATCTGAACGATCAAATTCGGCTTATTTAGGAACCACCGTTACCTATGGCCGTGCTACGGGTGTCGTTGTGAAGACGGGAATGCATACTGAGATAGGCCATATAGCTTCTATGCTTGAGGGTGAAGATGAAGCCACACCTCTACAAAATAAATTAAATGTACTTGGCTCTAAGCTTGGCATTTTTTGCCTCGCGGTATGTGTCATTATCTTTATGTTAGGTTATTTTAGAGGTATGCCTTTATTGGAGATCTTTATGGTATCTGTAAGTTTAGCCGTTGCAGCAGTCCCTGAAGGACTACCCGCCATCGTCACAGTTATTTTAGCTCTTGGTATGAAAAAAATGGTGTCACGTCACGTTTTAGTCAAGAATTTAAGCTCAGTAGAAACATTAGGAAGCACAACTGTTATATGTTCAGATAAAACCGGCACCTTGACGCAAAATAAAATGACCGTGACAAAAATATTTGACGGTCAAAACGAATACTCGGTTTCGGGTTCCGGCTACAACAGAGACGGAGCGATTGAAGGTGATTTTAATAAAGAAAATCTAGAGCAAATGATGCTTGCTGCTATTCTATGCAATGACGCATCTCTAACCGAAGATGGAGGTATCTTAGGAGATCCTACAGAAGCCGCTCTACTGGTAATGGCTGAAAAAGCCGGTTATAACACTAAAAAAACAACAGAAAAATATCCGCGTTTACAGGAATATCCTTTTGACTCAGAGCGTAAAATGATGTCTACGATGCATAAAATAGACGGTCAACCTATGGTATTTTCTAAGGGGTCACCCGACTCCATTCTTAAAGTGTGCGACAGAATAAAAATAAAAGATAATATCCTACCCATTGAACCTTATTCCGAAATAATTAATCAAATATATATGAAATGGGCTTCTTCCGCTCTAAGGGTGTTGTGCTACGCGGGTCGACAAGCTTCCCCAAATGCAGATGTCAATCACGAAGAGTCTCATATGATTCTCCTGGGAATGTCTGCAATGATAGACCCAGAAAGACCCGAGGCCAAAAAATCAATAAAGACATGCCACGATGCCGGCATCCGAGTCATTATGATTACCGGCGATCATGGAGTCACCGCCTCCGCCATAGGAAAAAACATTGGGCTTCTCTCAGGTGAAGAAAAAGCTATTTCAGGCTCACAAATCGACCAAATGGATGAAGCCGAATTTATAAGCGTTCTAAAGGATGCCGATGTATTCTCAAGAGTATCGCCACAACACAAGGTTAGAATTGTAGAAGCTCTGAAAAAAACAGGAAATATAGTAGCTATGACAGGTGACGGTGTCAACGACGCACCTTCTCTAAAAAAAGCGGATATCGGTATTGCCATGGGCATTACAGGAACTGACGTATCAAAAGAAGCCTCCGACATGATCTTGACGGATGATAATTTCGCGTCCATTGTTGGCGCCGTCGAAGAAGGACGTGTCATCTACAGTAACATAAGAAAATTTGTCAGCTTTCTTATTTCCTGTAATATTGGAGAAATTCTGCTTATATTTGTTTCAATGTTGATGGGA
Source organism: Tissierellales bacterium (assembly GCA_016938195.1). GTDB lineage: Bacteria > Bacillota > Clostridia > Tissierellales > Dethiosulfatibacteraceae > JAFGVC01. The sequence continues at coordinate 3 of JAFGVC010000144.1, read as the reverse complement.
TGG
>JAFGVC010000143.1 GCA_016938195.1 Tissierellales bacterium | reverse complement strand
TCTCACATCTTGCAATTTTTTCTCAACAATATCCTCATAAGTTACCCCGGTTATTCGAGTGTAAGATGGATTGACATACTGAACAACGGCATCTTTATTAATAATTAGGACACCATCATAAATTGAATCAAGAATTAATTTAGTTATTTTGTCAATGTGAATCATCATAATGACTCCTTTGGCATTTATTCAACTTCAGTATATCTGATAATGTTATTATAATCCAACAAAAATATCGTTCATACGATTGATAAGTACTATTCAATGTATTTCTTAAAAAAGTCACACTTTGAAGAATACTTGAAATTCGGAATGCTAAAAAACAGAAATCCGTAAAAAATGAATTGAATCCACGTGGAAGTCAATGAAAGATATTGATCCTGAAAAAATTGCATTGACAAAGGATACAAAGACAATGAGAATAAATATAACCATATCGCTTTTCCGGAAAATAATTTTTTATACAGAATTCCATGCAATCCACCAATTAACAACTGCATGGCATATCCATACCATAAACCAAAATCAGATACATAATAATAATAGATTGTATACACATTAGTATTCTGATTCAAAGAGATATCAATAAAAGGATTTACCAGATTCTGTGGAGCTATTTCAAACCCTAAACGATTGAGCACCGCAATAAAAAACCGGAAGGTATTCGCTCCGTATAGCAAAACGTAATCCATCTCTGCCCACTTCTCAAAGGCTACTAGACTGCCTGATAAATAGACAATATTTGATTTAATAGCGGAATAGAATAGTGAATGTCCAGAACTTTTGTAAGGGTATTTTAAAACATTATAAAAACCGAAAAACACCACACCGACAGCTAAAAAACCTATAGTAAATTTCAGTATCTGTTTCTGTTTCACATTTTGACCCACCAAAAAAATTGAAAGCATCAAAATAATATATAAAAACAACGTCGTTCGTCCTAATGTCATTAAAGATCCCATAATCCCAATCACAATCTGTATGATCAAAATCCTTTTATCATGCGAGCTTGGTGCAGAAAGATATTGATAAAGAACATATGCCGAAAAAGCAATGGAAAAGTTAATCAAATATCCAATCAGAATAGGAGTCCTAAACTCGCCGGTTACACTTCCATATTTGAGGGAGAAATAAAAATTATGAGTATAATGTCCGGACACATATCGAATCGCTAAAACTAAATATAATAAAATGACCAGGCCTTCCATGAAAATAATTCTCTTCATCCAAATATCATTTATTTGATTTGTCCTAACAAACAACAAATCATGTCTTCGAGACCGAGAACCAACAACAGCATAAAACCCAATATCAAACACGCATAAGCCTACAACCATATAGAGATACCATCGACTGTCCAAATTATAATCATAGCCCGAAAAAAACAGTCCTAACAAAGCTATTAGCTAGGGTAATTTAACAAGTACCGCAGGAGACATCAAGTCTTTATTTCTAAATCCAGCTATCAACAAACTCGTTACGCTTATGATTAACACACCTAAAAACATCATCTATTTCTCCTGTTTTTTCCCATACGAAGATTCATTCCATCTTGAATCCCTTGTATTCCGTAAAATGTTTTAGTCCATTTATGCTTCTCAAAAAAAATAATTTTCATTTCTCTTTTCAACAATTCCCAGAATATGTCTTGCTTTCTCACCCTGTCAGGGTGTTTTTTCATATAATAGATCGCATTCCTTGCATAATAATACACCCTCTCCTTGGAATGATTAGTGACAAATATTTTTCTTCCAAGGCAATGATAAACCTTTAAATCGCCAAGCTGATGTATCAAAGTCACTGTATTGATTCTCAAAATACGGTAATTCGCCTTCATCACCCTAACACAATATTCAAAATCCACCCAATCAATAAACATATCTTGATCAAACAAGCCAATTTTTTCACAAATAGGCACATTAAAACAAGAAGCTGAAGTAATACACCTCTTCACATCTACATATTCGACTTCATTCCCTTGGCAGTTCTTAATCTCATCGCTCATATCATTTCTATCGATAATTCTTGGCGTTAAAATAGCTAATCGCTCAACATCCAAAAACTTCCTATAGTTTTCAATTAAATTAGGGGATATGACTGAATCTTGATCTAATGTCAACATCCACTCAATCTTTCTCTCCGCTCCATATTCTATTATCTGGTTCAGAGCCGAAGCAACTCCAACATTCTCAATATTTCTTACTATTACAACATCCTTGTCCTTCTCAAAAAACCGTTCAATTTCATCGATACTGTCAGAAGCGTTATCCACCATCAATACAAAATCAACTTGTTTTTTTAAAGCATTCACATTATCGATAAGCCTCGTCATTTCCGGATTATACAACACAATGCCTGCACCTATCACTCTCATTACATCGCTTCCTTTATCGCAGCGTCCCAAAATTCCAAGTTCTTATCAAACGAAAATTCACGGTTCCATTTTTCATAAGCACCTTCACTAAACCTTTCCCAATCTTCCCAAGAATTTGTAAGCTTTTCAATCGCTTCAAGCCAGTCTTGTGAAGTATCCTGATGGTCAATCAAACAACCACAGCTTTCATCCACCACCTTTTTATTATATCCCACGTTGGATGCAATCACCGGCAAACCAGTTGAAATATACTGAATCAGCTTGAATCCTCCCTTTCCTAATGCATATGGAATATCATTTAACGGCATAATTCCTACATGAGCAGTCAATATCGCTTGTCTTGCCGCTTCTCTTGTCCAAGATATATTGAGAACGCTGAGAGAGTTTACATGGCATGTTATTGATTTATTGCAAACCACTGTCAATACAAGTTTTTTTTTAATTTTTAGCAGAATTTTCTCCGCAGCAAAATCCAGATACGGCAATACACGTTCCAAATGTAACATATTTGAACCCGTTGCCACCCAAACGAGCTTGATTTCGTTGTCAAAGCTACACCTTCTATCACGATTTACACTGTTTCGATTAATATTTCTAAAATCGCCATCCGTCGTCGGTAACAAATAGACCTTATCTTGATGAATTTTATGGATATAGCATTTCAAATAAGCATTGGTCACAACAATTTTCTTGGTAATTTTCATAAGTACTTCGCCTTGTCTTTTAGGTATTTCACCCTCCATGAATATATCATCGTCAAAGTCCCAATAGATTGAGGTTCTAGTTCCTAATATGCTTAACAAACGATTGAACCATCTCGGAGAATAAAGAGGAAGAAATGTTCTCTCCAGAATCACACATCGTGGTCTTAGAATAATATCTCGGATAACACATCTTGACATTCTATACAACATCAAAGCATAACACCAAGCCTGAAACATTCTTTTCTTCACAGGCCCTTCCAAATTCAAATTATATCTATATTCATTTACATTCATGCTATTGTTAATTTTAAAATGTCCCTCAATCAGATGAATATATTGCATAATTCGATAGTAGCTAGATGCTCCTACATCCTGATTTCTGACATAAATTGAGCAATAATCCCTTTTCTTATCTCTTGTCATAATTTTTTCCTCTTGATGAATAATATACCTCGGTATCTCTTTTCCATCTAAGTTATGGTTAATCATTGGTGAAGTGTCGTTTGATTAATCCATCCAGCGTTAACGGGTAAAGCCTTGTTCCGGAACCTCCCGCTAAAATAATACCATTCATCTCCTAATCCCCTTTCGTTTAAATAATTTCAATTTTCGGCATCATAGTCAAAAATTTGCCGCCCCAATCTCTTATATATAAATTTTCGCTTATTATTTTATTTTTGATATTCATATCTTCCAATAAATATTTCTAATGATAATATCATGAAAAAGTCTCTCTAAAATAACGGATTGTTCTCTCTAACCCTTCCTCAATCGAAATATCCGGACACCATCCCAACAACTGATTAGCAAGACTTATGTCAGGTTTGCGTCTTGCAGGGTCGTCTGACGGAAGTGGCATCATTTTCATTTGAAT
>JAFGVC010000142.1 GCA_016938195.1 Tissierellales bacterium | reverse complement strand
TTCATCAATCGAAAATCATCAGTCATCAATCAAAATGTCTGCGTCCTATTTCCTTTTCACCGCCAAGACGCAGAAAATACGCCGAGCCCGCCTACAATTCAAAAATTGTGAACACAGAGCGCTTACCGCTTATTTTTGTTCCGATTTTGAACATTTCCGCCCCTCATGCGGCCGTTCAAAATCAAAAACAATGCGTGCCGGTAAGGGCCGAAAATGATTACCTTTGTACAAAACCCGTCCGAATGAAAGCAATAGAAATAAAATCAAAAACTGATAAGTCCGGTCATTTGAGGATCGATTTTCCCTTGAATAAAAAAGACTGTAATGTCCGTCTGCTCATACTAATTGAGGAGGACTATGCCACAAATGATGAAGAGCAGTTATGGATGGAGTCGGTCACAAAGAATCCTGCCTTTGATTTTTTGAACGAGCCGCAAGAGGATATTTATAAATCAACTGACGGAGAGCCGTTTAATGTCTGAGAGCAAGTATTCAATTGTCCTGGTGCCATTTCCGTTTGATGATTTTGCATCGTCAAAAGTCAGGCCGGCCCTTTGTTTAACCAATAGCATTGGCAAATATAAGCATGTAATCATAGCGTTTATTTCAAGCCAAATTCCGGAGGAACAGGAAGAGAGCGATGTGATTATCCTGAAACATTCCGATGAATGGAAGGGTACAGGCTTGGTAGTAGATTCGGTCATTCGGCTGCATAAATTGGTATCGATTCCTCAGTCGCTTATTAAAAGGAGATTAGGAGCTATAAACTTGCCAACTCAAAAAGAAATCGAAATTCGTATCCGCCAATTATTTGGTATCCGATGATCTGTTTGCCATGCTTCAAGCCCTCAGGACCCATCCGCGAGAATCGTTGAAAGAGTAGCGAGTAGTGAGTAGCGAGCTGCGAGTAACCAGCCGCAAGCCGCCAGTCGTAAATCATAAACATCATATATCATCCGCGTCATCTGCGTCATCTGCGTCCTATTCTAAAGCACAACGTGCCCCATTCATCATTCATCAATCAACCTTCAAAACGTCTGCGTCCTATTCTCCTCGTTAAATTAACAGTATTTTTAACATCGCCACTTATCGCCACCTTGGAGATTTTGATTACTTTTGGGGCGGAAAAAAACGGAGGGCATCCTTTTGGGTGTTGCATGCAATAAAATCCGTTGATTCTGAGCAAAATAAATAGTGATCACCCAATCTTCTTTTTTAAGAAGATTTTAGCTGCATGGAAGGTTGAAAAAGCATTTAGCCAACATACGCGAAAAAGCAGGACGACATAAAACGCTGATTCAAAACTTCTCATACCTCTCGGCTTTGCAGGTGTTTAATATGCTACTGCCGTTGATCACTTATCCCTACTTAATTCGGGTTTTAGGAAAGGAAACATACGGATTGGTAGTTTTCGCTCAGGCGATTATAGCTTATCTCGTAATATTTATTAGTTTTGGGTTTAATCTTTCAGCAACTAGGCAAATTAGCATACACAGAAATAATAGAGCTAAAACTGAAGAAATCGTGTCTTCAATCATAACTCTGAAAGGTATATTGTTTTTTATCTCTATTTTGATACTCATTTGTTTAATACTTGTAGTTCCTCAAATTAAAGAAAATTGGCTCTTGTACACGCTAAGTATGTATCTCTGTCTATATGAATTTGTATTTCCTATTTGGTATTTTCAGGGAATAGAACAAATGAAGTATATAACGGTGCTAAACTTAATAAGTCGTGGGTCTTTTGTTATTCTTATATTTCTATTAATTAAGTCACCTGCTGATTATCTGTGGGTTCCGGCTTTAAATGGGATTGGAAGTATCTTTTCGTGTTTTTTAGCCCTTCTTATTATTTTCAGACTTCATAAAATAAAATTCAGACTTCAAACACAAAATAAGTTGATCCATTATCTAAAAGAATCGATCCCATTCTTCATCTCAAACATTTCCGGACAAGTATATGTTAAAGCGAATAAAGTTCTAATAGGAGCTTTCTTGGGAATGACCGAAGTTGCATATTATGACTTGGCTGAAAAAGTAGTTACTGTCCTTAAGATACCACAAGGCTTACTAGGCCAAGTCATTTACCCGAAAATAAGTAGAGATAAAGATAAAAAATTCCTTCGGAAAATTTTTAGATTTTCATTCGTCTTCAACACCTTATTATTTTCTATCGTGGTAATTTATGCGAAAAAAATAGTTCTAATTCTTGGTGGCACTAATATGGGAATTGAAGCAGTATATGTTTTACAAATTCTTTTAATTACAATCCCAATAATCGCCATAAATAGTTACTACGTAATACAGTTATTGTTACCTTTTGGATTTCAGAAAGAGTATATGAGAATATCCATTTACTCTGTTCTGTTGTACGGTTTCCTATTTGGAATTTTGATAATAACAAATCAAACTCAAATATATTTGATCACATCATTAACTGTTGTTGTGGAACTGTTTGTTAACATTCAAGCTTATTATCTTTGCAGAAAGAATAAACTGTTGTCCTAGCTCAAAAAAAAGTCTAATGACAAAGGTTAAAAACATCTCTCTTTTTTTATATATACTGCTTTCATTCATCGGCCCTACGGTAATGGATTTGGCACGTTTACTGCTATTAATAACTTTCACATTAATATCATTCATTCAGTATACACCGACAAGAATTAACAAACCCTACCTCCTTTTGGGATCAATAATAATTTGCTACAATATATTATTGCTATCTTTTAGTATTATAAGATATCCTACAACAGGAATCATAGAAGCAAAGTCTATTATCTTTTATTTCAGCATTTATTTCTTCCTTTCAATATTCATCTCAATTGAACAATTAAAATACATAGATAAAGCGCTAATAGCCTCCACTATCTTTATCAGTTCCTATTTTGCGTACATACTGCTAGGGAAATTAGGAGCTATTCCTTTTTTTGCAGGGGATTTTTTGCGGCAAGATTACTTTGTTGCGGCCTCTTACTCAAACGCAAAAATCTATGCGCTACACTTAAACAGTCTTACTTACTTGATCCCTTATGTCTTTTTTAAAACTTTAAATAAAGACGGAAAACAAATTATAAATCTAATTGCACTCATCATGGGTTCATTGACTGCATTATTATCATTAAGACGAGGAATTATTTTATCAGCGATAATAGGCACTGTTCTTACAATCATCATAACAGTAAAATTTAGAAATATAAAAATAACCAAGGTCCTGGCGATTTCTTTTATTAGTATAGTTGCTATTTTTGTATTATTCCATTTTTCTAATGTAGATATTGAAAAGTATTTTGATGCAATAACCAGCTCTTTTGATTTCTCAAACAATAGATCAAACACAATCCGCACTGAACAATTTAGCTACTTAATAGACAAGATTAAAGATAATCCCATATTTGGACATGGAATAGGAGCTTATGATCCAAATTATTATAGATCCGAAAGCAATCCCGCCAATTTCGAATTACAATATATAAAAATGATATTTGCATCAGGGTTTCTTGGATTTTTCTTGAACTTAGCTTTTGTTACCAGTGCATTTTATAGTACACTAAAACTCTATAGAAGATCTGACTTCCATAGGAAAATGTTATTACCTGCACTAGCTGCTTGGATTGCAACGCTTGTTTATAATGCGAGTAACCCACTTATAACCCAACTGGGGCCTTATTTTATGTTTTTCCATATATTTTACATTATTAATTCCTTGAAAAATGACCAATCGCAGATACCTAATCCATACCTTAAGTAATAACTCCAAAATATTGAAAAGGGAACTTCTTGCTTCTGAATGCATTAATAAGTCTGAGAATTTTAATATTTCTGTGGCTGAAAATACAAACAATGAGTTTCCCTCAATAAGAATCTGGTTAAATGAGGTTTTCAATGACTTAAAGAGCAATACTCACTTAGATGAATTTGACTTTATTGTTTTTTCTCATCAGGATGTTTTTATCCCTAAGACATTTTTCGAATCTTTCGAAAAACTATACCTTAGAAACGATGATAACGAAGATATTGGATTAATCGGCTTCGCGGGAATAACATCTAACGGTGAAACATTCTCTTTAATGAAAGATTCAGATCTATTTATTTTCAACGGAGACTTTCACCCGGTGGAGGTAGATGCCGTCGATGAATTCCTTTTCATTATACCCTCTAAAATTCTTAAGAAAATAGATATCAAATTAATTGATATTAAAGGGTGGCATGCATATGCCGCAGAACTATCAATAATTCTCCGAAAGAAAAATTTTAAAACATATGTTTTCCCAATCTATGTTGAACACAACTCCGTTAGAACCAATAATGCTGGTTTATTTCGCACTCACCAAGAGATATATAAACACTATAAAATTCCTATTAAAACTTTAGTTGGTGATATAAATCATTATTCGGGATTAAAAAGAGTAAAAAGAATTCTAAACGAACAGTATTACTCAAGGATAAAATTTAAGCTTTGCTCACCAATAATCAATCAAATTAAATCTTTCATTTTAGATGATTTAAAACTGAGATTCTCTATTCAAAGAAAGTTGAATTCGTTATATAAAGGCAATATTGCTTTTTTAGCATTTTCCAATAAATTAAGCAATCCTCCCCATCGAGCAATGATTAATCTAAAAAATGCACAGATTTATTTTATACAAATTGATTCCGTTAATTTTCAACAAATAGAAATCCTAAAAGAGAAATATGATGTTATTGTTTTGTCTGGGATTCCTTATGCAATTGAAAATGCAAAGCATTTAAATGGATTCCAAATATTACGCAACAAATAATGGAAAAGGGTAGAATTTATACAGTACACTACGGAAAAGATATTTCGGTGACGTTAAAGTTCATTAATTCTATTTCCGAATTTTTAACATCATCTCTTGACTTAATTATCGTAAACAACTCAAAAGATGTATGTCTAAATATAAAGCATGATCACATTCGTGTGCTAAGTACGCCAGAAAACTTGGGATACTTTGGTGCAATTAACTATGCTATCGAAAAATTTCCTATAGCTAATATAGATTTCATCATCATTTGCAATAATGATTTAGAGATTTGCGATAACGCTTTTTTTAGTATCTTGAAAAATAAGTTATCCAAGTATGATATTATTGCTCCTTCAATAAGAACAATAGAAGGAAAGGAACAAAATCCACACCGTCTAAACAGGCCTTCAAGGAAAAGATTGTTGTATTACAAACTTTATTACTCTTCTTTCATCATTGCCTATCTCATGACAGAACTAATTAGATTCATCAAAATGAAAAATAAAAACCCGGATACTGAAAGAAAAATTTTCTCTCCCCATGGAGCTTTTTTCATATTAAAATCCACCTATTTTAAAAAAGGTGGAAATATTGATTGCGGATTCTTCCTTTATGGAGAAGAAGATTCTATTGCAGCACAAGCGGATGAACTCTGTCTCAGTATTGGATTTGTACCTCAATTGAAAGTTAAACATTGGGAAAGTTTTTCTACTGGGAAAAAGTTCTCTCTGAAAAAATTTGAATTTCAAAAGACAGCTCATAAATATATAAAACAAAAATATCCTCATTTTTTCTCTTATGACTAAAAATATCGCACTAGTCGTATTATCATGTGACTCATATTCTGATCTATGGCCAATATTTATTAAGCAATTTGAAAAAGAGTGGTCAAATTGTCCATTTGATAAATATATATCAACAAATTTCCTAAGTGCAAACTCCGATTCTTTTAAAGACATTAGAATTGGAGAAGATAATTCTTGGTCAGATGGAGTTATAAAAACATTAAGCAGGCTGAAGGAGAGATACGAATATGCGTTGATTACTTTGGAAGACCTAGTTTTAATGGAAAAAGTTGACAACGCAGAGTTCACAATAATGGTAGAAACATTCAAAAAGCTAGATGGAAATTACTTGAAATTTATTAGAAAACCACGCCCTACAAATAAAGTCAATTCTCTTTTTGGAGAAATAAAACCAGGCTCTCTATATCGCCCCACTTGTGTTTATGCAATCTGGAAAATTGAAACGTTGCTGAAGCTGCTTGTAGATGCAGAGAATGCTTGGCAATTTGAACGTTTTGGATCAATAAGAAGTGACAAATACGATGGATTCTACGTTGTATACGAGGATTTTTTTAAGGTATCCAATACTGTGGTTAAAGGGAAGTGGGTTCCGAAAGAGAAAGAAAAAATAGAACAACTTGGATATTCAATTGATAGCTCAAAAAAAACATTGTCAAGAATTGAAGCAACTAAATTAAGATTGAATACATACATATTCAATATATTCACACGTCTTATCCCATGGAAATATAGACGTTCAATTGTTTTTAAAATAAAAGGCTATGCTCGTAAGTATAATAACACCAACTTATAATGCAACCCGATTCTTGGATGACACAATTCAATCCATACTCAGCCAAACATACACTAATTGGGAATTATTGATAACGGATGATTATTCAACAGATGGCACCTGGGATATATTGAAGGAATATGCGTCAAAAGATAACCGCATAAAAATATTCAATTTAGAAAAGAATTTAGGTGCAGGCGTTGCCCGGAACAACTCCATAAAACATGCCTCTGGTCGTTATATTGCCTTCTGTGATAGTGATGACCAATGGACTCCTGGCAAACTGGAGAAGCATATTCAATTCATGGAAGAAAATGATCTGGCGCTTTCATACTCATCCTACAAAGTTATTGATGAGGAAGGGAAGGAACAGGGAGGCGTCAATGCACCACGAAAAGTAACCTATCAAACAATGTTGAGAAACAATTATATTGGTTGCTTAACCGCAATGTATGATACTCATAAACTCGGCAAGGTTTACATGCCCGAAATTAGGAAGAGACAAGATTGGGCATTGTGGTTATCCATACTAAAGAAAGTACCTTATGCCTTGGGCATACAGGAAAATTTAGCGATTTACAGAGATCGAAGCAAATCCATATCTTCAAACAAGATAGACCTGATCAAATACAATTGGAATATATACAGAAAAGTCGAAGGTTTCTCAAGGATAAAAGCAACATTTTATATCCTCCAATTTCTATTTTACTATTTCAAGAAAAAACTATATTCATGAAAAACATCACCCTGATCGGCGCCTCCGGCTTTGTCGGAACGCGTTTAACCGATTTAATCAAAGACGAATTTCAAGTCAGCATATTCGACAAACAACAGAGTCCTTTTTTTTCGGAAATAACCACCATGGGAGATGTCCGGAATCAAGAACAACTGGATAAGGCTTTGACCAACCAGGAAGCGGTTGTGCTTTTGGCTGCCGAGCATCGCGACGATGTCTCTCCCACTTCCTTGTATTACGATGTGAATGTGCAGGGCACCCGCAACGTGCTGAAAGCAATGGACAAGAACGATGTCCGGAAAATCATCTTCACCAGTTCGGTGGCGGTGTATGGCCTGAATAAAAAGAACCCCGACGAGAACCACCCGATAGATCCGTTCAACCACTATGGCAAAAGCAAATGGCAAGCCGAAGAGGTGCTACGCGAATGGTACAACCAAGACCCGCAAAACCGGTCGTTAACCATTATTCGCCCTACAGTGATCTTCGGAGAACGAAATCGGGGAAATGTGTATAACCTGCTCAAGCAAATTGCTTCGGGTAAGTTTTTGATGATCGGGAAAGGACTAAACTACAAGTCGATGGCTTACGTGGGCAATGT
>JAFGVC010000141.1 GCA_016938195.1 Tissierellales bacterium | reverse complement strand
CGAAGAAACAATGATTACTTTTAGCGAATTTAATAAATTAATAGGGCTTGACTATTACAATAAGATGCAAGATAGATTTTTATAAAAGAGATATAAATCAAGGCTGAGCAAAAATAGCTTAGCCTTTAATTTTTACAACTATTTCGCCTTTCATTTAGGACCAGAATTTCTCTATCAATTGCGGCTTCCAGATTTTCCTCGAGGAAAACAGACTTATTAATCAAATATTCTTTAAATAGAAAGACAGCTCGAACTTTAAAAGGGCTGTTTTTTTGATCGTAGTTTAAATACATCGCTATTAAGCGAGCAATATCCTCTAGCAGGCTGCCTTTTTCCACGGATTCAAAATCAATACTGTAAATTTGGTTATCTTTGACAATGAAGTTTCTAAAGCTGACATCATATAAAGAAAGAGAATGGTTACGAATTCCGGGGAGAGCATGAAAAGAATTAATCCATAAAAATATTTTTATGAGTAATGCCACGGCATTTTCAATATCGTTTTTTGATTCGTAGCTCTCAACAATATCTAGTGCCGTTGTATCTGATAAATATTCTATCAACATCGTAAGGGTGGCGTCTTCATAAGAAATAATTAAAGGGATATTGAGATTTGAGTTTTTCAAAAGCTCATAATAGGTTTTTTCTTTTATATAATTGCTTTCCAACTTGAATATTTTGCATACAATATTTGAAGAGCCATTATGAACCAAGTAGACATTGTTTTTCTTTGAGTAAAATTTTTGCAGAATTTCCATAAAAACTCCTAGATTTAATATATTGTATAGTAATCACAACTAAACAAGTATTTTGTCTATCATAATTAGGCCGACTGAAAACAATAAAGAACTTGAAATCATCAAATAGTCTGTGAAAGACATCTTTAATTTTGTAATGCTTGTTCTTCGGTCATAGGCTCTAAATCCTCTGCATTCAACAGACAAAGATAATTTTTTGGATTTATTCAAAGTACCGGCAATAATAGGCGTAAATAAATAAGATACAATTTCAAGCCGTTCTCTTAATGAAAGTTGATTAATATCAATACCTCTCAATTGAATAGCAATCATGGTGTCTTTAATCTCCTCTACAAAAAGAGGTAAAAACTTTATTCCTAATGAAGTCATAAAAGCAATATCATAAGGTAGCTTCATTTGAATAAGACCTTGTATGAGCTTTCGCATATCACAGGTTGATAATATTGCACCCGAAATCAATATTATCAGTATTCTCATCAAATATCCTATCCCGCGAATGAGACCTTCAGATGTAAGGATACGAATGTTTTCAAATCCAATCAGGACAGTGCCGGTTTTGACAAATAAACTCTGTATAAAAATAATCACAATGAACAGAAAAAGGATATGACGGATTCTTTTTATCAACATTAAAAGATTTGCGCCAAAAATTTTTGCTAGAAAGACGCCTGCAAATAAAACAGCCATAAGTATCAATGGATTTTGAAAAATAATCGCTAAGGTTGAAATACAGATAACACTCGCCAATTTTGTACGGGGGTCAACATTTTTTATCATCTATTATACACCCATCTTTCATAGTTATGATTCTTTCTGAATGCCTATTAATAAATTCTTTGTCATGGCTAATTGATAAAATTCCTGTTTTGGTCTTAAGTTTATCGATGAGCTGGCTTAGTTCTTTTCGTCTCTTGATGTCTAGACCCGTGGTTGGTTCGTCGAGTATGAGATATTCCGGTTCGTTCAATAAAACTGATGCAATAGCTAGTCTTTGTTTTTCGCCTTGACTCAAAAAGAATGTTGTCGCGTCTTTTAGATGATAAAGATCAAAAAGGTGAAGCATTTCTATCGTTTTTTCCTCAATTATCTTTTGGTCCACTTTTTTGTATTTTAATGCAAAGGATAATTCTTCTATAACCTTAGGGGCAAAAATTTGTTTTTCCGGGTTTTGAAAAAGATATCCGATGGTTCTTCCAATCTCAGCTAACGATAGCAGGCTTATATTTTTATCATTTAGATAAATATGACCCTGATTATGCTTTATGATGCCGGTTATAGCTTTTCCAAGAGTCGTTTTTCCACTTCCGTTCGGACCGACAACAGAAACAAATTGATGCCTATCAAGGGAAAGATTGATATTTTTCAGTATGGGGATATGATTTAGAGATAAATACATGGTTTCAACAACAATAAAACCGTTCATTCAATTATTCCCTCAAATTTTCTTAAAGTACCGTTTGTCAACAGAATAATTTGGTCAGCAATATCAAGATTATTGAGATCATGTTCAACCATAAGTATCGCTTTACCTTCATTTTTTAGCGTGATAACCGCGTTTTTTATCATTTTTTTCCCGGCTTCATCAATTTGAGACATTGTTTCGTCAAGAATGATAATGCCTGCATTTAGAGTTAATACAGAAGCCAAAGCAATTAATTGCTTTTCGCCACCGGATAAATGATTCGGATTTCGATAGAGCAGGTGTTCTATTCCTAATGTCTTTACAACATTCTGAATAGAATTTTTGATATATATAGGGTCATAGCAAAGATTTTCAGGGCTAAATGCCAACTCATCTTCAACACATGAAAAAACGATTTGGCTATCCGGGTCTTGAAATATGGTTCCAATCTGAGTGGATAGCTCTGAAAGGTTTTTAGAAGCAATATCTTCTTGATTAATCAAAACTTTTCCGTCTATTAAGCCGTTTATCCTTTTAGGGATGATACCATTTAATATGCTAATTAGAGTCGACTTTCCGGACCCGCTCAAACCTACAATGCCTATTATTTCACCTTTTCGAAGGGACAGATTTATATGATTAAGAATGAATGGCGAATTTTCATGATATCTGAATGATATTTTTTCAGCTTGTAGCGCTATTTTATTCATTTGCACTATTGTATATCTGCAGACAGCGCAAACTTACACCAAAATTGACTAAAGGGGTCTTTGCTGATAATCATCTGGTAGGGACCTTTTCCGCCTTCTTCTTTTGTTCCCAACAATTCGCCGTTTACTCTATAAGCGAGAAAGACGTTGTCCTCTTCGAGAAATTTGCTCATGTCAACAGCAACTGAGTATCCATCAGCTGCGGTAACAATGACGGCTTGGCGATTTTCAAGCGATATCCCCGCTTCAATGAAGATATCTTTGAGCAGAACACCTGTGTATTCATAGTCTTCAGGCTCTGTTGTGCTTGTATCCAAGGTTGCGATAAACTGTTTTTCCCCGATAGCCTGAATTTCAGTCATCGTATAAGAGGCTATTTCGTTTCCGTTTTCCAAGACTTTAAAGATAGCATTGTCATTTAAAGCTTTATTTTTTGCCGCATTGTCTTTATTCAAATATAAGGAAACAGAGGCTATCAATAGCAGAATCACAATAGAAGCAATAAGAATTTTCGTGTTATTTTTCATTTTCGACTCCTTTAGTCTACAATAATTTTCACTTTTTTAAATATCATATATGCAAGTAGGCCGCCAAGTCCTCCTGACAAGGCTCCTGTTGACAGGCTCAATGCTAGCGGAATGAGCGGCAGTCTAAAAAAAACAAGATTTGATAGATAGGTGCCACTTAAATTTGCGATGACACCGGCTAGAAAAAAATCAATCGGTTGGTTATACCGCTTGTTTAGCAAAATAAAAATGAGATCCAAGGTTATTCCGGGAATACCGTAAGTCAGAATGCTGATAACACCATGTGTGCCAAATGAACCTGTAATCATAACGATGATGCCCTGAGTAAGGGCTATTAAGGATGCTGCGCCTCTTTTTCGGACAAGAGAGGCACCTAACACTATCCACATCATATAAAAGCCTCCGGCAACTGAACCTCCCGGGATGAAGAGAGGTCCTGTTATGATGTGAGTAATCGGAACAATAACCGGCTTTGAAGCAAGACCCAAGGCTGCTGTAAGTGATATAATAATGAGCTCATAGACGGTAAAACGATCTAGAAAGGTATTCTTTCTTTTTTTTGGTATTTCATTCATCAATTTTTACCTCGATTCGGCTCCCTTCTCGGTATCCGGAAAGCGTGCTTACAACACCAATGCAGGCATTTCTTAAAACCTCTTCAACAAAAGGGACCATTCCTATTTCACGCCCATTGATAAAAAGCTTTATTGAACTGGTCTTTTGAATGCAATCACTGCGAGAGGCTTTTCCTTCAATGATTTTTTGAGTGAGTCCTCTGCATCCATAGCCGCAAACGTTACAACATTTTTTGTCTACATCCGGTAATAGCTCAAACATTTTTTCGATTACCAGGTCGGTGAGCTCCTGAGATTTTTCGAGGATATTGAAAACGGGTACACCTCTATAGGTATCATCTAGGATTTCAGCTACTTTTCCTGAAACGGCGAAAATACCATTTTCCCATCTTTCTTCGAGTTCTTCTACTGTTTTGGCAGCAATTATTTTGGGCAAGTTATAATCGGTGACGCCCTCGCAGACAACATAATCTTGGTTGTAGTGGACTAGAATCTCCGGAAGAGTCAGTTTTCTTGAATACATGACATCTGTTTCGGTATACCCTCTTGCCGTAACAGGCTCAGCACCATGCATCTTGTGTCGATCGGTGTTGGTGCCCGGTGTATCAATGTGAAATTGCTCGAAGTGAATTTCTTTGACGCTTCCAACCGTATATCTTCTTTTAGTTAATTCGCTGATCAATGCTTCAGCTATCGTTGTTTTACCTGATTGCGTATAACCAAAAATTGAGAAAACCTTCACTTTTAAAGTCCTCCTTCTATAATGATGTAAGGGATGATTAAATCTTCATATCTGAAATCACCATGACTGCCACCTTCTTCTGTGGCATGCATTCCATGATCAGACGTAATGATGATTTTGCCTGACCATAGTTCGACGAGATTCTTTACATAGCCATCTATCTCAGTTAATTTATTCATAGTTTCTTTGGCGTAAGGTCCATACGTATGTCCGGCGTCATCATAACCATGAAAATGGACTAAAGCAAAATTTTGGTTGTTTATTTGTGACAAAGCTGCTTCGTAGACCTCATCATCGGTATAGCCATTGTTGCTTTTATCTGTATTTAAGAGGGCTTCTGTATTTAAAGAAAGAATATTAGTGTTTCCCTCTATCAATATGGCGGTTTGATTAATATTATCAATATAGTCAAAGATTGTGTCTACCCTAGGCTCTCTATAGCTTCTGTTGAGAATACCGTTGACAAAAGGGGGTTGACCGGTAATCATAGCGGCATAACCACTATTTGTGACAGGCTTATAAACGGACGTGGCAGGTTCCACTGAGCTTAACTTTCCCATAAAAGGAATCAAATTATCTCGTACCGCTTCATTATATTGCGCTAGGCTTAAGCCGTCAATGTATAATACCATTACATTTTCTTTCGCTTCTAAAAAATCAACAGTGTCATGATAGACATCCATCACTGATTTTTGTGGAGGATTAATGAGGATACCTGCAATATTAAAATAAATTTTTCTGGATTCAGGCTCAATGTAATTGATTCGATTTCCCTTTAATTCAAGGAACCCTTGATTACCAATATAGTAATGGCCTCCATCATAAGTCATTAACAAGTTATTCGAAGGAGAAAGCTTATCGCTCAGTGGTAGAACCAATTTTTCTTTATAGGCTTCTATTGTGTAAGTATTATTTTTTGAGGAAACGCCATCTTTATAATTAAGAGCTGTTAAATTTTCAAAACGCATTTTACCTGGAGAAAAGGCTAACAAATCCGCCTTTTGAGTGATGATGTTGGTTGATGAGGTTAAGTCGGTTTTATTTTTAATAAGGACAATTTCTTTCAAGTCTCTCAAATTGATTGTTGGCGGAAAGTCAGGGGCAAATATGTTCCAACCGTCTGAATTAATAAAAATGTTAATTTTATCATAGCCTGAATCAGTTTTTATCTTCATACCATCTGTAGAGATAAATAAAAAATGGTACTCATTTGAATCATAATCAATCAGCTCAAAAAACTTCTGTAGGTTGAATGCTTTATACTTTTCATTATCTTTTTCGATTTCAATCCATTCAATGTTGTCAGCTTCACCCAGTATTTCAATTTCTTTTTCGATATCTCCTGTAATGAGGAGGGATTTTTCAGAAATAGTGTTAGTTGGTTCAACAGGTTTCGAGCATGAAGTGAAAAGGAAAAGGATAATAAAAGCGATTACAAAGAATGAACTCTTTTTACGCATATTATCCCTCCCGGGTCTTATTTAGATGTAATGATGTCTATTGACAGTATATTTTTAACAATAGCTTTTTTTTCCATTCCTTCAAAATTTATTCCGTATTCACCACTATCGCTCAAATAGATGGCTCCCTTCAAGAAGGTTTCACGATCAATTTCTTTTGTGTATCCGTCGGTAGCTGTTAAGAGGTACTGCTCGCCTTCCGGAAGTCCAATGATCTCTTCAACTTTCAATAAAGGAACACTTTCATAATCTAAGATTGTGACTAAATCATTTTCAAACTTATTAAATGCAGATTCATTACTGAAAAATACAGTGTTGCTATATTGCAACCACAAAATGTTCTTGACGCTCATTCCTTGCGGGAGCTCTTCTCCGGTAAACATTGGTGCATTTTCCCCTGTAAATTTTAAGAATCCAGTTTTAAAAATATCTGTTTTCTCAGATTTTGTAAAATCGTCAACGGCATAAAAGAATAAATCAGCGGATGGCTTTTCCCCGCCAAATTGATCAAGGAAATCTCCTGCGGACACCGCTTGGTCAATGCTTTCTTTGTAGGGATAGTCAGATGCTGTTAATGATTTGAATGCAGCGTCCATAAAGACGAGCTTCGAGGGCAATACAGCTTCAATTTCCGGTTCAGTACCATTAACGGATGAATCCTTGATAAATTCAAAGCCTGCGAGTTGTCCCACCCAATACATGGATCTTTCTTCAGCGATAGCTGCTCTTAAAGGCTGATGTTTCTGATCAAGTGGTTCGCCGTTAAACGCATAAGAAATCAATATTTCTTTCACGCCTATGATTTCCTTTGGAACCATTATAGAATAACCGTCTTGGGCAAATATTCGGATACTTTCATAATCGCTTTGACTTGTACCATATTTTGAAAGAATGGTATCAAGGCCCACACCGGTTACATCTCCTTCAATGGTTTCTCCACTTGATGTAATAGCCGTCATGTGAACGGTTTTATTTTCTAACGTCATGATTTCTTCGGCGGATATCATTTGATCTTCCGAAGCCACACCTGTTAAAGTCAGAAAATAGTCTGTGAGAGCTGAATTTGAGGATGTTGTTTCATTGCTTGACGGCACTGTTGTGGGTTGCGCAGGGCTAGAGCATGCCGTTAAAACCAGCATCAATACGGTTAAAACAATAAGCGCTTTTGATTTTTTTCTCATTTTGTCCTCCATATATTTTTTGATCGCAAGATAGTTTCAAAAAAAAATCTATTCCACCCGGAATAGAACTTGAACCATCTCCTTTCCAACCGGGAGGCCATCCCGTTTCCAGGAAAACCCATCGTCTGTTTTACATAGTTGCCCTTAGCAAAAGCAGATCGGAGTTTTATATCCATTAGTATTCTATCAAATATTATTCTCTTATTCAATACATAAAAACATTTTCCTATTTTAAGCATGCAAAAAAATGTGATATAATGGCTTTGATTGAACTTTGCGATTAGGAGGTAACAAGATGAAGGGTATGGAACTAACATTTGAACAACTCAGAAATGAATGTTGCGATGAGTGTGCTGATTTTATTTCAACTAAGGATTTAGGTCCTCTTGAAGGAATTATTGGACAGGAGAGAGCGGTTGAAGCGATTGATTTTGGTTTGAATATTACAAAAAAAGGATACAATATGTATATTTCGGGAATTAGCGGCACCGGAAGAAATTCTTATGTCGGACTGATTACCCATAAGAAAGCAAAGGAAGAAACGCCTGCCGGAGACTGGGTGTATGTATATAATTTTAAAAAACCGGAGCATCCCATCTCGCTGAAGCTTAAAAACGGTCAGGGTAAGATTTTTAAAAAGGCCATAGAAAACACAATTGTATTTATTAAAAAGGAAATTGAAGCCACTTTTACATCTCAAGAGTACGAACGAGCCAAAAATATGTTATTTAGGCAATTGAACGAGATTTCTGAAGAGCTACTCAATGAACTAAATGAATTGGCTAGAAAATATGGATTTGAATATACGAACACGGACAGAGGTTTAGTGAGTGTCCCTATCAAAAGTGACGGCAAACCGATGACGGAAGAGGATTTTAGAAATCTCACCAAGGAGAGCTATGCGGAGATACAAAAAAAATCATCTGAGCTCAACCTTGCAAGCCTTGATATTTTTAAGAAAATAAGAGACATCGATGAAGGATTTCGTGATAAGCTAAAAAAATTAGACAGCGACTTTGCAACCAAAGTGGTTAATATTCATATAGATAGACTTAAGTATCGATTTGATGGCAACGAAAAGGTAGAGAAATATTTGGGATTGCTAAAAAATGACATTATTGACAAAGTGGATATGTTTAAGAATGATAACAATAAACAAAATGCTAATCCGCTTTTTGCATTACAGAATAAAAACGCTGATGTCTTTTTTGAAAGATATCAGGTCAATCTTTTTATTGACAATTCCGATAAGGAATATGCGCCTGTGGTATTTGAAACTAATCCGACATACACCAATCTTTTAGGAAATATTGAATTCGAGAATGAGATGGGTGTATTAAAGACCTCGTTTGATAAGATAACTGCAGGATCTTTACATGCGGCAAATGGTGGGTATCTTATTATTCAGGCCAAGGATCTTATGGAAAATTTCTATGCCTATAAAGGATTGATGAGAGCCTTATTGAATGAAGAGGCTGTGATTGAAACGATACAGGCTACCATGGGATATCCGGTGTCTACTGGACTGAAGCCTGAAGCGATTCCACTCAAGCTTAAAGTGATTTTGGTAGGGGACCCTTATACTTACAGTGTGCTATATTCATACGACGAACAGTTTTCAAAGTTGTTTAAAATCAGAGCAGATTTTGATGTTGAAATGGACAGAACAATAGATAATGTCGGAAAAATGGCAAAATTTATTGCCTCACATTGTGAAAGAGAGAATTTAAAACATTTTGACAAAGATGCCGTTTGCAAGGTTGTGGAGTATAGCTCAAGAATCGCAGAGAGCCAAGATAAGCTATCATCAAGATTCAATAGAGTCGTGGAGATAATCTATGAAGCTGATTCATGGGCTTGTTCTGAAAAAGATGACATGGTTAGAAGTCATCATGTTGAAAAAGCGATTGCTCAAAAAATATTCCGCAACAATATGTATGAAGAAAAGGTGCTGGAATATTTTGCTGATGGTACTTATTTACTAGATGTAGACGGAGAAAAAATCGGAGAGATTAACGGGCTTGCAGTGGTAGGCGCAGGAGAATATTCCTTTGGGAAGCCTTCAAAAATTACCGTATCTACTTATAGTGGAAAATCAGGGCTTATAAACATAGAAAGAGAAGCTAGAACCAGTGGAAGAATTCATGACAAAGGGGTCATGATTATCCACGGGTTTATGGGTTATAAATATGCTCAGGAAAGACCTTTGGCATTGTCTGCAAGTATTGTTTTTGAACAGCTATATTCCGGAGTAGATGGTGACAGTGCCTCAAGCACAGAGCTTTATGCGATTATGTCAAGCTTGGCGGAGGTCCCAATCAAACAGGGAATTGCAGTCACGGGTTCGGTTAATCAAAGAGGCCAGATACAACCAATCGGTGGGGTCAATGAGAAAATTGAAGGCTACTATAAAGTATGCAAGATTAAAGGATTGACCGGAGAACAAGGTGTCATTATACCTCATCAAAATGTTAAGAACCTAATGCTTCAAGAACAAGTGGTGGATGCTGTTAAAAATGGTAAATTCCATATTTATGCTGTTAAGACAGTGGATGAGGGTATTGAAATATTGACAGGAATTCCTGCAGGATGTAAAAATGAGGAAGGCTGTTATGAAGAGGGAACGATTCATTATCTAGTAGATCAAAAGCTAAGAAAATATTTAGAACCGATAAATAACGGCAATTCAAAAGATAAATCTGATGATTCAAAAGATGATGATAAGGAAAAAGCCAAATAGGAGATTACAATGTTTGAAAAATTGAACCGAGGCTTGAAGGACGGTAAAAGCGGTGCCCTTGTTATTGTGACTAAATCGTTGGGATCAACTCCGGCAAATGTTGGAAAAATGATGATGGTATTTGAAGATGCTAGCATAGAAGGAACAGTCGGCGGGGGAAGCTTGGAGCGGAGAGTGATTGAAAAATCTCTGGATAGGATTCGAACGGGGGAAAGCGGATTGATAAGCTTTGATCTCACGAAAGATTTGAACATGAACTGTGGCGGACAAGTCGAGTTATTTATTAAAGTTTTGAAGTCGGATTTAAGATTAATATTGGTAGGAGGAGGCCATATAGCTTTTTATCTTAGCAAAATGGCCAAGCTTCTAAATTATCGGGTTATTATTTTTGATGATAGAGAAATGATGCTGACACGTGAACGTTTCGATGAGGCTGAAAAGATGATTGCCGGAAATATATCTGAAAATTTAGCGCGCTTCATATTTAACGAAAATGATTTTGTTGTCATTGCAACTCATGGTCATGTCAATGATGAGGATGCGCTATACGAAGTCATCGACAAGACGGTTAAGTATATTGGCGTCATAGGAAGCAAAAGAAAAGTAAAAACGATGTTTGAAAACTTAATTGAAAGAGGTGTGAATCAAGACCAGATCAAAAGGGTCCATTCTCCTGTGGGATTAAATCTAGGCGGCAACTCGCCGGAAGAAATTGCCTTGAGTATTCTTTCGGAAATGCAATTGGTTAGAACGGGTTCGGACATCAAACATATGAGGGATTGATTGTTATGTATACAGATATTGTATTGGATCATTTTAGAAATCCCAGAAACTTGGGAGAAATTATGAACGCCGATAGCATAGGCGAAGCCGGCGACATGCAGTGTGGTGACTATTTAAAATTGTATATTATGGTTGAAGATAATTTAATAAAGGATATCAAATTTCAGGTCAGCGGATGTTGTGCGGCGATTGCCTCCAGTAGTATGACAACCGTCATGGTTAAGGGAAAGCATCTCTTGTATGCCTATGCATTGACCAGAAAAGATATATCGGACGCTCTAGGTGGATTGCCGGCAGAAAAAGAGCATTGCTCACTTCTCGGGGAACGCGCTTTGAAAGATGCGATTATCAATTATATGAAGCGGGTTAAGCCACCAAAAGATAACAATGACTCTACAGGCGGGAGAAGATGATGGATAACAAAGAGAAAGAAAACAAGGGCAGTCATTTTCTTAAGAGAAAAAACATAGAAATTTCTGTTCAAAGGTACTTAATTGATGCTTTAAGCTATATGGCATTAGGATTGTTTGGAACGCTTATTATTGGAAGTATTCTCAACACAATTGGAGGGAAGCTGGGAATTTTGTTTTTAACAGAAACAGTTTGGCCTTTGGCTAAAGCGATGACGGGCCCCGGAATAGCTATTGCTGTCGCATACGGGTTAAAAGCGCCGCCTCTTGTTCTTTTTGCCTCAACTATTACGGGTGCCGCAGGCAATACTTTGGGTGGACCCGTAGGAGCATTAATAGCCGGTTTGGTTGGTGCAGAATTCGGAAAATTGGTTTCTAAGGAAACAAAGTTGGATATTATTGTTACGCCGGCTGTTACAATTATCGTTGGTGTATTGGCGGGTAGTCTTGTTGGCCCCGGCATTAATACATTTATGACGGGATTTGGCAACGTCATTAATGCGGCTACAGAATTGCAGCCTTTGCCGATGGGAATTATTGTATCAGTCCTAATGGGTATGGCCCTAACGTTACCTATTAGTAGCGCTGCAATTGCCATTATGCTAGGCTTATCGGGACTTGCTGCAGGAGCGTCGGTTGCGGGATGTTCAGCTCAAATGGTTGTATTTGCTGTAATCAGCTATGAGGTGAATGGCTTTGGAGGGTTAATATCGCAAGGGCTTGGAACATCTATGCTTCAAATACCAAACATTGTAAAGAACTGGAAAATATGGATACCGGCCATAGTGACATCAGCGATTACGGGTCCCATATCTACAGTCATCTTTAAAATGGAAAACACTCCCATGGGTGCTGGTATGGGAACTTCAGGACTGGTAGGACAGTTTGGAGCCATTGATGCAATGGAAGCGGCGGGTAAAGGAGGAGTCAATATGTATTTTTCAATACTGATCGTTCACTTTTTATTGCCGATTTTGATTGGATTGACGGTTTATCTACTCATGAAAAAAATGAAGCTGATTAAGCCGGAAGATTTGAGGCTAGATATATAAGGATTTGACGGAGGATATTAATGAATAATAGAGGCATTATCGTAGTGAGAGGCGGAGGGGATGTGGCTTCAGGCACCATTCACAGATTGCACCAGGCAGGGTTTGGACTTATTGTATTAGAAACGCACGTTCCGACGGCTATCAGACGGACAGTTTCCTTTTCACAAGCCGTCTTTGATGGCGAGATGATTTTGGAAGGTTCTATAGCGCAATTATGTAAAAGTACAGGAGATATGGAAAGTGTAATCAATCGAGGTAATATTGCGGTAATGATTGATCCGAAATGCAATCTCATGCATAATGTGCAACCGCTTGCTTTGGTGGATGGTATCCTTGCTAAAAAAAATTTAGGAACTAACAGAGAAATGGCACAGATTGTCATAGGTCTTGGACCTGGTTTTACGGCTGGGATAGATGTCGATGCCGTCGTTGAAACTAAAAGAGGACATCATCTGGGAAGAGTGATTTATGAGGGACAGGCTGCCTCAAATACGGGAGAACCTGGAAGTATTAACGGATTCACAACTGAACGCGTGATCTATTCACCAACCCATGGAAAGATAGAGGTGTTGAAGGATATAGGAAGCTTGGTTGAATCAGGAACCATATTGGCATATGTCAATGGTGAAGAAGTGATAGCGAAAATATCCGGTAAAGTAAGGGGGATGATTCAAAGCGGTTCAGATGTTTTTGCCGGGATGAAAATTGCTGATGTTGATCCAAGAGGCATTGAGGCAAGTTGCAACACTATTTCTGACAAAGCTAGAGCTGTCGCAGGAGGAGTTCTTGAGGCCATTTTGCATCTGGAATACGCCAATGCAATAAATTGAAGATGTTATCGATGTTTATTTTGCATTGATAAACATTGCAAAATATTAAAATTAAGATAAAAAACAGTAGGAAAAAAATCAATATTTTTGTATAATAATAAACATTAGCAGCAAAAACGAGATAAATAATAAATGACATAAAATAAATATGTAAAAGGAGAGAAAAATGTGTGATAAATGCAATGATTCATTAAGTCCAGGTCAAAAGGTAGCAACCGGTATTGACTTGAGGCTCATAGACCCTGTCATTGAGAAATATGGGAGTGTCAAGGGAAGTCTGATTAATATGTTGCAAGCCATTCAAGAGATTTACGGTTATTTACCTCAAAGTGCGATGGAATACTTAGCTGAAAAAACGGATAATCAAAAGGCAACTATTTATGGGGTGGCTACTTTTTATACACAATTCAGACTCAATCCAATTGGAAAATATCTGATTTTGCAGTGTCAAGGAACAGCTTGCCATGTTAATGGGTCCAAGGACATTTCAAGAGCAGTTTGTGAATATTTAGGGATAGAACCGGGTCAAACTACTGAAGATTTGCTTTTTTCCGTAGAGGATGTTGCCTGTTTAGGGTGTTGCAGTCTTGCTCCTGTAATCATGATTAACGGAGAAGCCTATGGGAATCTTACCCCTAAAAAAGCAGTCAAGATTTTAGAGGAGTTGAGGGCAAATGAAAACAAGGGAGCATAATATGATAATTAGAGTAGGTTTAGGAAGTTGTGGCATAGCGGCAGGCGGCCGAAAGGTTCTGGATGAGATTGAAAAAGAAAAAGAAAAGAACGGATACGACCTCGTGGTTGAGCCCACAGGATGTGTGGGGATGTGTTTTTATGAACCTATCATGGATGTGGTCACGGATAACAATGTATATTCCTATGGATATGTAGATCGTGAGAAGGCTGTTGAAATATTGGACAGTCATATCAAAAATCATGAACCCAAAACTGAGTATCTTCTCTATTCAAAGGCTGAACCGGCAGCTTATGTTAAAAAGCAACTCAAAATAGCTCTTGAAAACTGTGGTGTCATTAATCCTGAGAAAATAAAAGACTATATTGAAAAAGGCGGCTATAAAGCATTAATAAAGACGCTTGGCAATATGACTCCTGAGCAGGTTATAGACGAAATAAAGAAATCGGGGCTTAGAGGCCGCGGCGGAGCTGGATTCCCTACTTGGTTTAAGTGGGACGCGGCACTTAAAGCAAAGGGTGATAAAAAATATATGGTTTGCAATGCAGATGAAGGAGATCCGGGCGCATTTATGGATAGAAGTGTTCTTGAAGGGGATCCCCATCGAGTGATTGAAGGCATGTTAATCGGTGGATATGCAATTGGTGCAGATGAGGGAATCATTTACTGCAGAGCTGAATATCCGTTAGCGATAGCAAGACTTGAAAAAGCAATTGAACAGGCGAAGGAAAAAAATTATCTCGGAAAAAACATATTAGGAAAGGGATTTAATTTTGAACTTCGAATTAAGAAGGGAGCCGGGGCTTTTGTCTGTGGCGAGGAAACAGCTCTGATAGAATCACTTGAAGGTAAACGTGGGATGCCGAGGTTAAAGCCGCCTTTTCCGGCACAATCCGGCTATTGGAAAGAACCTACTAATATAAACAACGTTGAAACATTGGCTAATGTGCCGTGGATTATTGCTAACGGAGCGGATCAATTTGCTTCTGTAGGTACAGAGAAAAGTAAAGGAACGAAGGTATTTGCTCTTTCAGGAAAGATCAAAAAAGGTGGATTGGTAGAAATTCCGATGGGGATGACTCTCAGGGAAGTTATTTTTGATATTGGAGGCGGCATTAAAGAAGATAAAGCCTTCAAAGCTGTTCAACTTGGAGGACCGTCAGGAGGATGCATTCCTGCTGAGCTACTCGATACGCCTGTAACTTATGAAGACATTAATGCGACCGGCGCCATCATGGGATCCGGAGGAATGGTTGTCATGGACGAAACAACTTGTATGGTTGATATCGCAAAATTTTTCCTTGATTTTACTTGCAAAGAATCTTGCGGCAAATGTACTTACTGTAGAATCGGAACAAAAAGAATGTTGGAAATTTTAGAGAGGATTTCTATTGGCGAGGGCAAGCTAGAGGACTTAGACGAGCTTGAACAACTTGGCAATAGCATTAAAGACGGCTCTTTGTGCGGACTGGGTCAAACAGCCCCAAATCCCGTATTGACAGGACTGAGATATTTTAGGAGTGAATACGAGGCTCATATCATTGACAAAAAATGTCCTGCAGGACAATGCAAGGCATTGCTCACATATACTATTGATGCAGAAAAATGTATCGGATGTACGATATGCGCAAAAAATTGCCCGGTTAATGCCATTGAAGGTATTGTCAGAAAAACGCATATCATTGATCAGGACGCTTGTATCCAATGCGGAAATTGTTTGACTGCATGTAAGTTTGGCGCAGTAAAAGTTGAATAGAAGGGAGCAGAATAATGCCTATAGTTAGAATAAACATTAACGGAGCAGAGATAAAAACGACTGAGGATAAAAACATCCTTCAGGCGGCTCTAGAAAACAATATTGAAATTCCTCATCTATGCTTTGATGAAAGAATGGAGGCTTATGGTGGTTGCGGTCTTTGCGTAGTTGAAATCGAAGGGATACCGAAGCTTGCCAGAGCTTGTGCTACACCCGTAAAAGAAGGTATGGTTATCACGACACATACAGACAGAACAAAAGCTGCTAGGAAAACAGCTTTAAGTCTTTTAGTTTCGGATCATAGGGGAGATTGCAGACCGCCATGTATGATGGCATGTCCGGCTCACACGGATGTTCAGGGATATGTAGGATTGATTGCAAATGGACAATATAAGGAAGCAGTCAAACTAATTAAGCAAGATTTACCGATCCCCGCCAGTATAGGCCGGGTATGTCCGCATCCTTGTGAAAGCGAGTGCAGACGAAATTTTGTGGATGATCCTGTTTCGATAGCCAACTTAAAAACATATGCCGCAGACTATGACCTGTTTGACGAAAGAGAGGAAACATACAGACCCACGCTTTTAACGGAATCAGGAAAAAAAGTAGCCATTGTCGGGGCTGGACCTGCCGGTGTTTCCGCAGCTTATTTTCTCGCCAAAGATGGACATAAGGTTGAGGTTTTTGAAGCCATGGATAAGCCCGGTGGCATGATGAGATATGGGATTCCTCAGTATCGATTGCCCAAGCATGTCATTGATGCGGAAGTAAAATTGATTGAAGATATGGGAGTAAAATTCCATTACAATACAAAAATTGGAGAAGAAATCAATATTAAGTATTTGCAGAAGCATTATGATGCGACTTTTATGGCTATAGGAGCATGGGAGAGTTCATCCATGAGATGCGAGGGTGAAGAGACTGAAGGCGTTCTTGGTGGGATTGATTTCTTAAGAAAAGTGACACAGAATGAAAAGATGGAGCTAGGAGACACGGTGATAGTCGTTGGCGGTGGAAACACAGCTATGGACGTTGCGAGAACTTGTGTGCGCCTAGGTGTTAAAGAAGTTAAGGTGGTTTATCGTAGAACTGAAGAAGAGATGCCTGCCGAAAAAATAGAAATCAAAGAAGCCAAAGAGGAAGGGGTTGGATTTAGGTTTCTTTCAGCTCCCGTGAAGGTATTGGAAGAAAATGGTCAAGTAACAGGCTTGTTATGCCAGAAGATGAGACTGGGGGAACCGGATTCATCAGGAAGAAGAAAGCCGGAGCCTATTGAAGGCGCTATGGAAACGATACAAGCTAAAAATATTATCGCGGCAATCGGACAAAACGTAACCATGGGTAATATCCAGGAAATCAAAACGACGAAATGGGGTACCATTGAAGCGGATGAATATACCTTTGAAACAAATGTCAAAGGCATTTTCGCAGGCGGTGATGCGCTCAGAGGTCCAAAAATTGCTATACAAGCCGTGGCTGATGGAAAAAATGCAGCTAAGGTGATAGATAGCTATTTGAAAGGGAAAATAGTACCGCATCGAGAACCGGTTATTGTAAGCCAGAAAGATTTAACAGAGTTGGACTTCATTCTTGAAGAAAAGAAAGACAGAGTACCCGTACATCATTTATCGGCAGAGATTAGAAAATCAAATTTTGAAGAAATTGTGACATATCATTCAGAAGAAGAAGCACGAAAAGAAGGAGCTAGATGTCTGGAATGTGGATGTAAGGATTATTTTGAATGCCAGTTAATCAAATATACCGAGGACGATCAAATTGACACGGACAAAGATTTAGGAGTCAATCATAAACGTTACCAGCCACAGACACATGAATTTATTGATCGAAACCCTGATAAATGTATCCAATGTGGTCTATGTGTTAGGACATGTGATGAATTTATGGGGATTACAGCACTTGGTCTTGTTGACAGGGGATTTGACGCTATTATAGCACCGGAATTCAATAGACCTCTTGAGGAAACAGATTGTATTTCTTGCGGTCAATGTATTGATGTATGTCCGGTAGGTGCAATCCAAGAGAAGCTTAGAACACATAAAGAGATTCCTTTGAAATTAGAAGAGAGCGAAGCCATTTGTGGGAGCTGCTCTTTAGGATGCAATATCATTTATCAATCAGAAGGAAGAAAAATTTATAAAGTAAAGCCTAATAGATTGAAGGATGACGGGGTGTTATGTCAAAAGGGTAAATTTGAGTTTGACTTTATCAACAGAGAAGACAGAATTATAAATCCGGTTATCAGGACAAAAAATATACCAAAAGAAGTAACCTTGGATGACGCAATCTTGGAAATGACATCAAAGTTAAAGTCAATCAAATATCTGAATGGCAGAAATAGCATAGGATTTTTGGCTTCACAGAAATTAACCAATGAAGAGCTTGGATTACTGAAGCAGATGAGTCAAGCGTTGGATACCGATATGACGGGATCAGCCAATGTTAAAGACATAGAAATTCAGTCAACGGCTAAGTTTGATGAATTATACAACGCCGAGCTTATTATCTCAGTTGGAGATGTCTATGAAAATTTTGTGCCGATGGGTGTGAAAATTAAAAACCTACAAAAACCGACTATTTCTATCTCGTCTTCAGGTACTCGGTTGGATAAATTTGTAAAAACGGCTTATCAGGAATTAGACTTAGAGCTATTTTTCAAGAAGGTTTTGAAGGCTTTGTTAGTGCAAGAAAAGGCGCAGTCAAAAGATGAAGACTATGAAAAACTTGAAAAAATGACTGAGGACATAGAATTAGATTCAAGCTCGAAGTCTTTTGCAGACATCTATAAGTCATCTCGCAAGCCTATATTTGTGATTGACGAGATTTCTGTCGGAACAGAGATACAATATTTGATTTTGAAAATTGCATCACTCACCGGAAAAATCAATAAACCACATCGAGGAATCATCACACTTAAAAAAGAGGCAAATGCTCAAGGAGCTCTTGAACTTGGCTTTAATAAATCAGGAAAAGAGATTATCGCTCAGGTAGCGGAAGGAAATCTAAAAGCTTTAGTTTGTATCGGCGAAGATATTCCTGAATTTGACTATCATAAATTGGATTATCTAATCGCATTCGATTTGTTTTGTACGCCAACGACCAAGCAAGCTAATCTTGTAATGCCTCTTGCGGGGGCCGCAGAAACTGAAGGAACCTTTACCAGAACGGATGGAACTGTCCAAAAAACGAACAGGGCATTGCAGCCTGCAATGAAGAAAAGCAATAGCGAAATATTTGAAATGATTATTGCACAACTGACGCCCCAATAGGTTTTTAAATGCCCACTTTTGTGGGCATTTAATTTAGGAGGTTATCATGAAAAATTTATTGATATCAGGCGAAATAGGAATCGGCAAATCCTATATGCTAAAAAATTTACTTGAAGAGCTGGAAATGTCTATTGGAGGATATACCTCGGGCAATGACTACGACGCAGACGGGCACCATGTTTTCATTAAATCACTGAACGACTTTCATCAAAAGAAAAATGTGGCTTATATTTTTTCAGGGAAAGATATATTTAGTGCGACGATTTCTAAGGAAGTGTTTGATGAATTTGGCACTGATTTAGTGGCCTACTCAATTGAGAACAGAGAAATAACGGTATTGGACGAAATAGGAATAATAGAAAAAGACGCGGAAGCGTTTAAAAAACAGATTGTCAAAGCATTTGACAGTGAAAAATTGGTAATGGGTGTTGTTAAAAACAGGAAGAACGAATTTTTGTCATCATTAAAAAACAGAAAAGACACAAAAACGCTTTTCCTTACAGGAAACAACGGGCAAGAAATATATCAGGAGGCTATACAATTTCTGAAAAATAATCGAGCCCGATTTAAGAGTAAAAAAGCACACCATTGGAAGCAAAACAGAATTAACATGTACGAAAAAGCGCTTGAGTATCATTCAGCTCAATACCCAAAGAATTTTCTGGATCGTATTTATGCTGCTTGTGGAGACATGGCCGATAAAACCTGGTTGGATATAGGTGCAGGAACAGGGGCATTTTCTCTTGAGCTGGCTAAAAAATGCCGAAAAATAACTTGTGTGGATTCGTCCTACAACATGCTACTAAATCTTTCATCAAAGGCGAGTCGAAAAAATATAGACAATTTTGAGGCTTTTGCTATTCCTTTTTCTAGCTTTGAAGGACAACAATATGACTTTGTGTTAAGCTCTTTTAGTGGGAATGCACTTGGAATCAAGGAAAATCTTGATAAATTCATTGATTTTGCCAAGGAGAAGGCCTTTATCGTTAGCCCTTTTAATGAAAGTCAACATAATTTTAAGGGTGATGTTTTGGAAGGTAGGTTGGGAAGGAATATTAAGTCTTTTGCTAAAGATGGCAATGCGATGATGGATTATCTAAGTAAAAGAAATCTGAAGTTTAAAGCGGATGAAATTAAATACGATTTCCCTCAGGTCTTCAATTCAATGGAGGAATGCTTCTGGTTCTTTAAAGAGTTCTACCACATTGAAAAACATGAGGAAGAGATTTTGAAAGCGTTTATTGAGGAAAATTTGGTAGAAACAGAGCGATATTATGTCTTTGAAAACTTAAAAAGTGCGTTATTGATTGAAATAAAAAAATAGCCCTTCGGCTATTCAGTTTGTTGACAAAGTCTTTGTTATTATGGTATTAAATGATAATACTCAGCTCATTCGGACATTATCAAATGAGCTCGAAGAATTAAGGATTTCCCAACAACTCGCCCTAAGGCTCAAACAGTTGGTAAACCTTATCTTAAGTCTTCTGCGCTCTTAATTTATTATAACTCATTAATGCTTCGTATTTATCATTAT
>JAFGVC010000140.1 GCA_016938195.1 Tissierellales bacterium | reverse complement strand
TTGTTATTTTTGTTAAAAAAATAATGAAACCCTTGAAAATATAAGCTTTAAATAAATAATAGGAGTGTCTAACTTGACACTACCAATAAACCACAAGGGGGTTAAATATGACCCGAAAATAGTAGATGTTTTAGTAAGTCTTGTAAATGAAGGATTTCGATTTTAATTTCATATTTCATTGTCTATCGGTAAGTCTAAAATAAAGCTTGTGTATTTTCCTTCCTCCGACTCGAAATGAAGGATTCCATTGTGATCCTTGACAAGCCCAAGGTTAATCGACAGGTCTAATCCTGTTCCTTCAATAATATCATCATTATGCAATTCGGCATAATCCAGCATGCTATTGAGGGGGTATTTATCCTCGTGTGCTCCTCCGCTTGCTAGCGTTCCTAATGCCTCAAGCTTCTGTTGCTCGTGCCTATGAAGACCCATCTCTTGTTTTTTTTACTAACTTCCGTTTTGCAATATCTCTTAAGATAACAAGTGCACCATTCAAACCTGAATAAGTAATTGGTAATGCTGAGACCTCTTTATTCACAGGGGTGTTATTCAATTCAAGAATTGCTTCTTCAAAATGTCCAATCAAATCTTTCACAATGGATTTTGATTCTATTCATTTTTGATAGACGATGAAGCACAGCTTGATTATTTGGTGTTTTATTAGATATGCTTAAAACAATTGATAAATAAATAGCTAGGTGTTAGAATAATTTCATATAAGCATAAATTTTTCAAGATATTGCGCTTCAGATTTTTGCATCTCGGAGGTAATTTTGAATAAATATTTATCTATAAATAAAATTAAAACAGTTATAATTATTTTGGTTATAATCATCATGGCTACGGATCTCTTCGCTTATGCAGCTTCAAAGATAGATTTTAGAAAAGAATTCAACGCAAAGCTTTTACGTGAGCACAGTTCAATTATGTTATTGGTCGAGACTGAATCAGGAAAAGCATTGGACGCTTATCTCGTACCTTTTTCAGCTATTTTATTACTGATAAGTATATTCGCACTAATACGTTTAAATAAACAGACAAAAAATAACGAAAAACAATTTCATGCGTGGAATAGTTTAACTAAATATATTATCGAAAACAGTCCAAACGCTGTTGCTGTGCATGATAAAGACATGAAATATATATATGTGAGCAAGAAATATTTAGAGATGTATCGTGTTAATGAATCTGATATTATCGGCAAACACCATTATGATGTTTTCCCTGACTTACCGGAGAAATGGAGACAGGTTCATAAGCGTGTTTTAAACGGAGCTATAGAATCTGCTGATGATGATCCCTATTATAGGGAAGATGGCACAGTAGACTATACTAAGTGGGAAGCTCGTCCTTGGTATGACATTAATGGAGACATTGGCGGAATAATTATTTATACAGATATTATTAATAAATGGAAAAATCAAGTGCAGCTATATAAAGAAAGTGAAGAACGTTTTAGATTTTTGATTGAAACAGTCCCTGACAGTATTTTTGTTTATGTAGATAAAAATTTGGTTTATTCAAATAGCGCGGCAACTGAATTATTAGGAATGTTAAATGAAGAATTTATAACGGAAGACGAAAATCACTATAGAAGTTTATTGGAGGAAAGAATACCAATCCACGATATGGAACACACTTATCTCTTAGCAAATGGTAAAAGCGTTGATGTGGAAATAAATGCTATACCCATTAAATTTGAAGGGAAAGATGGTGAATTGATTTATGTAAGAGATATCAGTATTCGAAAGAAGGCCGAAAAAGAGAGAGATCAAAAATTGCAGCAAGAGCGTCATCAGCAAAAATTAGAATCTATCGGAACCTTAGCTAGTGGGGTGGCACATGAAATCAATAATCCGGTTACGGGTATTATCAATTATGCCCAACTGATTCTGGATGAAGTAGATTCAACTAGTGATTGCTCGGCTTATGCCAAAGAAATTATGACTGAAAGCCACCGGATAGCTGAAATAGTACAGAATCTGCTTATGTTTTCTCGAAATGAAAAACAATCCCACAGCAAAGCGGATTTTCATGAAATTGTTAACCAAACAATTACACTGATTAGAGCTTTAATAAGAAAAGACCAAATTGAAATCAAATTGAATATCACCGAAGATCTTCCGGCATTAAAATGCCGAAGACAGCAAATTCAACAGATTTTGATGAATCTATTGACAAATGCAAGAGACGCTTTGAATGCTAAATATCCTGAAGCCCATGAAAATAAAATAATAACCATTTCTGCTTTCAAATATAACTTTGAAGGGCGTCGGTGGATAAGACTAACCGTTGAGGATTTTGGCAATGGCATACCTGAAAATATCCGCGAAAGAATTTTTGATCCTTTTTTCACCACAAAGCCTAAAGATTTGGGAACGGGATTGGGGTTGCCTATCAGCTATGGAATAGCTAAAGATCATCACGGGAATCTGACTTTCGAAACATCAATTGGAAAATTTACACGCTTTCATCTTGATTTGCCTGTCGATAATGGATGGAATTTATAAATGGACATGAAATTTAACTCGGGGAGGGGCCGTATGGAATATAATTATAAGGGCCGCATATTGGTTGTAGATGATGAAATAAGTATTCGCACGAGTTTGAAAATTCTTTTGGAGCGGGAGGGTTATAAAGTTGACGCGGCAGAAAGTGCAAATAAAGCTTTAGACTTATTTATTGAGAATGAATATGATTTGGTGATGACAGATATTGTCATGCCCAAGATTTCAGGTGTTGAATTACTTCGTAAAATAAAGATTAAATCCTTAGATATTCCGGTCATAATTATGACCGGAGATCCTTCCTTGGATACAGCGGTAAAGGCTTTAAAAGCAGGGGCCTATGATTATTTAAGTAAGCCAATATCAAAGATAGATCTTTATAAAATTGTAAATCAAGCTATTTTTCTGAGGAATACATTGAAGCAAAAAAATATGTTGGAATTAGAAAATCAACAATATCAAGAGCGTCTTGAGCTTATTGTTGATAAACGCACCAAAGCCCTTCAACAAACAACGCAAAGCATTATAGAAGTGATGAATAATATGATGGAACTTAGAGACTTGTATACCGCAGGACACCAACGCCGAGTAGGCAATTTGGCAGCAGCAATAGCCGAAGAAATGCATATTGAAAATCGAATAGCTGACGGAATAAGAATCACAGGTTATCTCCACGATATTGGAAAAATAGCAATTCCATTTGAAATATTGAATAAACCTACTCGATTAACACCGCTAGAATTTGAAATAATTAAAGAACATACTTGCGCAGGATACAATTTATTAAAAAATATAGATTTTTCTTGGCCGGTAGCAGAAATAGTATGGCAACATCATGAAAGGTTGAATGGAAGTGGATATCCAAGGGGGTTAAAAAAGGGCCAGATATTATTAGAAGCTAATATTCTAGCAGTTGCCGATGTAGTGGAAGCAATGGCTTCTCATCGCCCTTACCGAGCAAGTATTGGACTTGAATGTGCCCTTAAAGAAATCGAATCTAATAAAGGGATTGTATATGATAGTAGTGTAGCAGATGCGTGTCTGAAGCTATTTAAAAATAATTATGAAATTGAAGATATTTTCATAAATACTCAATTCCCAATCGATTAAGACATTGTTTGAAGATATAGAATGAAAATTAACACCTCTTGCTAAAAAATCAATATCAAGGAGGCTTAAGATGGATTACAATGAAATTAGAGAAAAAGCTAAAGAAATACTTTCTCCCCAATGTCTTGTTTGCAAAGAATGCAACGGATTAGCTTGTAGAGGATGGGTTCCTGGTGTTGGGGCAAAGGGAACAGGAGAGAGCTTTGTTAGAAATTACGAGTATCTGAAAAGTGTTAAAGTGGTCATGGATATGATCTATAAACCGGAGGGACAGGATACATCGGTCAGTTTTTTTGGAAGAAATTTCAAGGCACCCATTTTTGTCGCACCTATCGGAGGCATGGATATCAACTACGGTGGGAAAATTTCCGAAGGTGAGTATCATAGAAGAACACTACTTGGAGCTAAAAGTGCAGGGATAGCTGCTTTTACGGGTGACGGAGCCAACGATGATTATTTTAATGAGCCTCTTTTGCCGCTTAAAGAAGTTGAGGGATGGGGGATACCTACACTTAAGCCATGGGCGGTGGATAAGGTATTTGAGAAAATAAAAATCATAGAAGATTTAAACGTTATGGCATTTGCAATGGATATAGACTCTGCAGGTCTAGTGCATCTTGCGAAATCCGGCAAGCCTGTTTATTCGAAAACAGTTGAGGATTTAAAGGCTATCGTTGATTATACACAACTTCCGTTCATTATTAAGGGGATTATGTCACCGCAAGGTGCTTTGAAAGCAGCTGAATCAGGTGCCTATGGCATTGTTGTATCGAACCACGGTGGTCGGGTTTTGGATGATTCCCCTGCGACGACAGAGGTTTTGCCAAGCATTCGTGAAGCTGTTGGCGATAGCGTCAAGATTTTTGTTGATGGAGGAATTAGAACAGGTGCAGATGTTTTCAAGGCGATTGCACTTGGAGCGGATGCAGTACTTATCGGCAGAACTTTTGTCATCATGGCTGTTGGCGGAGGCGTAGAGGGAGTTCAACTTTATGCTGAAAAACTTATTGCTGAGTTAAAAGATACGATGTTGATGACGGGATGCAAAAATATCTCTGATATTACAAGGGACAAGGTCAAGGAAGTCAAGGGGACGTTTTGAGACCGGTGAAAAACGGGTCCTTTTTCCCCGCAAATATTAGCGAATTTTAGCAATTTCAATTTTTAACCCCATTATTTCAATA
>JAFGVC010000139.1 GCA_016938195.1 Tissierellales bacterium | reverse complement strand
TTGTTATTTTTGTTAAAAAAATAATGAAACCCTTGAAAATATAAGCTTTAAATAAATAATAGGAGTGTCTAACTTGACACTACCAGATGAAAGACAGAGGTAAAAAAATGGATAAAGGATATTTTATTTTCAATGTGATAGCACCGATTTATGGATGGTTTTATCAATCTCAAAAAAAACATTATCAGGGAATACTGGAAAAAGTTAAATCTGAGTTCAACTGGCAGGAATTTCATGATATTTTAGATATTGGCTGTGGTACAGGCGCATTGAGCTCTGTTTTTAATGAAAAAGGATTGAGGGTTACTGCAGTGGATCCGGTTCGGAGGATGCTTGATATTGCGTCAAGCAAACCTGAAAATAGCAACATTAAGTACGTTAAGGCGAATGTGTTGAAATCACTACCCTTTGAGGATAATAGCTTCGATATTGTAATAGCTTCATATGTGGCTCACGGGTTAAAAGCACATGAGAGAAAGGTGATGTACTCAGAAATGAAGCGGATTGCTAAGGAATATGTGATTCTACATGATTATAATGGCCAACGTGCTCTCATGACAACTCTGATTGAATGGCTTGAAGGTGGCGATTATTTTAATTTTATCAGGGATGTAAGGGAAGAAATGGAGAGACACCCTTGTGATGTTCGCGTTGTCGATGTTGATAAGAGAGCGGCTTGGTATATCTGTCGCGCTAAGTAGTTCACATACAGCGGGAAAAGTGGTATAATAAATATAGAATCAATTACATTTCAATTGCATCACGCACAGGAAGCCCATTGGAACGATTATGTAGAATGGAGGTAACTGATTATGATTAATCATAATATTGAAGAAGGCATGGTAATGGATTACCGAAAGATTACCAATGCGTCAGACACTTCGGAATCACCCGGGTCAATTGAGTTATACTATCTTGTATCAACAACCTCAATTATCAATTCAATCATTGATGCGTCAAGCCAAATGTTGGATCAACTGCTTCCTTCGGATTATATTACCATCGGTACGCGCATAGAATTGTCTCACGAAAAGCCAACGCTTGTAGGTGAAACAATTAATTTGCGGATTAAAGTTGTACGTGTTGAAAATGCAAAGGTTTTTCTTGAATTTGAAGGCACTGACCCTGTAGGTGTTTTTTGCAGAGGAAAATATGAAAGGCATATTGTCAATAAAGGAAGATTGATGGAGTCCGCGTATAGAAGATTTCCTGCTACCCATAAGATGCCGTAAAGATTGAACTAATTATCTTTTTACAGTCAAAGCAATAAATCCTTTATTAATTGAGGTAAGTTGTTTTGGCTGTTTTCTTATAGACTCCTTGACTTGAGATATAGATTGAATTATCGTTTTTTATGACATATAATTTTTCTATGAAAGAAGTCATCATTTTTTCGAGTTAATGGTTATGAGGAGAGATTTTATGGAAATGCTGGTTTATCAGATGGAGATTGTAGACCGGATAGGTCGTATATTTCGATTGAAGATTTACGATGAAAATTCGTCTGTGTTTCTAACCTATGACTTGCATACTAGAATCATAGGAATAGAAGAAAGTCATCCTATTTCTGATGTGCTAAAACGTAACGAGTACCAGCTCAGAAAAATTTTGCATAATAAAAGAGAGGATACTTATTTTGTTGGTTTTAAGCTGACGTTTGCCATAAGGGATAAGAAGGATGTTGCGGCATTTAATGATCGGAGTCGAATTATTGCACTGGATAAGAGAGGGTTGAAGCCAAACATTTATGTCACGGACCGTAAGGATAGGCCTATTTGGGAAGCATTCACGGATGGATGTTTTTTAGATAAAATAGGTCAAGGAGGATATGCGTCCTTGATTAAATATCCGGAGGGAAATTATAAAATTTTTTCGTTTCAGACGAATGAAAAAAGTAGTAGTTTAATCGAGTTGCTAGCGGCAATCAAGGCCGTTGAATTACTTGCGGAAGTTGATAAAATCAGGCTTGTCACAGATAGCCAATATGTCAGAAAAGGGCTAACGGAATGGATATTAAATTGGAAGTTGAATCATTGGATGACTGCTAATGGTGAACCGGTTAAAAATAGAGAACACTGGGAACACTTCGATAATATAACAGAAGGTAAATTGATAGAATTTGAATGGATCAAGGGACATTCTGAACATTTCGAGAACGATATTTGTGATTTGTTTGCCAGAGAAATGGCCGAAAAGGAGAGGGAAGATGATTAATAAACGGGTGATAAGATGCGAATGGGCGGGCGATGATCCAATCTATTGTGCATACCATGATAATGAATGGGGAAAGCCTTCTTATGATGATGACCATTTGTTTGAGATGCTTATATTAGAAGGGGCTCAGGCCGGTCTTTCCTGGAGAACGATATTGAACAAAAGACAAGGGTATCGAGGAGTGTTTGATGATTTCGATAGAAATCTAATCATGAGATACACAGATGAAGAGCTTGAAGCCAAATCTAAAGATTCAAGAATTATTAGAAATAGACTTAAAGTTTTTTCCGTAAGAACGAATGCTATTTGCTTCCAAAAAGTTGTTGAAGAATATGGAAGCTTTAGTCAATATTTATGGCGTTTTGTCGGAGGCAAGCCTATGATTAATTACTGGCAAACAATGAATGAAGTTCCCGCAAAAACAGACATCAGTGATGCGCTTAGCAAAGATATGAAAAAAAGAGGATTCAAATTTATTGGGTCCACTATATGCTATGCTTATATGCAATCTGTGGGTCTCGTAAATGACCATGTTGTCAGTTGTTTTTGCCGAGAGAATATAACAGGAGAGTAACAAATGATTAGAAAATTAGGCTTTGATGATAAGGATGAGGTATTGGATTTTTTGTGTGTTGAGGCGGCCTTCAATCTATTTTTGATTGGTGATATTGAATGCTATGGTTTTGAAAATGAGAATGTTGTGTTTTGGGGAAGTTATGACGATGTAGGCAAAATGAACGGCGTGCTTTTGAAATTTCATGAGAATTTCATTCCGTATTTTAGAGACAGTCAATTCGATACTCAGGAGTTTAGGGATATTATCGGTTCAGATATAGAAAAAAGGATGATTTCCGGAAAGGAAAGTATTGTGTCAGGATTCAAGGATTTACTGAATTCACCGAAAATCAAGTCGACCTATTTCTGTGAACTGAATACGGACGAAAAGCTTATGTTATCAAAGGAAAAGAGTGAGGATAGGGTCAAGATGGCACAACCTCAGGACGCAAAGAGAGTTTATGATTTGCTGGACAAGATTGATGAATTTAGGGACACAGACACGAATTCAGTTGAAAGAATAAGACATAATATTATTTCCGGCTCTGGGCGTGTCTATTATATTGAGGACAGTGAGGGACGCCTATTGACTACCGCTCAGACAACGGCTGAAAGCTCATCGGCTGCAATGATTGTTGCAGTGGCCACACTGCAGGAATATAGAGGAAAGGGTCTGATGTCAGAATGCCTGTCAAGGCTGTGTCGAGATGTGCTCGCTGAGAACAAGACGTTATGTCTTTTTTATGACAATCAAAAGGCAGGGAGCGTTTATCATCGTTTAGGCTTTGAAACGATTGGAAGATGGACGATTATGATAGAAAACAAAAAATAGATTGCAATAATTTCTGTGAAAGGAAGAGGTGTGTTTCTTGTGAGAAGACTTACCATTGGAGAGATGGCAAAATTAAACAATATATCCTCTCAAACCTTGAGATATTATGATCAAATTGGATTGATACATCCGGAATGGATTGACGATGCGACAGGTTACCGGTATTATGATATCAATCAAAGTGCCAAGCTAGATTTGATTTATCATATGAAATCTTTGGGCATGTCTCTCGACAGTATCCGACAGCTTTTTGAGAAAAAGGATATCCGATTAATTGAAGAAAATATTGAAAAACAACTCTTGTGGATATCTGAAAAGAAGAGGGAAATTGCGCTTATTGAAAAAGCTACTTTGAAATTCAAGCATAATATTATGGAATATCGAGAGGAATCTCGAAAGAAAGAAATTGAAATCAGAGCATTTAGCGAGAGAAAAATATTCTGCTTTGATGGAAAAGTCAATATTTATGAGAGTGATATGAGAACCTATGAATTTATTCTCAGAAAGTTAAAAAAGCAAGTTATGCTAGAGAAGCTCCCGGTTGTTTACTTTTGCAATGTAGGTTCAATTATTCGCAAAGAGAATATTTTGAAAAACAATTTTTACTCAACTGAGATATTTGTTTTTCTGGATGATGCTTCTTCCGAAAATAATCATACTGAGACTATACCCGCCGGTAGTTATGCCTGTATTTCTTTTAAGGGAGAAGAAGGTTTTAGCAACGAGCAAGAGTATGCTCAAAAGCTATTTGACTTCATTTCAGAAAACGACCTTGAAATAGATGGGGATTATATTTGTGAGGTCATCACAGAGCTACCTTTTTTTTGCAATAGTATCAGAAATATGTTTATCAGGCTTCAAATACCGATAAAAGTTTAACCCATGCTTGACATTATAGTTACTGTAAGGTTTATAATGTCATTAACAGGAAATAGAAGCTCCGATTCTACTATTCCTGCAAAATGGGAAGCATAAATGGAAGGGTAGAACCATAGGTTAAGAAAGAGATTTTTTAGCCTGCCATGTTTGCAAAGGAGCATATCCATCAATATGGATATGCTCCTTTGCTATATTTTTGGGACTATAGGATTGAGCTCATCTAATTTAAAAAGAAAAATTAAGGAGGAAATGAAATGGGAACTGAACACGGGAAGATGTTACGAATTGATTTAAGTGAACAAAAGACAGAAATAATGGCAATACCTGAGCAATGGTACAAGGATTATATTGGTGGCGAAGGCTTTGCGGCTAAGATTATGTATGATCATCAAAAGCCTGGCATGGACCCATTCAGCAAGGAAAATAAGCTTATATTTACGACTGGTCCATTGACAGGCACTAAATCTCCTTGCTCAGGAAGATTGTGTATCGGCTACAAATCGCCTCTAACCGGAACCATTGGAATTACTAATGTGGGTGGACATTTAGCTCCAATGATCAAGAAAGCCGGATACGATGTCATCATCATTGAAGGGGTTAGCGAAAAACCAGTATATCTCTATATCAATGATTCAACAGTGGAG
Organism: Tissierellales bacterium; assembly: GCA_016938195.1. GTDB lineage: Bacteria > Bacillota > Clostridia > Tissierellales > Dethiosulfatibacteraceae > JAFGVC01. Next base: position 923 of record JAFGVC010000139.1, on the reverse strand, counting down.
TTTAGAGATGCAACGCATCTTTGGGGATTAGATACAGAAAAAACTGAGGATAAAATTCGACAAGAATTGGGAAATGATAAAGTAAGAATTGCAGAAATAGGACCTGCAGGAGAAAAGCTAGTCAAGTTTTCTGCGATTATGATTGATCGACACAGAGCCGCCGGAAGAGGTGGCGCGGGTGCTATCATGGGTGGTAAGAACTTGAAAGCTTTAGCCTGTTTTGGAAGTGCGAAATTGCACATTGACGACTTAGGCATGTTAGATGAATATGCTGATCGGGCTAGAAAAGAATTAGACGCTGAAGATTTTGTCAGAGAAGAGCTGAAGCCTTTTGGTACGCCTTCGTTTACGGATTCCATACACGCATTAGGACTTCTTCCGACTAAGAACTGGCAATTCACAACCTTTGATGCAATGGACAAGATTGGACATGCGGCTTACCATGAAACTCTCAAAGTTAAGCCTTGGGCTTGCTATGGCTGTCCAATCGCTTGTGGAAGACATACAGAAATTCAGCAAGGCGAATATCAAGGAGAATCCGGAGGAGGACCGGAATATGAAACGATCGGGGCCTTTGGTTCGAAGTGTTTTGTTGATGATTTGAATGCAATTACAATGGCTAATTATATTTGCAATCGAATGGGATTGGATACGATTTCAGCCGGTCAGACAATTGCTTCAGCCATGGAATGGTATGAAAAAGGATTAATTGACGAGAAAACAACCGGCGGGATTAAGTTAGAGTTTGGTAATGCTAAGAGCATGGTAAAAATGGTAGAGATGATTGCCATGAGAGAAGGATATGGAGATGTCCTTGCAGAAGGTTCGCTGAGAGCGGCCCGACAAATAGGACCGGAAGCTGAAAAATATATATTCCAGGTTAAAGGAATGGAGTTGGCCTCTTGTGGCGTGAGAGCTAGCAA
>JAFGVC010000020.1 GCA_016938195.1 Tissierellales bacterium | reverse complement strand
TCAACAATTAATTCGTTTTCGGAGTGGATGGTAATGTCACTGGTTTTGAAATAATGTACATTTGGATGATAGACATGATCCCCGCTCGCGATGCCGGAAAAGATCTCTAATAAAATTAAAGGGCTGGCTTTTTCAATGATGAGGACATCAAACAATCCGTCATTATACTTTGCATCTGGTGAAAGTCTTTTAAAACCGCCGATGCTCGGTGTATTGCTGACAATAAAAATGAGCGCTTCTAAATTCATCTTATTTTCAATGGTTTCAATCGTTAATCGGTAAGATTTGAAAATTTGATTAGGGATTTCGATTGCCGCTTGGAAATAATAGGAATACTTTCCTAAGACGGTTTTGACATCACTAGGAACCTCGTGGGGAATATTGGTAAAAGCACCACCAGACACCACATTAATGAAATAACGGTCGTTGACTTTTCCTACATCTACTTTTTTAGTTTTTTTATTTTTTAGCATTTTAACAAAATCTTGAACATTGACGGGTAATTGCATATATTTTGCAAAATCATTGATGGTGCCGGATGGCAGAATAGACAAAGTTGTTTTGCATGGAGAATACATGATGCCGTTGACGACTTCGTTGATTGTCCCGTCTCCGCCACACGCAATAATCAAATCATAAGAATCGATACATGCTTTTATGGCAGCTTCTTCAGCATCACCTTTTTTCTTTGTAGAAACAAAGGTGATGCTGACATCATGATTCATTAAAAATTCACGAGCAATTTGAAAGATTTTTTGTTGTTCGGTTTCTTTTCCCGAAGAAGGGTTATAAATGACTAAATATTTTTCCATAGGCTTACTCTTTTTTATTGAAGATTCCTTGCAGAATCCAGTTTGCAAGCGTAATGATAATCCCTGCTTTGACCGAAGCTGCAAAAGAAGCAGTATTCAAAGCCGATAAACCAGCCGTGATTTCAATCGTAATGCCATTGATGACAAGCAGAAACAATCCAAAAGTTAAAATAGTCAACGGAAAGGAAATAACCGTCAAAATAGGTTTAGCCAAGGCATTAACGATTCCGAAAACGATAGCCGCAAAAAACAAACCTTTGAGTCCGACGTATGAGACGCCTTCGATAAAATAGGCAGCGGTCCATATGGCGACCATATTCAATATAATTCTTCCTAATAATTTTTTCATCATCAACCTTCCTTTATAATATTGGAGATAAAAGTCTAGATACGGATTCTTTGAGCTTGATTATGACACCGCGTTGATTGTAGACGCGTAAAGTCAATTCATCACTTTGTTCGATATCTTTTATGAAAATTTCTGCCAAATCATCTGAGACTGCAGAGTTATAAATGATGGCATTGACTTCAAAATTGAGTCTAAAGCTTCTAACGTCAAAATTAGCAGTACCAACAGATGAAAGAGCATGATCAATCACCATGACCTTTGAATGTAGAAATCCGTTTTCATAGGTATAAATTCGGCTTCCGTATTTCAAGAGCTCAGCCGCATAATGATAGGTTGCCCAATAAACAAAAGGGTGATCCGGTTTGTTGGGAATCATAATTCTAACATCAATGCCTGACAGAGAAGCTATTTTGAGTGCTTCCATAATACTGGCATCCGGAATAAAATAAGGGGTTTGAATATAAATGCTTTTTTGGGCCATGTTGATCATTTTTAGATAATTTTGCTTAATTCTTTCATAGGGCGAATCGGGACCGCTTGACATGATTTGTATACCTGTAGTGCCTATGCCTGACAAATCAGGAAAATAGCGGTAAGCAAAGCTCAAATTATCCTTATAGGCTGTTCGCCAATCCAACATGAATCTTGTTTGGAGATCTCTAACGGCAGAACCTTCTATCATGATGTGGGTATCTCTCCAGTGGCCGAACTTTTGATTTTTGCCTAGATATTCATCGCCAATATTAAAGCCGCCCAGAAATCCTTTTTTCCCGTCTATAACAATAATTTTCCGATGATTTCTGTAATTGATTTTAAGATTGAATTTTGGGATAGGGCTATCGAAAAAAACGCCGACTTTTCCTCCTGCTTTCTTCAATGGTTCAAGGACTTTAGGCGTCAGTGTTCGACCACCGATAGAGTCGTAGAGAAGCCTAACCGTGACCCCCTCTTGTGCCTTCAGAGCTAGAAGCTCAAGAATTTCTCTGCCTAATTCATCATTATTAAATATATAATAAAGCATATGGATATGGTCTTTGGCTTCCTTGATGGCTTGTTTGACCGCTATAAATTTCTCTTCCCCATCGATGAATATGGAGACCTCATTGTCTTGTGAATAATAGGATTTGTTATGGAAAAGATTCATTTTAATTAAATCCTGATAGGGCTGCACGTCGGGATCATTGACAACAACATGGCCTTTTAAATATTTTGATTTTTGCTGGTCAATGTAGGCACCGTAGATTTTTTCTTCAACAACCTTCATTTTAAATAGTTTTTTTCGACTAAAGTTTTGAGATAAAAGAATATAAAAAACAAAACCAATCCCAGGAATGAATAAGAGGACCAAAACCCAAGTCAAAGTAGCGGTGGGGTCCTTTCTTTCCAGAAATATGACGGCCAACGCAAGAAGAATATTAATGATATAAAAAGCAGTAACCCATCCTATCTCGATAAACATAAAAACCTCACAAACTAGAAAATTAATGGTGTGGATAAGCTTCAACACTATCTTATTATATCATATTTGGGCATACAATATGAATGAGGATTTGATTAGAATGCGGGATTCCCAAAAACTTCGCCGCAAATTTCTGTTTCAATTAATACATGCCGATCTTCCGGATTCACAAAATGTTCTTTTATCATAATATCTGTTTTTTGGTTGAGCAGTTTTTCACTGGAAAGCCAGCTTTGTAGAGAAGCTCTAATTTCATTTTCACAATAGATGACAGACTCCTCATAATGTTCAAAAGCTGTTCTAGCCCAAGGGAGATAACAAGCGAAGCCTTCATCTAAGCTTCTAACGATTCCCTTGATTTTTTTAACCATCATGCTATTGGCCGCTCCGACGGCATTGGCTACGCTGTATTGCTCCGGAACAATAAGTTGAGTGCCGAGGTCTTTTTCAAGATTTCTTGTGTAAGCTTTGGCCGGAGCTCCGATGGCTACAATTGGAAGATGACAGGACAATGACAGGCTCAGATGATTTCCTGACAAAAACAATTGATCAAAGAAAACAGATTTTACATGATCTTCCACAAAACGCATAGGGCTGTTATCAAATTTAAAAAGAGCATCAACAACGCTTCTAAGACCTTTTCTTTCTATCTCTTTAAATATTTCATCTGCGATGGTGCCTCTATTCAAATATTTTTCCTCGCATAGTGTATCTAACAAGAAATCAACCCCGTCCCTATTCCACGCCATATATTCTCCCTTTGCATGCAATATGTCTGTTGGGGTAAGCCCGGTTTTTTTGATGATACCTAAATTTTCCAATTTTTGGGTGTGGATTTTATAGGTTTCGGTAGTGAGCTTCTCCGCGAGATAATAAAGACAATGAGGGCCATCTTGAAGTAATTGGATGACGTCATTTTCGATTTGCGATAAGGTAACGCTTCGATTGCTTTTGACCAAGACATAGGCGGTATAATCATTAAAACTAATATTTCGATGTGATGTTTGTTTGATTCTTTTAAATTCTAAAAGCAAATGAGGATAGCGGTCTGTTATGAATGAAATAGGATATATTCTTCTGGGTCCTATAGTGATTTGTTTTTTATGATTAATGGCAATCTCACTATCTCCTCCAAGACCATAAGTCACAACGTTGACAGCTTTGACCTTGGTTTGCCAGTTGCCTACAGTAGCTCCTTCGTCATTGATTAGGCATTTCCCATCTTTTACCATGGCAATATCCGTGGTCGTGCCGCCGATATCGACTACAATAAAGTCTTTAAGATTTGTCAAAACAGAGGCACCTACAATACTGGCAGCCGGGCCTGAAAGAATAGTTTCGACGGGATGCGCCATGGCATCTCCTTCGCTGATAACCGTTCCATCTCCTTTTAGGATCATCAGCTTGGCATGTATATTATGCGAAGCCAATACTTTTTTCAAATCAGAAATCAAAGAATTAATGACAGGAAGAAGCTTGCAGTTAAGTAATGCGGTCAAGGTTCTCTTCGGATAATCTAAAGAAGAAGTGATTTCGTGACCACACACAACGGGTAATTCAAGCTGTTTTTTCACAGCGTCCTTGACCATCATTTCATGACTTGGATTCCGAACACTAAAAATACCAGAAATAGCAACCGCATCGACTTTGCCTTTCATTTGGTCTATGGCATCGGCGATGTCTGAAGGATTAATTTTAGCAATTTCGTTGCCTTCAACATCATGACCGCCATTAATGAAAAAGCATAAATCTGCCGGTAAAGTCTCTTTGATTTCCGGCCCAATACAAATCAAGCCCACTGAGCCTCCTTTTTCTTCTACGGCGGCATTTGTGCCTAAGGTAGTGGACAAAACAATGCCATTGATTTGATTTATCAACACGGTTGGAATTTGAGAAATAGCTTTTTCAATGCCTATTAGAAGATTTTCATGGGTTGTGAGCGTTTTAAATGAGCTCAAAATTTGTTTGGTTTGCTTGTCAAATATGACGGAATCTGTGTAAGTGCCGCCGGTATCAATACCAAGAATAATGGACATGGGTCACCTCGTATATTTTTTGCTTCTGTTGGGGCAGTCTAATTTGGGACACAGCTCGCAGCTGCTGAAATCAATTTGGCTTTCATAGCGGATGCCGGAAACAGTTTTGACAGGGGTCATCAGATAAGAGCTCAAAAGCTCAACACCAATCTCTTTTTCTTTCCCTTCAAATAATTGGAATAAATTCTTCTGCTCGCTGACAGGCCACTGTGGCAGAGAACCCGGATTCATTGTGTTTGATTTTGATAGATTGTATTTCTTTTGAATCTGTTCAAATATTTGCTGTTCTGCTGTATGACAAGCTTCTTGGAGAATACCGTCAATCAAGAAGACGTCTAAGTAATCTGTGTATGTGGATGACCATTGGTCTAATTCCTGTCCGCAGCTTGCAACGTAGGCGAAGAATCTATTGGCCTCAGAAAGATTGGTTCTCAATAGATGGCTCTTAAAGGTGATAGGTCCCGTACGTATGTAATCAGATCCTTTTTCATCGATATAAGTGACGGTCCATATGCCTTTGGGTTGACCTATATTTTGAGCTTCAGTGATGAGCTCCTTCAATCTGAGATGCATAAAGGTATCGGGTTTAATTTTTAGATAGACGCTAATTTTTTCCTCATCAAGTATAAAAGATTTATTTTGAATGATATGAACCGACATAAGACCTCCAATAAAAACTATTGTCTTTTATTATAAACCATCGTTCTGATATTTTGAAGTTATATTTTGCATACAGTCATTTTTAGTCTATTTACGGTGATACTAGTATATATTATTCTTTGCCTTCGGACATAATCAAGTTTGTTATATTAGGACATGATCAAATTTTGTTAAGAGAGATTCAGAAAAATTCAATATTTTTTATTTGACATTCTGAATTAAATCTTTTATAATCATTTCAATATTATTTTTACACAAAAACGATGACAGGAAGAGTAAGTAAACAAAAAGGTCTTAGCGAGTCGGTGATGGTGAGAGTCCGATACTGTAGGTTTACTGAAGAACATCCTCGAGTTTCCAACCGAAATCTCATGAAAGTAGACTTGGACGTCAGCCGCACGTTAAAGCGGATAGGTATCGATGATTCTGTACCGATGAAAGAGAGCTATGAGCTAATTAGGGTGGCACCGCGAATTCAACCTTCGTCCTTAAATGAAAATTTAAGGATGAGGGTTTTTTGTATTCACAAAGAACCACAAGAAAATCGCAAATATTAGGGAGGAACAATGAAAAGATTATGGATTAAAGATTTAAAAAGCAATCAAGACCAACAGGTGACACTGTATGGATGGATTCACAACATTAAAAAATTCAAGGATTTCTCATTTGTGTATTTGAGAGATCGATCTGGCGTTATTCAGATGATTGTGGAAGAAGCATTTATTCCCGCATCTCTCAAGCTAGAAGCCTCGGTCAGAGTCAATGGGCGTGTCAAGGTAAACGAGAAAGCGCCGGGTGGATTGGAGGTCATGGTCAGTCGCCTAGAAATTGTGGGAGAAGCTAAATATGATTTATTGCCTTTTTCAATCAATGGGAGGGAAATGAATGCCTCTCTCGATAAGCAGCTTGACTACAGGACTATTTCTTTGAGGAGAATTGAAAAAAGAGCCGTGTTCAAGGTTCAGCAAGAGATTGTTCAGGCCTATAGAAATTTTTTGACATCAGAGGGTTTCACAGAAATACACACACCCAAGATAATCGGAATTGAAACCGAAGGCGGATCAGACGTGTTTATGCTAGATTATTTCGGCACCCGAACGTTTATGGCGCAAAGCCCCCAGTTTTATAAGCAAATGATGGTGGGAGCAGGCTTTGAACGTGTATTTGAGATTGGAGCGGCCTACCGAGCTGAACCTCATAGCACATGGCGTCATCTGAATGAATATGTGAGCTTGGACCTAGAGATGGGATTTATTGACAGTGAAGAGGATATCATGAATCTTGAGGAAAGATTGATCAAGGATATGATTGTCCATCTGGAGAAAAGCTGTGCAGAGGAGCTTGCTTTATTAAAAGTCAAATTGCCGCAGGTTGTTTCGATTCCTCGTATTCCTTTAAGTGAGGTACAGCAAATTCTTTTAGAGGTTTATGACAAGAAATCTCCTGTAGGCAATATCGATGCTGAAGGAGAAAAGCTTTTTGCCGCCTACGTCAAGGAAAAATATCAATCCGATTTTGTGTTTTTAACCAAATATCCAGCGTCAAAGCGACCGCTGTATACCATGCCGGATGACCAACACGACGGAATGACCAAATCCTTTGACCTCATTTTCAAAGGACTTGAAATCACAACCGGGGGACAAAGAATACACGACTATGACCAATTGGTTGACAATATCATAAAATTTGGCGGGAAGCCTGAAAGCTTTGATTTTTATCTTGAATCCTTTAAATATGGCATGCCGCCACATGGCGGATTAGCGATAGGATTAGAAAGAATTACGATGATGTTCCTAGGCTTGGACAATATTCGTCATGCCACGCTACTGCCGAGAGATATCAATCGCGTGAAGCCTTAATTTTTCAATTTAACAGTGCTTACCAAATTTGTGTCTATATAATAGTAGGGAGGAAATCAGTATGAAAGTAACGAAGGAAGAAGTGGCCTATATCGCTAAATTATCAAACCTAATGCTCACCCCAGAGCAGGCCGAAAAACAAGCCGAAGAATTTTCGAATATTTTGAACCACTTTGACACCATTAATCAAGAAAATCTTACCGGAATAGAAATGTATTCCTTTGAGGACGAGCCTTTACGTTTAAGAAAAGACGAGGCCATACCCTTTAAGAATTCCGATGAATTATACGCCAATACAAAATCAATGCAGGAAACGGCAATTAAAATACCAAAGGTCGTGGAATAGGAGGTGGAAAATATGGATGTATCCGCATTATCGATAAAAGATATACAATTAGGACTTCAACAAAAGAAATTTTCAGACGTAGAATTAGTGAAAGGTTACTTGGACCGAATAAGAAAATATGACAAGGATATTCAGTCATTTATCACCTTATGCGAAGAAACCGCCTTGGAAAAAGCCGGAGAAGTAGATCGAAGAATAGCTAACGGTGAAGAACTTGGCTTCATGGCGGGTGTCCCCGTTGCTTTAAAGGATAATATGTGCACTAATGGCATCAAAACAACCTGTGCGTCAAAGATGCTCAGTGATTTTGTGCCGCCTTATGACGCAGGCATTGTTGAAAAATTAAGGCAAGGCGATGCTGTGATTTTAGGAAAGTTAAACATGGATGAGTTTGCGATGGGGTCTTCAAATGAAAATTCTGCATTCTTTAAGACGAAAAATCCATGGGATCTAGAAAGAGTACCGGGAGGATCCTCGGGAGGGTCTGCAGCAGCAGCTTCTGCGGGATTTGCTCCGATAACATACGGTTCAGATACAGGAGGCTCTATCAGGATGCCGGCTTCATTTTGCGGACTTGTGGGTGTTAAACCGACTTATGGTACGGTATCTCGATACGGATTGATTGCTTTTGGATCATCACTGGATCAGATTGGTACCTTTGGCAGAAGAACAGAAGATGCGGCTTATGCATTAGAGGCTATCCAAGGCTTTGACCCTAAGGATTCGACTTCTTTGCAGAAGGGTTATGCCACGGATTATGCGACGAGCATGAAATCAGGCATCAAAGGTCTAAAAATAGGAATCCCGAGAGAATTTTTTCAAGAGGGACTTCATCCGGAGGTCAAGGACAGCGTACTTAAAGCAGTGAGTTTATTGGAGAGACAAGGCGCTTTGGTGGAAGAATTCAGCTTGCCCATCACTGATAGCGGGTTATCGGCTTACTATATTATTTCTTCCGCCGAGGCCAGTTCAAATTTAGGAAGATATGACGGCGTGAGATATGGTTATAGGACGACGGAATTCTCAAGCTATGAAGAATTAGTTATTAAATCAAGAACGGAAGGCTTTGGCGACGAGGTGAAGAGAAGAATTATGCTGGGCACCTACGTGCTATCATCGGGATATTATGAGGCTTATTACAAAAAAGCGATGCTTTTTAGACAGAAGGTCAAAAAATTATACCAGTCAGCTTTTGAAAAATATGATACTGTGATTTCTCCGACTGTGCCAGTTTTACCCTTTAAATTAGGAGAAAAAACAGCAGATCCCCTTGCAATGTATTTAGCGGATACTTATACCGTGAATGTCAACATTGCCGGAATTCCGGCTATCTCTGTTCCATCGGGATTTAGCCAAACAGGACTTCCGATAGGTATTCAATTGATGGGTAACTATCGATCTGAAGAAACGCTTTTCAAATTTGCATACAGTCTAGAGCAAGAACTGGCCTTAGATTTAGTTCCTAAAATTGGGGAGGTGAAATGATGGCTGTTTATGAAACGGTGATTGGTTTGGAAATTCACGTAGAGCTTGATACTAAATCAAAAATATTCTGTTCTTGTTCAACAAAGTTTGGAGCGGAGCCCAATAAAAATACTTGTCCAGTCTGTATCGGTCTTCCAGGTGTCATGCCGGTCCTCAACGAAGAGGTGGTAAAGCTTGCTGTAAAAGCCGGAAGCGCGCTGAATTGCAAAATAAATTTAATTAACAAGACGGATCGAAAAAATTATTTTTATCCGGATTTGCCAAAGGCCTATCAAATATCGCAATTTGATTTGCCGATATGCTCAGGAGGATTTATTGACCTTGATATTGAGGATAGAGCAAGAAAGATTGGCATTACTAGGATTCATATCGAAGAGGATGCCGGGAAATTGATTCATCTTGAGGATTCAGAATACACCTTGATTGATTACAACAGGGGTGGTGTGCCATTAATTGAAATTGTGACCGAGCCAGACATGCGATCAGCTGACGAGGCCGTAGCCTTTTTAAAGAAGCTGAGAGCGATTTTAATATACTCAGGGATTTCAGATTGCAAAATGGAACAGGGATCCATGAGGTGTGACGTTAATATTTCTGTTCGAGAATATGGTTCACAGGAGCTCAATACAAAGGTTGAGATTAAAAATATGAACTCGCTCAAAGAGGTGCACAAGGCGATTCTTAAGGAAGAAAATAGACAGATGCAATTTTATCATTACGGCGAGGGGCATAAGGTTGTCCAAGAAACAAGGAGGTGGGACGCTTCTAAAGGAAGAACAGTCACCATGAGATCCAAGGAGGACGCACACGACTATCGTTATTTTCCGGAACCTGATTTGCCGCCTGTCATCATTGCTTCTGAAACAGCAGAGGCCATCAAAAACACGCTCCCAGAATTGCCGGATGCTAAAAGAAAAAGGATGATAGAAAAATACCGACTGACTGAACAAGAAGTGGATATTTTGATTGAGGAAAAATATGTTGCAGATTTTTATGAAGAAACAGTTCAATTATCCAACGAGCCGAAGGAGGCCTCAAACTGGATTATTACTGAAGTATTGAGAGTACTCAAAACTGAAAAGGAAATACCTTTGACAACTAGGCAGCTATCAGATTTGATACTTGAAATCAAAAAAGGCACCATCAGTCGTACGGCTGGTAAAGAAGTGTTTGAAGCGCTTATTACATCCGAAGCGTCCGTCGAAAAAATAATTGCCGCTAAAGGCTTCCAACAAATTAGTGCAAAGGATGAAATTGAGGCGATCGTCGATCAGGTTTTATCCTCAAATCCCCAAGCGATTGAAGACTTTGCGTCAGGCAAGACACAATCCTTTGGATTTTTGATGGGACAATGTATGAAAGCCTCCAAAGGAAAAGGAAACCCGGGAGTGGTCAAGGAGATTCTTGAGCAGAAGCTAAGACGATAAGAAAATTCATAGGGGTAGAGTGATAGAAGATGACAAAGGCGTTGTTTATGAATGGTATTGCTTGTAGCTTTCTTTGATGAATTGCAAAAGCATGAATCCAAGAAAGCCTCCCAAGGAATTTAGCAGCATGTCATCGACATCAAAGGAACCTACGCGAAAAATCATCTGAATGACCTCAATCAATAGACTAAGGGAAAAGCTATGTAGAAGCATCAAGCGTATCTTATCAAATTTGAGCACGACAGGCAGCAGTAGGCCATAAGGGATAAAAGCGGCTATATTACCAAGAATATTGGTTATAATAATGTGAATGTTAATATTTCCAATGTTGCTGAGATAGTGGCAAATTGTGTCGAAAGGCTTGAAATTAGAGGAATATTTCAAATATTCTGAAAAAGGACGGCTTTCTGAAATACTGGTGAAATGAATTCTGTATCGAAAGAAAACAAGATCAAACAATAAAGCCAGATATAAGATTAATGCAAGCCATGCAATACGGTTAAATAGTTTTTTCATCGTCAGGTTCTCCCTATCGTTATTACGGCTATTACATTTATATCATTGTTTGGCAGGTGTGACAACCCTTAAGAACGTAGCCATTAAAAAAATTATTAAAGTCGTGGAAAGTATGCCCGCGAAGTGTTAAAATGATAGATAAGTAAAATGATAGAAAATTAAATGAATAATAGGGTTAATCAAGGAGAGGATTTTAAGATGAAACGATTATATCTAGGCCTGTTGACGGTCATCATACTTTTTAGTGTTGCCTGCTCCAAACCTTCTGTTGATGATAGCTCCGAGGCGGCAACAACTGAAACGACGACGATAACAGTCGAAAGCACGGAAGCCATGACAAGCTCGGAGACGGATGAAAATCCTGAGAATTCTTCAGAGGTGTTGCAAAAATCTTATGAGAATGGAAATATATTGTATCAATTGGGATTGTTTAATGGGGTATCAACAGTGACATATGATCCTAATTTGGAAGGCGATATGAATCGTGAAGAAGCCATGAAGATGATTGTTTCGGCATTGGGATGGGAGCCTGCTGATGAAAGCGAATGCCCTTTTGATGATGTTAGCGCTTGGGCTAGACCCTTTGTGGGCAGGGCTTATTTACAGGGCATAGCTCTGGGAACTGTTCCAAAGGAAAACAAATTCGGTGCGAAGGATCCCGTGACTATGCAGCAATTGCTGACCTTCTATTTACGAGCCTTGGGATATGAGCCTTCCTATGCCTATGAAAATGCTATTAGGTTGGGCGAAATGAAAGAATTAACAAAGGGACTCCGGTTAACAGAGGATTACTTGAAAAGATACCATTTGGTGATGGTGACATATAATGCGCTGGGGACTAATAAGCTCGACAGTCCCAAAACACTTGTTGAGGAATTAATTACAGAAGGAAAAGTAGATCAAAGCTTAGCTGAAAGCTTTGGACTTGTAAAAGAATACCTTTATGCAGCTCAGAGGGAGCAAGGCGCGGCGAATTTGGATGAAGAAAGCTTTGAAGCGCAAATTTTAAATGAAAAGAAAGCCGTTGTCTTATTTTATCAATCAGGTAGTGAATTAAGCGAGGAGACGCTGACTAGTTTTCATATTGCGGCCATAACTCTGGCGGACGAAGCGAAAGCCGGTGTGATTGAAAAAGCTGAGGCCGGAGCATTACTGACCGACTATAACATTACTTCGTTTCCGACGATTAAGCTTTTTAAAAATGGTGAAGCCATAACGCTTCCGCCCGTCCAGGATACAGATACTTTGGTGCAGTGGGTCAAAAATAATTAAAGCACTTAATTAATAAACAGTTCTGACCTTTATAATGCCTTCAATTTTCTTGATGTCTTCAATGATTTTTTTACTGTCTTGCTCTGTCTCAATATCGATAATATTATAGGCACAATTACCTTTACTCTTGTTGACCATGGCTGTGATATTGATATTATATTGAGAGAAAACAGAGGTTAATGAAGAGATCATATTGGGAACATTTTTGTTGAGTACGACTATTCTTTGTGTGTTAACCATTCTGTCAAGATAACAGTCCGGAAAATTAACAGAGTTGGTAATGTTGCCATTTTCCAGATAATCCATTAACTGCTCGACAGCCATTGTTGCGCAGTTTTCTTCTGATTCAGGCGTGGAAGCTCCTAAGTGAGGAATGCAAATGACGCCGTCTTGATTGATTAAATCATTGGTCGGAAAATCCGTAACAAAGGTACTGACTCTTTCCTCTTTCAAGGCCTTTAATATGGCAGAGTCGTTGACTAGTCCGCCTCTTGACATATTGATTAATCTTGCGCCTTTTTTCATTTTGCTGATTTTTTCATCGTCCATAAATCCTTTCGTTTTATCCATCAACGGGATATGTAAAGATACGTAATCAGCTTCTGCAAACAATGAATCAAGAGAGGTTGAATACTTCACATCCCATGATAAGCCAAGCGCCTTTTGAACAGAAAGGTAAGGATCATATCCGATGACACGCATTCCGAGCTTGATACCAAGATTGGCAACCAATACACCGATAGCACCTAAACCTACAACGCCCAATGTTTTACCTTCGATTTCAGGTCCTTCGAACTGACTCTTTCCTTTTTCAACCAGTTTTTCAACGTCACCCTCAAGCGAATTGACCCATTTGATGCCATCCACTACTTTTCTTGAGCTTAATAGTAACGATAGCAAGGTGAGTTCTTTGACGCCGTTGGCATTAGCCCCTGGTGTATTGAAAACAACGATGCCTTGCTCGGAGCATCTGTCTACCGGTATATTGTTGTATCCTGCGCCGGCTCGTGCAATCGCATTGAGAGATTCGGGGAGCTCAAGGTCGTTCATCTTAAAGCTTCTTAGAACGACACCGTCGGCGTCCGTAAGGTCATCGGCTGTCAGCGTATAATTGTTTGGATCAAATAAGCTTAACCCTTTTTCTGATATCTTATTATAGGTCGTGATTTTGTACATTGCTTCACCTCTCTAAAATTATTAAAAATCTGATAAGAAATATATTAACAAAATTTAATAAATTGCGCAACCCTCGTTGAGCGGTGAAAACGCTTGCCTTTGTTTTCTTTGCAATAAAGCGGTGAATGCTCTATAATGATGGAGTAAAAGGCAAAACAATCATCAGGAGGCTTTATGGATCATTCTATCCAATCCGTTAATAACAGAAGACAAAGTGATTATTTGAAGGTCATCGCAATGGTAACCATGCTCATCGACCATGTTGCTTATTTTCTGGTTCCGCGTGGCACAGAAATTTATTTTATCATGAGAATCATAGGTAGGATTGCTTATCCTATTTTTGCTTATTATGTCGCAATGGGCTATAAACATACATCAGATATCAATCGATATATGGTGAGGATGTTAATCTTTGCCCTGATTAGCCAAATTCCTTTCTATTTTTTCTCCTACAGGACATTTTATTTAAATGTTATGTTTACTTTTTTTATGGCATTGCTGATGCTCAGACTTTACGAAAAAGGTAATTTGCTCTGGGTGGTGGTTTTGTTTTTAGCCGACGTGGTCCATATGGATTATGGGGCGTATGGCTTGCTCATTATTCTAATTTTCTATCTATTTGCCGATGAAAAACGCAAAGTCTATGGCTTGATTCTTGTTTTAACGCTCCTTTATAATTCGCTTAATGCCTTGCAGGCGGGATATATAAGCTGGCAGATGTACCTGCAGGTATTTTGTGTGATGGCTTTGCCGTTCATATATAAAGAATATAAATATATCAGAATCAATCGATACATCTCATATTTGTTTTATCCGGTGCATATTGGATTGATTGTTCTAGTGGGTTATTTCATATAAAGAGGTGGTTTGATGTTTAACAGTGTATGGCTTTATTTAGTGCTATTAATCGTCGGAGGATTTCTCAGCTACAAGGGTATTATTCACGACAAGCTGATTAAAAAAGCAGGTCAGATGCAGATGGTATTCTTGTACATGTTAATTTTTGTTATGGGTTTGAGACTAGGGCTTGATGAGGAAGTCTTAGAGGCATTGGGGACCATTGGTTTCAAGGCTTTCTTATATGCTATCGGCACTATTTTGTCAGGTATTTTATTTGTTCATTTAGCAGATCGTTTTTTAATCAAAAGCTCAAAGGGGGAAGCCAATGACCGTTAAGATAATTGTCATATTAATTTTGGGGGTATTAGCAGGCAGATTTGTTTTCGAACCCTCTTTCTACGGGGTTACTGATCAGCTTTTATCCCTTGGGTTAAGCTTGCTGCTGTTCTTTGTGGGTATTGATATCGGAAGAAATAAGCAAGCGTTTCAACATCTCAAGGTTCTGGGCTTTAAAATCTTGTTGGTGCCTGTTTCGGCTGCAATTGGGTGTATTTTTGGCGGAATAATCATTGCCGCTATTTTCAACATGAGATTGTTGGAGGGTGCTGCCGTCGCCTCCGGGTTTGGGTGGTATTCTCTCGCACCTGTTTTAATTGCTCCGTATTCTTCTGAGCTGAGCACAATAGCCTTTTTGACCAATGTTTTTCGTGAAATTTTGGCCATCGTTTTTATTCCTTTTACAGCTAAAAAAATAGGTTATTTTGAAACAGTTGCTCTCGGAGGTGCGACCTCGATGGATACAACGCTTCCTATCATTACCAGAAATACGGACGCGGAAACAGCTGTAGTGGCGTTTGTCAGTGGATTGATGATGTCCCTGATGGTGCCGATTTTGGTGCCTGTATTTATAGCTCTTCTGTAGCTTGTGACGGAAACGATTTCCTGAAAGTATTCAAAAATATTGAATTTTTTTTGAAATATAGTGTTGACATAGGTATAAATATATATTATAATCCATATTAATTCAATATTAGCACTAATGATTGAGATAAGTATGTTTGGCGGAAGCGTCAGCGAACCGGGGTGTGGTGAAAGCTCGGTGGTGGAAGCAAACAGAATAGGACTCATGAAGTTGTTCCAGGAACAGAGTATGGGAACACGGTTAAATACCGTTAACATGAAAGAGATGAAGCAGATGGCTTCAATTAGAGTGGTATCGTGGATAGAATCCGCCTCTTGTTATAGAGGTGGATTTTTTTATATAGATTATCAAAAATTTAATCTGTATAATTATGCAATTTTGCATGCAGGTCATTTATTTTATCGAAAAACTATAAAAAGGATTGGAAGGAAATGAAGATGGAAAAGGAAAAAGTTGTTTTAGCTTATTCAGGAGGATTAGATACATCTATTATCGTCCCATGGTTAAAAGAAAATTATGATTTTGAAATTATCGCTTGTTGCGTCAATGTGGGTCAAGAAGACGATATGTTAGAGGTTAAAGCCAAAGCGTTGATGGCAGGTGCCAGCAAGATTTACATTGAGGATGTGACGGATGAATTTGTAGAAAATTATGTCTTTGACGCGCTCAAGGCCAATGCAGTTTATGAAGGCAAGTATTTGATGGGAACAGCGATTGCAAGACCCTTGATTGCAAAGACATTAGTTGACGTGGCACATAAAGAAGGCGCAAAATATATTGCACATGGCTGTACTGGAAAAGGTAATGATCAGGTGCGTATCGAAACCGTAATCGCATCAATAGATCCTGAAATCAAAATTATTGCGCCATGGCGACTTTGGGACATTAAATCAAGAGAAGATGCAATAGATTACGCTGACGCGAGAAACATCAAGTTGACGGTTTCAAAAGAAAAAATATATTCCAGAGACCAGAATTTATTGCATATTAGCCATGAAGGTGGACATGTCGAGGATGTGAAGCAACAGCCCAAGATGGAAGAGCTTTTAATGATGACTAAAACATTAAAGGATGCAAAGGATGAGCCTGAAATGGTTGAAATTGATTTCTTCAAAGGAATTCCAATCAAGCTCAACGGCAAAGAAATGTCTGGAAAGGAAATATTATCAGCACTCAATAAAATTGGTGGAGAACACGGTGTCGGTGTGATTGACTTACTTGAAAATAGAATGGTCGGCATGAAATCCAGAGGGGTATATGAGACACCCGGTGGTACAATTCTGTGGTATGCGCACTCGGAGCTTGAACGATTGGTGCTTGAAAAAGAGGTGCAGCACTATAAAGAAATCATTTCAAAAAAATATGCAGAGCTTATATACAATGGCATGTGGTATGGTGGATTGAAAATAGCTTTTGATGCTTTTATCAATGAAACGCAAGAGACAGTTTCCGGAAAAGTCAAGGTTCAGCTATATAAAGGCAATATCTTATCAGCCGGAATGGAGTCGCCTTATGCCATCTACAATGATCGATTATCATCCTTTGGATTCAGCGAATTATTTGATCACCATGATGCCGATGGATTTATCAAATTAGTCAGTCTGCCATATAAAATCAAGGCTTACTGCTTAGGTGAAGAATATCAGAAGAAGACCTTCTCTAAAAAAATGATTAAATAATACAAAG
>JAFGVC010000138.1 GCA_016938195.1 Tissierellales bacterium | reverse complement strand
CGCTTTTCATGATTCTAAAGCACTCCTCGATTTCCCAACGTCTATGATTGATTTTGATGATGTCTGAAGCGTCATCCTCCAGGTTGGGGACTCACAAGGGGACGGTTCTTTTGTGTTGAAGTAATTAAAGAATATACAGAAGTATGCGGATATGAAATATATGCCTTTTGCCTTATGAGCAATCATATTCATCTGTTAATCAAGGAAGGGAAAGAGTACTTGGGAATAGTCTTTAGAAGGATAGGATCAAAATTTGTATACTGGTATAATTTGAAATACAAATGAAATGGTTAACGGGAGTAAGTTTCGGTATAATAAGAAAGATATAACACAAAGGAACCGTCCCTCTGTGTTTTTAAAGATGAAGATCCCTATAAATAGGAATCTTTTTTTTTAATGATTAATTAATGTTTATATTCTCTGTATTTAGGGTATAATATAATTCATGAAAAGAAAGGAGAGGATAAGAAATGGATTCAATTTTTTCAATTATCATATTGTTAGTCGTCGCCAGTATTGCCTCGTCCATATTTAAGGGCGTCAAAAATAGCAAAGGGAACCCTTTTTCCAAATTTATGGAGAAAGATAAGGTTCAGGAATTTGATGAGGATGGCAATCCTGTATTCAAGAGTAGAAAACCTAATATTAAGAAGTTCCCTGTCAAGACAGTTCTATTAGTTGTTGTAGCATTGCTAATTTTTGCAGCTGTCAATGGTTCTTTTTATACGCTCGACCAAAGTGAACAGGCCTTGGTTTTTAGATTTGGAGCCCATAATAAGACAGTTTCAACTTCAGGATTGAATTTCAAGATTCCTTTTATTGATCGGGTAGAATTTGTAAATACCGAAGAAGTCAAACGTATCGAATATGGATTTAGAAGTGAGTTCAGCGGAAATTCTGCGCCAGCTGAGTTTTCCAACCAATATTATTCAGATGTAATGTCTGAAAAAGTCATGCTTACAAGTGACGAAAACCTCGTTGAAGTTGAAGTCATCGTGCAATACAAGGTCATTGACCCTGAAGCTTATCTGTTGAATGTTAATGATCCTCGTGAGACACTTGAATTAGCGGCCTATTCAAGGATTAGAAGAGTCGTTGCTAATCATAATTTGGACAATATACTGACTCTTAACAAAGCCGTCATGCAACAGGAAATGATGGAGGATATCCAGGAAATCGCCAACAAATATGGACTAGGTGTTTTAATCGTAACGGTTCAATTACAGGATGTTGATCCCCCAGAAGCGGTAGCCGCTGCATTTACGGATGTCGCCAGTGCGAGAGAGGATAAGGAAAAATATATCAACGAAGCGAATCAATATTTCAACAAAGTCATCCCGGAGGCGAGAGCGCAAAAGGAAATGTTGTTGAATGAGGCAGAAGCCTACAAAACCGTCAGAATTAACGAGGCCTCCGGAGATGTCGCAAGATTTGTTCAGATTTTAGAAAAATACCAAGAGGCTACTTCTATCACTAGAACTAGAATGTATCTTGAAGCGATGCAGGAAATATTGCCGGGCATGGATATTTATATTGTGGATGGAGAAAACATCACGATGCTGCCTGTCAAAGGAGCAACTATTACTAACTCTGAGGCTGTAGCCGGCGCTACAGCTAATCAGTAAGGGAGGTGCGACATGAAAAAAGGATTATTGATTATACTACTGATTCTTGCCGTGGTATTCGTTTCCAATTCAGCTTATACCGTTGACACGAGAGAACATGCCATCATCACACGATTTGGCGAGGTACAGAAGGTTGTTGTCAATCCGGCCAATTATGAATTAGTTGAAGCCACGATTGAAGGCAATCCCAGATATTCGGATGTCAAAGTCAATACAAGGGCAGGGCTTCATTTCAAAGTGCCGTTCATTGAAAATATCGAGAAATTTGAAAATAGATTAATTACCTATAAGACTGCACCTAGACAAGTCACGACCTTCGACAAAAAAATCTTGATTTTGAGCAACAATGCGCAATGGAAAATCGTAGACCCGTTACTTTTCAGAGTCACTATGAAAAATCTGAATCAAGCCAGTTTGCGTTTGGATGATATCTTGTATTCTGAAATCAATGTACAGGTCGGAAAAACTGACGCCCATACACTCATTGCAGACAAGGTCTATATTGAAAACATGTCACAAATTGTCGTGGATGACGTCAATGTCGAAATGTCTAAATATGGCATTGAAGTTGTTGATAATCGAATACTGAAAACAGACCTTCATGAAAGCAATATATTAAATATTTATGCACGAATGGAAGCTGAAAGAAAGCAAAAGGCTCAGCAATATCGTTCTGAAGGTGAAGAGGAAAAGCTTAAGATTATTTCCGGCGCTGACAGAGATGCGGCTATTATGATTTCTGAAGCAAGAAAAGAGGCTGAAACCTTAAAAGGTCAAGGAGACGCTGAAGCTGCCAAAATTTACAGTGACGCGTACAGTGCTGATCCTGAATTCTATGAATTCTATCAGACCCTAGAAATGTACAAATTGACTCTGGATGGCACAACGCTTGTCATCAATGAGGATTCTCCGCTGTTCAAATATCTGATGCAATAAAACGGACAAGCACAGGATAGCTCCTGTGCTTGTTTTTTATTGATGTCTTGATTTTAACTCGTCTTTAATTTCTTGAATCGTGACCTCTTGTTGAATCATCAATACTAAAGTATGATATACAAGGTCGCTGATTTCATAAATTAGTTCTGTTTTATCGTTGTTTTTGGCGGCTATAATAACCTCCGCCGATTCTTCTCCTACTTTTTTTAGAATTTTATCTATGCCTTTATCGAATAGATAATTGGTATAAGATTTCTCGACTGGGTTTTGTTTTCTATCCTGAATGATGTCATATAGCTTTCGGAGCATGTCTGGCTCATCATTGGATGCAATCACCGGATTGTGAAAGCAGGAGTAGGCCCCCGTGTGACAGGCCGGTCCGATTTGATGAACCTTAATCAGTATCGTATCAGCGTCACAATCATAATAAAAGCTTTTGATGGTTTGTAAATGTCCGGATGTCGCGCCTTTTTTCCATAGTTCTTGGCGGCTTCTACTGAAATAGTGCGCATAGCCGGTTTCTAATGTTTTTTCTATTGATTCTCTGTTCATGTAAGCCATCATTAAGACCTCTTTTGTCTCATAATCCTGGGCAATAGCCGGCACAAGGCCTTTTTCATCGAATTTTATTATTTGCAATAGCTCTTGACTATTCATCTTTTTTTCTCCGTTCATCATCTTATCTCTATCCCTTCTGATTTTAAATACGCTTTTAGGTCTTGAATGCTAATCTCTCCAAAATGAAAAACAGAAGCGGCTAATATGCCATCCACATCCGCTTGTAAAACGGCATCTCTAAAATGTACCATTTCTCCCGCTCCTCCCGAGGCAATCACCGGGACTCTGACTCTGCTCGTTATGGCTTGAAGCAGCTCGATGTCATAGCCTCTTTTCATACCATCTTCGTCAATGCTATTGACGACAATTTCTCCGGCTCCTAATTCTACACCTCTGACTGCCCATTCGACTGCATCTAATCCTGAATTTTCACGTCCCCCTTTAACATAGACGCTCCATGACTCCTTGTCATTTTTTTTAGCATCTATTGAGAGGACGACGCATTGCGCTCCGAATTTTTCTGAAGCTTGTTTGATTAACTCAGGATTCTTTACCGCTGAGGAATTAACTGAAACCTTGTCAGCGCCTTTTCTTAGAATGTCTGTGAAATCCTCAATTTTTGACACGCCTCCGCCGACACTGAATGGAATGTTAATGACATCTGCAACTTTTTTAACAAATTCCAGTGATGTTTTTCTTTCATCACTTGAGGCCGTGATATCATAAAAAACCAACTCATCCGCGCCTTGGTCGCTGTAGAATTTCCCCAGCACCTCAGGTGCATCAACATCAATAATATCCTTGAACTGCTTTCCTTTCACAACTCTACCATTTCTGACATCAAGGCATGGAATGATTCTTCTGGCTAACATTTCAAGGCCTCCTCAAACGATATCTTGCCATCATAAAGCGCCTTGCCTATAATCGCGCCGTAAAGGTTCATGGAATGAAGCTTCTGAATATCAGCCATAGATGATACACCTCCGGAAGCTATTATTTGTAACGAAGCATTATCGTTCAGCTTTTCGTACATCTCGAAATTGGGTCCTTTGAGCATGCCGTCTCTCAAAATATCGGTATAGATGAGTGTTTTGATATTCAGAGATGCCATTAGTTTACAGATATCCATGACGTCTACGGATGTAACATCCTTCCAGCCCCTAACGGCTGCTTTTCCCTCAATAGCATCCACTGATATAGCCATTGATTTGGCGTATGAGGCTGCCAATTCCTTAAGTAGCTCCTGATTTTCAACGGCTACGGTACCCAAAATAACTCGCGTAACGCCAAGCTCGAGCCATTCTTCGATTCTTTGAGCTGTTCTGATACCTCCTCCAATTTGGATGGGTATTTTGATTTTTTGTACGATTTTTTTTATAGATGCTCTGTTTGTTAGAGCTACCGATCTTGCGCCGTCCAAATCAACAACGTGCAAATATTCAGCTCCCTCTGCTTCCCATCTCAGTGCCATTTCGACTGGATCGTTAGCATATATTTTGACCTTGTCGAAATCTCCTTGAGTCAGTCTAACACATTTATTGTCTTGTATGTCCACCGCTGGAAATAATATCATATAATCAACTCCTTATAGGCCTCTAGTATTTTATGCCCTGTCATACCGCTTTTCTCAGGGTGAAATTGAATGCCATAAATATTTTCGTTTCTGACAATTCCGGGTATGGTGATTTCATAGTCAGACGTGGCTATCCATTGTTCCTTGTCCATACCATCCGCATAATAGGAATGGACATAATAAACGTACTCACCTTCCGAGATATATTTTAATATGGGATCCTCATTTTTATTGAATTTGAGTGAATTCCAGCCCATATGAGGCACTTTAAGCGATATTTCCATTTTTTTGATTTCACCCTTCATCAATCCTAGTCCTTTATACTCTCCATATTCATAACTTTTATCGTAGAGGAGCTGCATGCCTAAACAAATACCGATGATAGGCTTCCCTTTTTTGGCTTCTTTGATAATTAAATCAAACATCTCTAGCTTTTTAAGCCGTTCAATGGCATCTCTGAAAGCGCCGACACCCGGTAAGATAATTGATTTGGCATTTTTTATTTTTTGAAGGTCATCGGTTACAACCGTTTCCAATCCAACTCTTTCAAATCCCTTTTGAACGGAATTTAAATTGCCTAAGCCATAGTCGACAATGACATGCATCAGAGCACCCCCTTAGTCGATGAAACTTGGTCACCTATCACCTCCGAAGCTTCTTTCAAAGCCCTGCCAAACGCTTTGAAAACGGCCTCTATTTTGTGGTGATCATTGTTTCCATAAAGGATTTCGGTGTGAAGTGTGATACGGCTTTCAGAGATAAAAGCTCTGAAGAATTCTTCGAAGTTTTGCGTATCCATTTGTCCTAAATAAGGTCTCGTCAAATCAACTTTATAAACCAGAAAAGGTCTGCCACTGATGTCTATGGCCATCCTACAAAGGGCTTCATCCATCGGTAGATACAAGCTTGCATAACGCTTGATTCCTTTTTTGTCTCCTAAGGCTTGATAAACAGCTGTTCCAAGTGCCAATCCTATGTCCTCGGCGGTATGATGTGAGTCGACCTCTAAGTCTCCCTTGCAATTGACTTCCAAATCAAATCCTCCATGAAAAGCAAATAATGTGAGCATGTGATCAAGAAATCCGATGCCCGTGTTGATTTTAGCAATACCATTTCCGTCAAGGTTAAATTGAATTAAAATATCTGTTTCTTTTGTTTTTCGGCTGATTTTAGATGTTCTCATAGGATGTCCTCCAATGCTTTAATGAAAAGGTCATTCTCTTCTTTATTTCCAATAGAAATTCTGTAAAAATTCCCGGATTCATTTACCATCTTTCGGATAAGTACGCCTCTGTCACATAATTTTTCGAATAAGTCATCTCTTTCTGATTGAAAATAGATATAATTGGTTTTGCTTGGATAGACCTGTAAACCCATTGACTTTAACTCTTCTGCCAATACATCTCTGTCATCCGCAACTTTCTTGACAAAGCTCTGGACTTGGTCAACCTTTTCAAATGCTTTATTGGCTACCCACTGGGATAATGCGTTGACATTATATGGCGATTTGATACTCCACAGCTGTTGAAGCATTTTCTCGTTTGTAATCAAGCATCCGACTCGAAGTGCTGCCAATCCAAAGGCTTTCGATAGTGTTCTCATGACAATTAGATTTTCGTATTGATTGATTAAATCCACACAGGATTCTCCACCAAAATCAATATACGCCTCATCAAGGATAACGACCGAATTCTTGATACTGTCAAGGATTTTGATGACCTCGCTTTTTTCAAGATAATAGCCTGTGGGATTATTTGGATTGCACAACAATACAATTTTTGGGGCAACCGCGCTTACCTCTTTGATTATGCGTTCGGCGTCCGTTGAGAAATCTTCATTAAGTGGCATTCCAACATATTCAGCCCCAGCTAAGTCACAATAAACGCTATACATGCTGAAAGAAGGATTAAAGCTCAGCACTTTATCTCCAATCTCGCAAAAGCCGTTGATGACCGTATTAATCATTTCACTGGAGCCATTTCCGACCATGATATTATCTACCTTACATCCGTAAAAGCTTGCCATGTTGTTTCTCAGTTGAGTTGCATCGCTATCCGGATAAATATTAGCCTGGAAATTATCGATGATTAATTTTTCGTCCAATAGATAGTTTTTTGTTTCGTTTGCGTCCAACTTGGCTTGGTAAGGAATTTGATTCACAAAATAGGGCTTAAGTTTTCTGACGCTTTGCTTTAATTCAATCATTTAAATCCTCCTCAAATCTCACTTTTATGGCATTTGCATGTCCTGTCAGTCCTTCGTTATCGGCAAATCTGACGATATCATCTCGTGAGGCTTCCAATGCTTCCCGACTGTAATAAATTAATGATGTTTTTTTGATAAAATCATCCACGCTCAAAGGGGATGAGAATTTTGATGTAGCGCTTGTCGGCAGGGTATGATTCGGACCTGCAAAATAGTCTCCTACAGGCTCCGGTGTATAGTTGCCAAGGAATATCGCACCCGCGTTCTTTATTTTCTTGTAATCCTCAAAAGGATTGACTGTCGCAATTTCTAAGTGCTCCGGTGCAATTTCGTTTGCGGTGGCTAAGGATTCCTCAAGACTTTCTGTCAATAATATGGCTCCATAATTTTTTAATGATTGAAGCGTGATTTCCTTGCGATCAAGGTTTGCAACCATCAGCTTGATGGCTTTATTGACTTCTCTTGCCAATTTTGGGGAGTCCGTGACGAGGATCGCGGCTGCCATTTCATCATGCTCCGCCTGTGATATCAAGTCTGCTGCAATATATTTCGGATTCGAAAATTTATCTCCAATAACAAGTATTTCACTTGGCCCTGCTATCATATCTATACCAACAAAATCTGAAACCAACTTTTTGGCTGCCGCCACATAAATGTTCCCGGGGCCGGTTATTTTATACACACTGGGAATCGACTCTGTTCCATAAGCTAAGGCCGCTATACCCTGAGCTCCTCCAACGGTGAAAATCCTATCTACGCCAGAAATATAGGCCGCCGCCAAAATAGAGTCTTGTATTGTCCCATCCTTACCGGGAGGTGTAATCATAATCAGCTCTTTAACCCCTGCCAGCTTTGCGGGCACAGCATTCATCAATACCGTTGAAGGATAGGCCGCTTTCCCTCCGGGTACATAGATGCCCACTTTTTCAATCGGAATAACCAATTGACCTAGCACTATATTTTGTCCATTTGGCTTGTAGGTCATTGAATTTCGACAAAATCGACTATGATAATCCTTGATGTTGTCATGCGCCTTTTGTATCGTTGACAGGAGTTCTGCATCTAATCTTTTCACTGCTAAAGCCATTTCAGGTCTCGTGATTTCAAGCTTGTCTAAATCCACTCCGTCAAATTTTTTCGTGTAATGAAATAGTGCTTCATCTTTTTTTTGTTTGACATCTTCGATTATGCTTTCCACAAGACTGTATATTTCTTTGTAGTCCGCATTGGTGCGTAGCTTGAGCTCTTGTAAAAATGTTTTTTTCTTTCCCGGTTCAATAATCCTAAGCAATTGTATTCAACTCCAATCTTTCAATATTTTTGATAATGTCATCTATTTGTTTCATTTTAAATTTGTATCCTATCCGATTGGCAATAATTAAAGGATTAATCTCATACATATCTTCGAGAACTTCCAAACCATTAGCTTTAAGTGTGTTTCCCGTTTCCACTAAATCAACAATGACATCCGAAAGTCCGAGTACAGGTGCTAATTCAACCGATCCATTGAGTTTAATAATCTCAATCTTTTGACCTTTCGCTTCAAAATAATCCTTGGCGGAACGATCAAATTTGGTCGCTACTCTTAAGATAGCATTGTTTTTATAGACATCCGCTCCTTTTTTTCCGGCTATGCAGAGCTTGCAATATCCAAAGCTTAAGTTGTAGAGTTGAAAAACCTTGGCCTTGCTTTCCATGAGCATATCTTTGCCGACTATTCCAATATCAGCTACCCCATTCTCAACATAAGTTACTACGTCTGAATTTTTAAGCAACATGAACTTAATACGGTTGACTTCATCAGTAAAAACAAGTTTTCTTGATTTCATATCCAGACAACTGCCAATGTCGATCTGATTGAATAATTCGGCTGACTGTTCGCCTAAACGTCCTTTTGCTAAGGCTACTGTTAAATAATCCACTATATTTCTCCCCTTTCATAAAGTGACTTTAATAATTCATCCATCTCGACTGAAAATCCAATTGCGGGAATAATTTCTCCAAATTGCTCTGTATAGGTATCATATCGGCCTCCCTTGATGATTTCACGGTTAGATTCTCTGAAGTAACCTCTCAGCATGACGCCGGAATAATATCCCAAGCTTGAAACCATGGATAAATCACAGGTTATATTGTCTGATAATCCTGATTCCTTCATGAATTTGACCATCTCATTCAGTTCATTCAGTCCTTTTGACATACGCTCATTCATGTAGCTTTTTTTTGCTTTTTCAATTACCTCTTCCGCGCCTCCTTTTAGATCAATGAGGTTGACCAGTGCTTCATAGGCCTCATTTTTTTTGAATCCCTTTGCAAAACGTATCAAATCTTGTTTATTTTTTCGGTCCAACAAGGTCAATACCTCATGATACTCATCTTCTTCCAGATAAAACTCCTGCAAAAGTCCTTTGAGATATTCTGAGCTTCCGATTTCAAGAATATATTTTTTTCTATATTGGCTTAAAATATCATTGGCGAGCCATATAACTTCCTTGTCTGCATCAATCGTCTCAATCCCCAAACATTCGATGCCCATTTGTCTGATTTCCTTGATTCCTGATCCTGAATGCTTAAAAATTTTCTCGTAATAAAAGATTTTGATTTTAAGATTCTTTTCCCACTTTGGCAAAAGATTGCTAAGAAGATTTGATGTGATATCCGGTCTCAGTATGGATATCTGACCATTAGCATTCATCACCTTCACGATGGCTTTTCTATTCGATCGGGTATTAATCGCTACATACTTGTCATAATCCTCGATCATGCCCGGCTCATAACTGATGTAGCCTTTTTCAATAACCATTCTTTCAATATCTTGTTTCAGTTTAAATCTTTTTTCAGCATATCTCAGCTCGTCCTTAATGTTTGTAAATTTCATTTTTTCCTCCGTTAACGCATAATAAAAAGCCATCCGGACTGTACATCCAAATGGCTTAAGCTCACTTTTCCATCATAGATGCAGTCTCTTTGAAAACGACCAATAGAGCTTGCATCCATGAACTTTATCGAAAGTTCTATTGCAAACTCGTGCTTCTATGATGATGAATATTCATTTGTAAATATAATCCTATATTTATCTCTGTCATTTGTATGACTCCTCAACGAATATTTTAAATCATATCACCATATGAGATTGTTGTCAATATCCCATATGTTATTTTATTGACTAGCTTTAAAATCTAATTTGCATCCCGTATCAGGCGCCAAGTAAGCAACGATCCTATCAAACACAGCACAATCACATAATAAAAAAGCAATTGATAATCTCCGTGAAGGTCAAGCAACAATCCTGAAGTTGAAACGCCAAGAATAGCACCTATGCCATAAGCTGTAAAAATCAATCCGTAATTTTGGGTGTAGTGTTTAATCCCAAACAATCTTATTGTCGAGGCAGGAGCGATAGCTAACCATCCGCCGAGATTAAACCAGAAGACAGAAAAAGAAATCAAATACACCATTTTATTCTGTCCCTGAGAAATTAATAATAATATTGCAGAAAAACCAATCAGCAAATAGGATAGCAGCATGGTTTTTTTTGTTCCTAGCCAATCTGTCAATTCGCCGAATATCGGGCGTCCTAAACCATTGAAAATTGAAAACATCGCAATCAATCTCGGCATTTCCTTTGATGAGATCTTAATCCATTCAATACCGATGTTTCCTGTCATGCCAATCAATTTAAGCCCAATCATGGTACCAATGACAAAATTGATATATAGTCCTAGAAAGTTTTTTGTATGAATCATTTCTTTTGTCGACAACTGCAACCCACTCATGTTTTGCTGATGCACATCGTGGCGATACTGATCTAACCATCCTTCAGGATATCTGAAGGCTAAAGATAGTAATGGCAAAGCGATGCCAAAGCTAATACCCAAAATTCGAAAAACAGTCATCAAGCTATACTGTTCTAGCAATTCTTTTGCCAAAGGAGCTGTGATTAATGGAGATAATCCGAATCCGACGAGCACAAGTCCTACAGCAAAACCTTTCTTTTCAGGGAACCATGCAGCCACTACATTCATAGGGACTCCGTAAACAATGCCTACACCCGCTCCACCTATACAACCGTAAGCGACTGTTAAGACTATCATATTGGTTGACACAGATGATAACAGCCATCCCAAGGATATCAGCAGTCCGCCAAAAAAAATTATCGTGACTGGTTTATATTTTTTCAGGATTTTACCCGTCAAAAACATGAAAAAAGAATAAAACGCCAATGCCATCATATACGGCATGCCACTTTCAGCTGTTCCCACTTGATAAAAAGCTTCGATGGCTACTCTAAACACGCTGTAGGAATATACCGTACCCAACAGCATCATAACAACGATTCCTAAAATTACATATTTCCATCGTGACATCTATCATATCTCCGTGATTATATTAAAAAATTCAATATCAACGCTCTTTATCGAGTTTTGTTATTGGCTCATCATTTTATTTTTAGAATTTTACCATTTTTTGAGAAGGAGTACAAGGTTTTTTATTCAATATCTAATCCTTAAAAATTAAAATAAGCCGGTAATTCCGGCTTATTCAACGTATACTTCGACGATATCTCCGTTATCTGATTCAACTTCAACGATTTTTCCGGCAGCGCCATTTCTAATCATTTCTAAGATTTCTCCAATGTCTACACCTTTCATGGATTCCTCCAGGTTTTTGTCTAAGCTCTTGCCAATTTTCAATCCCGTTTTCACTAAGGCGATTGGGACATTGACATTGACTTTTGTTTTGTTGCCATCCTCTGTGCTCAGCACCTTGACTCGAAGCCATTTACCTTCTCCTGTTTTTTGGGGCTCTTGAATGACAGATTTTGTTTCATCAATAGCCTGTAAAAGCTTCGATCCTTCTTCTGCGGTAATTTTACCTTCTTCAATCATTTTTAGTATTTTGATTTTTTCATCGTTCATTTTAAATCCTCCTATATATTTTCACCATTTAATAGTTTAAAGGCTTGCTCTGAAGTAATATCCCCTCGACTGAGTCTATCCAATATTTCTCCTTGATTCACTACATCTTTTTTTGCTTCTTCTTTATATCCCAAGGCTTCTATCACCTCATCCAGTAATCTTCTCACTGTCGGATATGAAATACCTAGTTCCTTTTCTATTTCTTTGATATTGCCTCTGTTTTTGATGAATATCTCTGCGAAATATTTCTGTTCCTTTTGTAATTGGCAAAATTTGCAAAGTTCAAATTCCCCTGATATAACTGTACCACATTTTTTGCAGCTTAGCTGCGTCACTTTTAATTTACTTTCACAAACAGGACAAATGCCTAGCACTTCTTTAATCATTTTGTGTCCTCCTTTCTTTATCTTGTGTAGATTTCCACTTCCGTCCCCTTTTCATCCTTTACCGATACAAGATTGATCGGTGGCAGATGCTTCAAGGTCATCAATATTTTTTTTACATCCTTGGGATCAATTTTCCTTAACGTTTCTTCCTCTGAATGCTTGATGCCCATTTTCATACCCCAAGCGGCTAGACTCCCAACCAAGCCTATGGGTATGGGCGGAAGATTGATTCTCGTGTTATCTTCAGCATCAAAAATTTTAACTTTAATCCACTTTGCATGATTTTGATTTTCCACGGGAACCATTTCGGTCTCTGTATTTGTCATTTGTCGTATCATCTCGATGCCATTTTCAACAGTTATTTTGCCTTCTCCTATCTGATTGAGCACATCCATCATGGTCATCTCGGTCACCTCGCAGGATGATTAATGAGTTGAGAGACGTATGAAAAATCTGGATGCCGTGATGAAATTTCAGGTTTTCTAATCTCTTTTCGATATTCTATCTTTTGGTACGCTTCAAATCCGGGACAGTATAGACATTTAATATTCAATTATTACACCTCCATTTAATTCGATGTTTATTTTATTAATATTTGTATTAATATTTCTTATCTATTTACATGATAAATTAAAATTATTAATTTGTCAATAGGTAATATTGATTTTATTAATATTTTTATTAATATTATTAATATTATTATATTAAAAATTTCGCTATTTGGTATTAAATAAAAATACCTCCAGCTTTTCGCTTGGAGGTATTTTTATTATTCACTTACACCTACTATTTTACTCTATTTTTGCTGAGCGACCTCAGCTAATATGTCTGTAAATGTCGCTATGAATTGATTAATCTCATCATAGGTAATGTTTAAAGCAGGTACAATTCTGACAATATCGCCTGCTGTCACGTTTAAGAGCATTTTTCTTTCAAAAGCCATTTCTTTGATTGGACCGGCATACTTTCCTGTATTGATTCCGAGCATGAGTCCTGTTCCTCTGATTTCGCTAATAATGTCCGGATATTGTTTTTTTAGATTTTCAATCTTATTTTTAATATAACATCCTTTATCGTGAACCTCTGAGAGAAAAGTCTCATTTAAAACTTCATTGACAACGACACATCCCACAGCACTGACAACTGGATTGGGTCCAAAGGTTGTACCATGATCACCTGGTTTGAGCACAGAAGATGCTTTTTCGCCAGTTAATACCGCTCCTATCGGAAATCCGCCCCCTAATGCCTTGGCAAGTGTCACAACATCAGGTGTGATGCCATAGTTTTCATATGAAAGGAATTTCCCTGTTCTTCCTATACCTGCTTGTATCTCATCCACAATTAGCAGAAAGTCATGCTGAATAGATAAGGCCTTGACCTCTTGCATAAAGGTCTCTTTTACCTCAACAATGCCCCCTTCTCCTTGGATAGCTTCAATAAAAACCGCACAGACCTGATCATCAACGACTCGCTTGAAGCTTTCAATATTATTAAACTCAAAATTGTATACATTCGGAAGTAATGGCTCAAAGGGTTCTTGATATTTTTTTTGTCCGGTAATTGCAAGACTGCCGCATGTTCGTCCATGGAACGAATTGTCGGCTGAAAGAATCTTCGTCTTGTCCGGAGAAATGCTCCTGCCATATTTTCGGCCTATTTTTATCGCTGCTTCATTGGCTTCCGTTCCCGAGTTTGTAAAAAAGACTTTTTCTGCAAAAGTGTTTTCTACTAGCAATTTGGCCAACTGTACCGTAGGTTCTGAAGCGAAATAGTTTGACAAATGAATGTATCGACTGGCCTGGCAGTTGACAGCATCCAGTATTTTCTTGTTTTTGTGACCTAGCACATTTACAGCTATACCACCAAACATATCTAAATAACGATGTCCTTGAATATCTGTGACATAAACGCCTTCCCCATCGACAATTTCAATGGGTGTTTTGTTGTAGGTGTTCATCACGTATTTTTGATCATTTTCATAAAATCCCAATTTATTTTCCTCCCTAATCAGTCTCGATCTCGAAGGTCATCTAAGAGCTGTGTCTTATTGGCCGTTTTTTCATCTTTCATCTTGATGACCTTTGCGGGTGAACCGGCAACAACTGCGCCTTCCGGTACATCCTGTGTGACAATGGCTCCTGCCGCGACCACAGCACCTTTGCCTACGCGAACGCCCTCTAGAATCACCGCATTGGCTCCCACAAGTACATCGTCTTCAACAATCACTGGTGTTTTACTTGGAGGCTCTAATACACCGGCAACAACTGCACCAGCACCAATATGGCAATTTTTGCCAATTGTGCCACGCGCGCCAATGATTGCACCCATATCAATCATAGTTCCCTCACCAATTTCAGCCCCGATATTAATGACGGCGCCCATCATGATCACCGCACCCTTGCCAATTGCGACTCTATCTCGAATAAATGCACCCGGCTCTATTCTCGCGGAAACCTGATTCGTGTCTAACAGTGGAATGGCTGAGTTTCTTCTGTCATATTCCATCTCATACTCCGTAATCAAGCCTTCATTTTGCTTTAGTATTTTTTGAATATCATCATATTCCCCAAATACGATGGCAGATTTTTCATGCCCGAAAACTTTACAGCCTATAAAATCTATATTGTCAATCTCTCCGTTGATGTATAGCTTTACAGGTGTTGATTTTACAGCTTCTTTAATAAACCTTGCTATTTCATAAGGATCTGTCATTTGTTTTTCGTTCATATCATTCTCCTTTGACTAAGTCTATATAATGGTTTAATATATCATACTTTATTCTAATATTCTATCATTATTTTGAATTTATATGCATATTATCCAATTCTATCTCTTTAGCATCTCATCCATGCTAGTCATTCCCGGACCTTTTCCCACAATATAGGCGGCAGCTCTCAAGGCACCTGCAGCGAATATCTTTTTAGATAAAGCCGTGTGCTTGATTTCTATGATTTCATCCTGGCCTGCAAAAATTACTGTATGTTCTCCTGGGATGGTACCCCCTCGTATGGCGTGAACTCCAATCTCATGACTTTGTCTTTTCGCATCATAGCCTGATCTGCCATGAACAATGTCGGATTGCCGGCTTAAAGTCCCGTTGATAGCTCTGACTATCATGTTGGCTGTACCGCTTGGTGCGTCTTTTTTTTGATTATGATGCTTTTCAATGACTTCGATGTCAAAGCCTTCCTCCAACAATTCGGCTGCTTTTTTTAGTAATGCTACCACTACGTTCATGCCATAAGACATGTTTTCGCTCCGAAAAATCGGAATGGTCTCTGATGCCTCGATGACCGCTACCTTGTCCTGTTCTGTGTATCCTGTTGCGCATAATACCGCCGGCAAGCTCCGTGCCTTAGCATAGTCTAAAAGGGATTTAAGCATTTCTCTGCTAGAGAAATCAATGATAACATCTGCTTCTTCTATGACCTTTTCTAACGTGTCGTAGACGGGGTATTCTGTTGTTCCGCTGTTTTTATCGACTCCGGCTACAATGTCAAG
This sequence comes from Tissierellales bacterium, assembly GCA_016938195.1. Classification (GTDB taxonomy): domain Bacteria; phylum Bacillota; class Clostridia; order Tissierellales; family Dethiosulfatibacteraceae; genus JAFGVC01. Next base: position 15,041 of record JAFGVC010000138.1, on the reverse strand, counting down.
CGATTCATTTGCTTCAGCCTGCTGCGTGACTGTCTTGCCCATTGCCCCGTTGCATCCGATTAATATTATTCTTGTTTTCATTTTACTGAATCACCAGCCCTATTTCTTGCATCGCTGCTTTTAATACATCCAAGTTTGCAGGTGACATCTCGTACAATGGCATTCTTAAGTCGCCTGCTTCTAAGCCCATTAGGTTCATACAGGTTTTAACAGGTATCGGATTTGTTTCAATAAATAAGGTGTTGATAAATTTGTTCATAGAAAGCTGTAATTCTCTTGATTTTTCTATATTTCCTTCTAGAAAGCTCGTCACCATCTCATGTGTCTCATTAGGCATGACGTTGGATACGACCGATATCACCCCAGCAGCTCCAAGTGAAAGCAAGGGTAAAACCATATCGTCATTTCCGGAATATATGTCGAAATCGATTCCTCTCAGCTTGCTAAAAACCTCTGCCGCATAGCTGATGTCACCTGTTGCATCTTTCATGGCCACAATGTTTTTGTGTTTAGAAAGTGCAACAACCGTATCGGCTTCTATTCTCATACCCGTTCTCGAGGGTACGTTATATACAATGATTGGTAAATTGACTTGATCTGCAACGTGTTGGAAGTGATTGATCAGTCCGCGTTGGGTTGTTTTGTTGTAATACGGTGTCACAAGCATCAAAGCGTCTACGCCGATTTTTTCGGCATATTGGCTCAATTGAACACAATAAGCGGTATCATTGCTTCCTGTTCCTGCGATAACCGGAACTCTTTTGGCTACCTTTTGGACACAGTAGGTCATCACCTTTTTATGTTCTTCGTCGCTGAGTGTGGAACCTTCTCCTGTCGTGCCACAAGTCACTAAGGCGTCAATACCTCTTGCGATTTGCCACTCAATCATTTCACCATATTTCTCGTAATTCACTTGGCCATCTTTAAATGGCGTCACCATTGCTGTTGCTGCTCCTTTGAATATCATCATTCTTTCCTCCAGTTTATATTTTCAGGTCAAGAATAAATGAAGCCAATACCCTTTGTTATAAAAAAACATGCGGGTATCGGCTTTCTAAATAAAAAGCCATGAGTAAAAAACTCATGGCCAATAGCTCATCGATTCTTACCCCTATGTATTACAGCACTCCCTTAACGGTGGGTTCCGTTTTGGACAGTGCTACACTTGTTCAGTGCAACCCCAACATGCTCATGGCATATTTCGGCGACAGCCCCTTTCCTTTCGTACTATTGACTAATCGCAACCTCTGTAATACACTTATTCAATTTTTATCATGTTAACAGATTTAAACGGGTCTGTCAATATGATTCATTAGATTGTTATGAATTCGTTGATTGTGATTTGTGCAATTCAGAAATTCGAGAATTATTCGATAACATTCTTGTATCTTAATAAACGGATATAGGTTTCTATCCCTTTTTCAACTAAGGAATCATCTGCATTAAACCGACTATTGTGCAAGGGAAAGGTATATCCCTTGGATTGGTTTCTAGAACCCAAGAAAAAGAACACGCCCGGAACCACTTCTTGATAAAACGAAAAATCTTCCCCAGTCATGGATGGTTTCACTATGGTGACGTGACCATCGAGTGCCTGAATAAATTGCTCTGTGAGTACTTTATCATTATTGACTGCCTTATAAAAGTCCGTTATTTTAACATTGATTTCAGTTTCAAAGGTATTGGCAAATCCCTCACATATTTTTTTAATTCTTCTTTTGATCGTATCATACACATCTTGTTCAAATGCACGAATGGTACCACCCAACTGCACATGATCCGAAATGACATTGTGCTTGGTTCCTCCATGGATATATCCAATGGTAACAACTGCATGCTCGACCGGTGCGACATTTCGACTGACAATGCTCTGTAGGGATGATATCAGCTGTGCCGCAATCACAATAGGGTCGATTGTTTGGTCCGGCATAGCGCCGTGGCCACCAATTCCTTTAATTTCGATTTCAAGCTCTCCCGGCATGGCCATCAAAGGACCGGGCTTAACGCCAATATGACCTTGCTCAAGATCAGGCCACATGTGTAATCCGTAAATCTCCTTGACATGGTACTGTTGAAGTACACCTAATTCAATAATGGGTTTGGCTCCTCCCGGGCTTTCTTCGGCGGGTTGAAAAAGAAATAAAATATTTTCTTTTGTTTCTATGCTTTTTAAGTACGCTGCTAATCCAAGAAGAATCGCCATATGAAAATCATGTCCGCACGCATGCATCATGTTCTCGTGCAAAGACTTGAATGCAAGATGACTTTCTTCAGTGATTGGAAGCCCATCCATATCGGCTCGAAAAGCTATTGTTGAATCCTTTTGCGTACCTTGTTTGAAAGCGAGAACTCCTGTCTCGAGTATTCTGACAGGTGTATATCCCATTTCCTCAAGCGTGTTGAAGATATACGTAGAAGTTTTGAATTCCTGTAAACCACGCTCCGGTATTTGATGCAGCTCGTGTCTATATTTTTTTGCTTGACTGAAATATTCCATCTTATTCTCCTTTAAAAAAGGGACCGTGGTTTCACGGTCCTGGCAAAAAATTTATGAGGCATAACACAAAGTGTTATTGCAATCATTATACCACATAAATTAATCAATTCAATAAAAAAGTGCTTTTGAATGCTTTAAAAACTTATTAAAACAGTCCGGGTATAAGCATTGGAACATATAGAATGAGAAGTAGCACCAACAAGAGACCTATCATGTAAGGAATAATCGAGCTTGTGATTTTCTCAATTGAAAGATTAGTAATCGTGGAAGCAACGTATAGATTAATCGCAACCGGAGGTGTAATCATACCAATAGCAAGTCCTACAACAACAACTAATCCAAAGTGTATCAAATCAATGCCCAGTTGCTGAACCAATGGTAAAAAAACTGGCGTTAGAATGATAAGCGCAGATGCCGTCTCCATGAATACTCCTGTAATCAATATTATAAAGGTTATTAAAAACATAACGACGAATTTATTTGATGATATTTGCATCACATTATTGGCTAAAATTGTTGGAATATTCCAATTTGCAAGTATCCAACTCATGATAGACGAAGTGGCAATAATAAACATGATTACCGCCATGGTCATGGCTGAACGGCAAATAATCTGATATACATCTTTGAGTTTCATATCTTTGTAGATGAATAAAGACACAAATAATGCGAAGTTGACGGCAATAACTGCAGCTTCTGAAGGAGTAAATACACCTGAAAAAATACCACCTAGGATGATTACGGGTGTCATAAGACCCCAAAAAGCACCTTTGAAAGTTTTAAAGATATTCTTAATATCAAATTTTGCCCCGGTTGGATAATTTCTTTTATTTGCCTGATAAACTGCAATCAAGATGAGAACAAGTCCCATAATCGTACCCGGTAAAAAGCCGTTTAAAAATAACTTTGCAACAGAAACATTGGCAATCACGGCGTATAAAATCATCGGTACAGAAGGAGGAATAACGACACCTATCGTTCCACTGGCAGCAATCAATGCCGCAGATGAAGCCTCGTCATAACCTTTCTTTTTTAATTCAGGCACAAGCGTTGTCCCTACCGCTGCGGTTGTAGCAGCTCCTGAGCCTGATATGGCGGCAAAAAACATCCCTGCTAATACCGCTACTATCGATAATCCGCCTTTAAAAAAGCCAAACATCGAATCTGCAAAATCGACTAATTTCTCTGATACCTTTCCTTTAGCTAATAAATCGCCAGCCAAAATAAAGAACGGAACCGCAACTAATGGAAATGTATCTGTTCCAGCAAACATTCTTTGAATAATTAATATAAGCGGCATGCCATTTGTAAATAATACGACTATGCTGGAAAGTCCAATTGATATCGCGACCGGAACGCCAACCAGCAATAATACGAAAAATGATAAAAATAACACCATCGTCATGACTGAACACACCCCTTATCTTGTTTAATAGTATCTATTAATATATCAACGCTATGAACTAACATTATACCGAAGCTTGCAGGAATTACTATATAGACATATTTCATTGGAATCCTTAAAGCGGCTGAAACCTGAAATGTTTGCATATTGATATAGTCTATCCCATATTTTAATCCAATTATAAAAAACATCATACAAAACAGTATACTCATTAACTTAACTATTTTAGATATTTTAGCAGGAAACGCGTCAACCACGAAAGTGACGGCAATATGCATTCCTCTTTTATATGATAATGAAGCCCCTAAAAATGTAGCCCAAACCAAAAGGTATCTGGATAATTCCTCACTCCATATCAAAGCGTCAAAGAATACCCTCGTGATAATCTGCAAGCTTATCACGACTATCATGCCAACTATGGCGATAAAAACCAACACATTAACAAACGCATCGATTGATTTGCTGATTTTTCCAAAAATATTTATTTCTTTCATCTGCATCCTTCCCTTGCATTATTTTAAATGCCATCTGGCTCTGACTATAAAAGCCAAAGCCAGATTTAATAAAACTTATAACTATAGTGCTGATAGTATGCGGTCTAAATAATCTCCGAATTTCTCTCCGTATTTTTCATAGACGTTGCCAATTTTATCCTTGAAAGCTTTCGTGTCAGGATATACAATTTCCATTCCGTTATCTTCAAGTGCTTTCATTTGCTCTGCTTCCTTTTCTGCATTGTCTTTTCTTTCATGCTCTGCCGCTTCTTGTGCAGACTCTTTGAATATCACTTGGATATCTTGAGGAAGCTTATTGAACAAGCTATTGCTCATGACGAAAATAGCTGGAGCATAAGTATGTCTTGTCATAGATAAATATTTCTGAGTTTCATATAGCTTGTAAGAATAAATAACATTAATAGGATTTTCTTGCCCGTGAATTGTTCCTTGCTGCAATGCTGTCAACGCTTCAGTCCATGCCATTGGAACGGTATTGGCGCCTAGTGATTGGAATGTATCTAAGTATACAGGATTTTCCATTACTCTGATTTTCAATCCGCTCAAATCCTCTGGTTTCATAACAGTTTTTTGTGAATTAGTCAAATTTCTAAAGCCTCTTTCTGCATAGGCTAACCCTTTTAGATTTACTCTTTCAAGCTGTTGTAAAAGCTCTTGTCCGATTTCACCATCAAGAATCTTATACGCTTCTTCTGGGGATCCAAAAAGGAAAGGCAATTCAAATACGGCTATTTCTTCTACGAAGTTCGCAACCGGTCCATTAGTTATAACTCCCATATCAACTGTACCCATTTGCATCCCTTCCAAAAGCGTTCTTTCATCACCTAAGGACGCATTAGGATATAACTCGACAATATATTTGCCTTCTGTTTTGGTCTCTATCAATTCTTTAAATTTTAAAGCCGCAATATGAAAACCATCTTGTTCATTTACAACGTGAGCCAATTTTATAATTACCGGTGCTGCAGGTGTAGAATCACCTTGAGCAGCAGTTGTGGATTGAGCTGGACTTGAACTATTACAACCAGAAAGCATGGTCACAACCATCATCAAACAAACTAAAATTGCTAATCTTTTTTTCATATTATCCTCCGTTTTTTTAAACTGAATTTATTTTTCAAAAATCGCGCCTGTATTAGCTGAGGTGACTAGTTTGCTATATCTATGCAAATAAGTTCCCGGTTCAGCCTTTGTTGGTGGTTTTATCCACTTCTCTTTTCGTGTTGCTAACTCTTCGTCAGATAACTCAACCTCTATAATTCTATTAGGTAAGTCAATATGAATGATGTCTCCTTCTTCTAAGAGTCCTATCGGACCTCCAACCATAGCTTCCGGCGATATGTGACCGATACAAGGACCTCTTGTCCCACCTGAAAATCTCCCGTCAGTGATTAAAGCCACTGATTTTTCTAATCCCATGCCACAAATAGCCGCTGTTGGATTCAACATTTCTCGCATACCCGGACCGCCTTTTGGTCCCTCATATCTGATAACAACCACATCACCGGATTTAATTTTTTTTGCAAGTATAGCCGCATAAGCTTCTTCCTCTGAATCAAATATTCGTGCAGGTCCTTTATGTGACATCATCTCAGGGCTAACCGCTGATTGCTTCACAACAGCTCCTAAAGGGGCTAGATTCCCTTTAAGGACTGCAATGCCGCCTTCTTTCGAATAGGGATTATCTAATGTGCGAATAACTGTGCCGTCAATGACAACTGCATTTTTAACATTCTCTGCCAATGTTTTGCCAGTGACAGTGATTGTTTCTCCATTGAGTAATTTGGCGTCAATTAATATTTTTATAACTGCCGAAAGTCCACCGGCCCTGTCAAGATCAGCCATACTATGATATCCTGAGGGACTTAATTTTGTGATGTTAGGAACTTTTTTGCTTATCCTGTCAAACTCTTCTAATTCAAGGTCAACTTTTGCTTCATTTGCAATTGCTAACAGATGAAGTGTTGTGTTAGTCGATCCTCCTATAGCTAAATCTAGTGTCACTGCATTTTTAAAAGCTTCTAAAGTCATGATATCTCTTGGCAAAACCTGCTGTTTAACCAGTTCCATAACTCTAATACCCGCTCTCTTCGCCAATTGCTTGCGAAGTCCATAAGGTGCTGGGATAGTGCCATTTCCCGGAAGTGCTATTCCAAGTGCTTCAGCTAAAGAATTCATCGTATTAGCCGTGAATAATCCTGCACAGCTTCCACATGTAGGGCAAGAATGCAATTCTATCTCGGTTAATTCATCTTCAGTGATATCACCGTTAGTAATCATTCCGACACCTTCATAGGCACCACTAATCAAGTCAATCGTTTTCCCTTTATAAGTCCCTGTCAACATCGGTCCGCCACTGACATAAATTGCCGGAATATTCAATCTCGCTGCAGCCATTAACATTCCCGGAACAATTTTATCGCAATTTCCTACTAGCACCATTCCATCAAACTTGTGACCATTAATCATGGCCTCAATTGAGTCGGCAATCAACTCTCTGGTGGAAAGGGGGTACTTCATTCCACTATGGTTCATCGCAATTCCATCACAAATTCCGATGACCGGAAACTCCATCGGTGTTCCACCGGCAGAAGAAATACCTGCTTTAACAGCTCTTGCTATTTCATCTAAGTGAAAATGTCCTGGTATAATTTCGTTTTGAGCATTAACCACTGCTATTAATGGCTTATCCAAATCTTCAGGCAGATAACCCATTGAATATAGCAACGCCCTATGTCCAGCTCTTGGTAGTCCTTTTTTTATTTCATCACTTCTCATATCATCACTCCTAATGTATTGATATCGTTATCCTAATTATATGATGTCTCAAGTCCGGAAACAATCAACGCATTTGTGAAAAAGTGTGATAATATTGTTCTATATAAGTAAAAAATTGGCGTTATGGCAATATTTTACTCTAACTATTCTTTCTAAACTCACTTGGCAAAACACCTACTGTTTTCTTGAAAACTTTGCAAAAATAATTATAATTGTCAAATCCCACATTTTGGCTAATATCTTGAAGACTCAAGGTTCTATCCCTCATCATTTTTTTTGATTCCTCAATCCTCAAAAGGTTGATATAAGCATTTAAATTCATACCTGTGAATTTATTAAACGCTTTAGAGAAATAATAAGGACTATAGCCAAAATAAGTTGCTACATCGATTAAAGATATTTTTTCTTTTAAGCGGGTCTCTATATATACTTTTGATTCTTCAATGGTTTTAGCTATACAAGAATACTCTTCCTCGTTTTTTCTAATGGTCTCAGTGCGTCGCCCTTCAAGATAGGGCTCTATGCATTGAATGAGATGCTCTGGGGATATAGGTTTTAATAAATAATCATCTGCTTTATTTTTCAAAGCTCTCTGAGCATATTCAAATTCAGTATATGCTGTTAGCACCAAAATGATGGTCTCCTTGTTTAACTTCCTTATTTCTTCTGCAGCCTCCAGGCCATTTTTGTTGGGCATATGTATATCCATAATCACAATTTCAGGATGGTATTTTTTAAATTGAATAATGCCTTCTAAGCCATCTACCGCCTCAATAACAAAAGCCTCCATTTTTTTTTCATTGAAAACATATTTAATATATTCTCTTGTTATTTTTTCATCGTCAACAACTAATATACTAATCACAAATTTCTCCCTTCTCATTTGTCTTCGGAATTATGATTGTGAAAATGGTCCCTCCATTGTTTTCTCTTTTAATCTCAAATGAAAAATTATCTTTATAGTAATATTTTAATCTCTTAAGTAAAGATTTTAACCCTATTCCTGTCCCCTGACCTGTTGTTGATTTTTCTTCAGATGAATAAACTTGTTTGATGGCTTTCTCTGTAATGCCAACACCATTATCCGAAACCTTCAAAATTAGTTTATTTGATTCCAATTTTGCACTTATCTTTATAAAACCTGGTTGCTTCATATCTTGCAAACCGTGTACAATCGCATTTTCGACTAAAATTTGTAGGATAAGAAAAGGAATATATTGTTTTTCAATATCTTTTTGAATACTCAACTCAAGACCAATAATATTATCAAAACGCTTATTTTGAATGAAAATATAATCTTGAATATATTTTATTTCTTCTGATATTTCAACAAAATTCTCGCCTTTTGATAAATTGGTTCTCAATAAATTTGAAAGCGCAAAGGTTGTTTCAGCCGCATCTTTGGCTCCTTTGATGTATGCCAACTGTCCTATAACACCTAATGTGTTGAATAAAAAATGTGGACTCATTTGAGATTGTATGATTTTCATTTGTGCTTCCATTAAATTTTTTTCCAACTCAATTTTTTCGTTTTTTTGTTTTAATAGTTCCAATGTATTGTTCTGAAATTCTTCATTTATCGTTTTTTTAACAGCTATATCCACAATATAATGATTGATTCTTTTTAACGAATCCATAATGGCATATAGCCTGCCTTTGGTGACAATATTAATTTTATTATATTCTTCAACCAATCCATGGACGTTATGCTTTTTTTCTTCCTTTTGAAGCTGGCTTATCACCTCTTGCGAATAATTATTCAATATGACTGGTCCGCAAGATATATATCCTATCAAATTGTCTAATAAGTAAATCGGTGCATCTATTTTTACCAATTCACAACAACAACTATGGATGACTTCACGGTCTCCGTCAAAGTGTTGTATCGATTGAAGTAAATTTTTCAAATCACAATTTTTGTTTATTTTAGAATATTTAATGCAAAACGAAGGTATTTTTTTCATTTCTGTCAATAGATGACCCTTTTCATCAAAAATAGAGATGTTTAAATCTATTGCCTTTGAAAGATCTTCTGTCAGTCTTTCTAAGATATCAATGTCTACTAAATCAATCAGTTTTGCCTTGTAATACCAGTCCATCATATTGATTTTGGGCACCAACTCTTCCAAGTACAAGCTGCTTGTATTATAAACAATAATCATTTCCAGCTCTATAGATGATGTGTTTCGTATACTATGCTCAGAATAGGGCGGTATATGGTAAAAGCTTCCGTTTTCTAGCGGATAATAATCATTATTAATCCAATGCTCTCCTCGTCCGGAAATCGTATAAATCATTTGCTCATCACCTGTATGCAAATGCTTTTCCTGTTCTTTATACGGATAAAAAATGACGTGACCTATGACCATTTGACTGGTTTGATCCGGTTCATGAATCCAGTTAATATACCCCCATTCAAATTCCTGTTTTTTTGCTTGAAACGCATTATATGCTATTTTTTTTATATCCATTTTTATCACCTTGTCTTATTATAGCCTAACTAATAAAATAATGGCAATAGCAGATGCTAACTCCACTATTGCCATCGGTTGTAAATCTTACGATACTGCCATTTGTTCTTTGACTGCTTCCGCTCCTCTTTGAAGGGCAAGCTCATTCAATGGTATGAATTTTGCTTTGTCCTCTCCAAAGACCTTTGTAAAGGCTTTAATGATTGATTCCGGCTTTACAATTTTTGTCAATTCCAGGAATGCACCTAGCATGACCATGTTGGCTGCTTTGGCATTGCCTATCTCCATGGCGATTTCATTTGCGTCTATGTAGTAGGCTTCTATGTCGTCTCTCGTCGCTTTTTTTTCAATCAATGATTTGTTGATGATTAATTTGCCATTTGGAGCCAAGTGACTTTCGAATTTATCCATAGATGGCAAATTCATAACGATGACAGCTGTTGCATCATCCGTTAGTACAGGCGATCCAATTAGAGTGTCAGAAACGATAACATCACAGTTAGCAGTACCACCTCTCATCTCAGGTCCATACGAAGGCAACCATGAAACTTGTCGATCATCAAGCATCCCACCGTAAGCCAATAGTTTTCCTAATGCCATGACTCCCTGTCCACCAAATCCGGCAACTATTACTTTTTCTATCATTTATTTCGCCTCCTCAAAATCTCTTAGATTCCCAAGGGGATAATAGGGGATCATATCGCTCTCAACCCAACCCAAAGCATTAACGGGTGTCATACCCCAGTTTGTAGGGCAAGTTGACAGTACTTCAACAATTGCAAAGCCTTTTCCTTCAAGTTGACACTGGAATGCTCTTTTAATAGCTTTTTTTGCTTTCCTGACAGCGGCCGGATTATGTACAGAAACTCTTTCTACATATTTTGCACCGTCTATTGTCGCAAGCATCTCAGCTATCTTCAGTGGTTTGCCGGAATGCTCCTCAGTCCTTCCTTCCGGAGCCGTTGTAGCCTTCTGCCCAATCAAGGTTGTTGGAGCCATTTGTCCTCCTGTCATGCCATAAATAGCATTGTTGACAAAAATGGTCGTTATTTTTTCTCCTCTATGCGCTGCATGCACGATTTCAGCCGCTCCAATAGAAGCTAAATCTCCATCTCCCTGTAATGTAAACACAACATTTTCAGGTCTAACTCTTTTGATTCCTGTTGCAACTGCCGGAGCTCTACCGTGTGCTGCTTGTTGAACATCGCAATTGAAGTATTTATAGCATAAAGCTGAACATCCTACTGAGGCCACTCCTATAGCTTCTCCTAAAACGCCTAGTTCAACCAATGACTCTCCAATTAATTTGTGAATAATCCCGTGTGTACATCCAGGGCAATAATGAAATTGAGTGTCATTCAAAGCTTTTGTTTTCTTGTATACGATTGTAGACATTATTTTGCACCCCCTATCATTTTCTTGACAGCATTCACTACATCCACAGAAGATGGAACTAGTCCTCCGGTTTTTCCTTCAAAAGCTACCGGCCATCTGCCGTTAGAGGCTATCTTGACATCATCGATCATCTGTCCCATGCTCATTTCTATGGTTAAAAGTCCTTTTGCTTGAGGGTTTATTTTGTCAAAAGCTTCATGTGGGAAAGGCCAGAGGGTAATCGGTCTAATTAATCCTACTTTGATGCCTTCCTTAGCCAAATCATCAATCGCATTTTTAGCGACTCTGGCTGTCGTGCCATAAGCCACACAAACCACTTCAGCATCTTCAATACCTGTCGCTTCATATCGGACTTCTTTTTCTTCAATTATTTTATGCTTTTTCTCTAAATTAACGTTGTGCTCTTGTAGTAGTTCAGGCTCAAGATAGAGTGAATTAACGACTCTCGGACTTTTCATTTCTTTTGTACCTGATGTTGCCCAGTCTTTTTCAGGTAATTCTCTTGGAACATATTCCTTGAATTCTACAGCTTCCATCATCTGTCCAATCATACCGTCACCCAATATCATAACAGGAATTCTATAGATATCAGCTATATCAAAAGCTTCCATCATGATATCTACGGTTTCCTGAATAGAAGCAGGTGCATAAACGATATGTCTATAATCTCCATTTCCGCCGCCTCTTGTCGCTTGAAAATAATCTGCTTGAGCTGCTTGAATACTTCCTAGTCCCGGACCACCTCTCATCATGTTGACGATGACACATGGTAATTCCGCGCCGGCAATATATGAGATTCCTTCTTGTTTTAATGAGATTCCTGGGCTTGAGGATGAAGTCATAACTCTGGCTCCTGCCCCTGCTGCACCATAAACCATATTGATTGCAGCTACTTCGCTTTCAGCCTGTAAAAAGACACCTCCAACTTTCGGTAGCTCTTTTGACATGTATTCCGGTACTTCGTTTTGTGGTGTTATCGGGTATCCGAAGAAATATCTGCAGCCTGCTTTAATCGCAGCTGCGCCTACTGCCTCGTTTCCCTTCATCAATACTTTAGCCATCTTATGACCTCCTTACAATTTTTCTACTGTGATTACAGAATCCGGACACATAATTGCACAGTTTCCGCATGCGATACATTCATCCATATTCACAACGTGAGCAGGGTGAAAGCCTTTTGCATTGATTTTGCTTTGATCTAATTCAATAATCTTTTTAGGACACACGGCTACACATAATTCACAGCCCTTGCATATGTCCTCATTAAATGTTACTAAACCTTTTGCCATCATACACCTCCATTAGTTTTAGCTCATCCATTCTTCCCGCATATATAATGTTATGGGAAATACTTTTATGTCACTATTTTCTGAATTTATTTCTTCCGCTATTTTTTTGATAGCAGCGTCATACTTTATTGGCAGATGAGTCTCTATTGACACCTCTTCTACTAGTCGGTGGCCTCTGTATACATCTTCTTTTGAAGTACTCTTCAACAAATGGGTGTTATTGACTAACCCTGTTATCTTCAACTTTGACGCAAATTCAATTTCCTTGATATATTTGATGACCGCATCCTTGTTTTGTGTTTCAGGTCTGTTTGCATTGACCACCAGAAACATATCGTAATCCTGTTTTTTGATATCTTCTGAATATCTGGCCAATACTCTTGCTCCAATCGGGTCTCCACCAACATCAATCACCGATTTGGATTGGCTGTCCTCGATAGCTCCTCTAATCTCCGGCGGCAGGGCCGGAAGCTCTATGGAAACATTGACATTGACATTTCCTACTAGTCTTATGCCAAAGCTTTTGAGCAAATCTTCTCTTTCTCGACTTCGAAAATAGGGATTGACAATATCCAAGTCTGCTAACCTGACGTTGTGATGATCTTTTGAACATTCGATGGCATAATTGACAGCAAATTCTGTCTTACCACTGCCATAGTGTCCTGTTATTAAAACAAGTCTCTTATCCATTGGTCCACCTATTCATATATTTTGGCTTCTTCTTCTCCACGCAAAACCCTGAGTCCACCTTCTGCAAGCGCTTGAAGTTCATCTTCTCCCGGTGATACGATAATTCTGGAAATAAATTCGACTCTTTTGGCAATCCAATTGACAAATTTTTTGTCATAAGCAATCCCGCCTGTAATAACTATCGCGTCTACCTTTCCTTCAAGTGCAGCTGCATTGGCACCAATTTCCTTAGCAATTTGATAAGCCATGCCTTCGTAAACTAAGCAAGCATTCAAATCTCCTTCATCGCACATATCGCTGACAACTTTTGCATTGTTGGTACCCAGATAAGCCGTTAATCCGCCATTGCCTTTGATCATCTTCTTAACCTCATCATGAGAAGTCTTACCTGAGAAGGCTAATTTAGCAAGGTCTCCTGCCGGAAGTGTTCCTGTTCTTTCCGGTGAGTAGGGACCTTCTCCGTCTAGGGCGTTATTAACGTCAACTACTTTTCCTTTTTTATGTGCCCCTACAGAAACACCGCCTCCCAAATGGGCTATAATTAAATTGACTTCATCATATGATTTACCCAGTATCTCAGCGGCCTTCCGTCCGACTGCTTTTTGGTTCAGAGCATGAAAAATGCTTTTTCTTTCAAATTGAGGATGTCCGGTCAATCGCGCAATCGGCTCAAGCTCGTCAACGCATACAGGGTCTACAATGTAGGATGGAATATTGACTTCCTTGGCTATCTCGTGAGCCAGTATGCCACCAAGATTGGATGCATGTTGACCTCGGGCCCCGGCTTTTAAATCCTCTAGCATTTTGTCATTGATTCGATAGGTTCCACCTGATATGGGCTTTAATAGTCCACCGCGTCCTACGATAGCCGACAAATCCTTAAGGGCTATTTTTTGCTCTTCTAGATTTTTAATTATGATTTGCTTTCTAAAATCAAACTCATCAATAATATTATGATAGGGTGCCAATTCTTCAACAGAATGCCTCAATGTGTTTTCAAACACTAATGTTTCATCCTCAAAAACTGCTATTTTTGTAGATGTTGATCCGGGATTAATTACCAGTTGTTTCATTGTTTTCCTCCTCTCGAGTGAAGTACTGATAAAGCAATAGAATTGAGCTTTGAAATGTCTGAATCGGCTCTTGATGTCAAAACAAACGGTGCGGCAGCTCCCAGTATAATACCTGCAGATTCGGACTGAGCTAAAAACGCGAGGGATTTATATAACACGTTACCGGCTTCAATTGTTGGCATTAATAAAATATCGGCTTCGCCTGCCACAGGATGAACGATCCCTTTGTGTAAAGCAGCTTCTTTTGAAATTGCATTATCTAAGGCAAACGGCCCTCCGACAATACATCCTCCGATGATACCTGTTTCATTCATTTTAACAAGCTCCGCAGCGTCCACCGTGTGCGGCATGGATGCATCCGCTTTTTCTTTCGCACATATGACGGCACATTTTGGTGTGTGTAATCCCAAAGAATGAGCAAAAGATACGGCATTTTCCAATATTTGTCTTTTTTTCTCCAAATCAGGGGCTATATTCATCGCCGCATCCGTCAATATCAGCATCTTGTGATATTTTTCAACAAAAAATACAGCAGCATGACTAAGCGTTCTTCCTGTTCTTAAACCAATTTTTTTATCGAGAACCGCTTTAAGAATAACCGATGTATCGACCATTCCTTTCATGAGTATGTCTGCTCTTTTTGAACTAACCAACTCCACTGCTTGAAAGCTAATTTCTTCTAAATCCACTAAATGGATAATCTCAATATTGCGAATATCAAGCCCTATATCATCAGATATCCGCTTAATCTGATCGCCATTTCCTACTAAAATCGGTTGAACAATTCCTTCATCATAAGCCGCCTTGACAGCTTTAAGCACATCCTCATCATGAGCCGCAGCTACCGAAATAGTTTTAGTTCCTATTGTTTTGGCCATTGAAATAACGTCTTTAAAATTTTCCATATTTCACCTCTCTTTGAACCATT
>JAFGVC010000137.1 GCA_016938195.1 Tissierellales bacterium | reverse complement strand
CGTGACTTATGGAAGGGACAAAAAAACGGACATTTCGATACGGATTATTACTGACCATGTCAGAGCCATTACTTTTTTAATAGGAGATGGCGTAGTACCGTCCAATGAAGGCCGTGGGTACGTATTACGAAGATTACTGAGAAGAGCCTCCAGACACGGTAAGCTCCTTGGTGTGAAAGAAAGCTTTCTTGTGCCTATTTCTCTAAAGGTAATAGAATTGTGGCAAGAAGCTTATCCTGAACTAAAAAACAACAAGGACCAAATATTCAAAGTTATAGAAATTGAAGAAGAAAAATTCAACAAAACCATTGATCAAGGGATGGATATTCTATCTAAGTACTTTGAAGAACTTGAAAGTCAAGGTGTTGACACTTTATCAGGTGAAATGGCTTTTAAGCTGTACGATACCTATGGTTTTCCTTTTGAATTGACACAAGAAATATTGAGTGAAAAAAACTTTAAAGTAAGCCATGATGAATTTTTGTCATTTATGCAGCGCCAAAAAGAAAGTGCTAGAAACGCTAGGGGTGTTTCAGCTTCACAAGCATGGTCTACCGGCGACCTTTTAATAGAAGGGGTTGAAAGCACCCTATTTAAAGGCTATGAAGCCGATCAGATTGAAGCTAGGATTTTACGATTATATGACGAAGCCTATAATCAACAAGAATTCATTGACAGACAAGGATACGTCGTCTTAGATACTACAGTATTATATGCTGAAAGCGGTGGACAGACAGGCGACCGTGGCTATTTGGAATCAAAGGAAGGTCACGGACATGTGTTTGATGTGACAAAAGCCAATAATGATATTTTTTTGCACCATGTTAAAATCAATCAGGGCAAGCTTTCAATTGGTGATTGCGTGACTGTCCAAGTGGATAAAAAAGCTAGAAAAATGACGTCTGCGAACCATACCGCAACCCATTTGTTGCATGCGGCTTTAAGAAAAATTCTCGGAAGCCATGTCAATCAATCCGGCTCGTTGGTAGAGCTTGAAAGGTTAAGATTTGATTTTTCACACTTTGAAGCCTTAAAGCCGGAAGAAATTAATGCCGTTGAAAAAATGGTTAACGAGAAAATTTTTGATAACATTTCTGTTACAATTGAAACAATGAGTCTTGATGAAGCTAAATCTGCCGGCATTACGGCTTTGTTTGACAGCAAGTATGGTGAAAAAGTTCGTGTAATTTCAATTGGAGATGAGAGTCAAGAGCTTTGCGGCGGAACACATGTTAAAAACACCTCCGGGATTGGATTGTTTAAAATAATCAGTGAAACAGGCATTGCATCAGGCATAAGACGTATTGAAGCATTTACCGGTATGCACGCTTTAAATCAAATGAAAAGCTTTGAAGATAAAACAATCCATATTTCAAGCTTGCTTAAAACGACACCTGAAAATATTGAAAACAGAATTGTGCAGCTACAGAAGGATTTGAAGGATAAAGACAAAATCATACAAAGCTATAAAAATGAATTATTGAAAACCGAGCTTAATGAGTTATCAGACGAATATCAAGCCTATCATGATGTGAAAATATTTGCTATAAATTTAGGGGATTCTGATATCAATACCATGAGAGAGCTATCCGATCGAATCAAAGACAAGCATGGAAACACAGTTGTTGTATTGGCTTCTGAAAATGATGGAAAGGTTTTATTAGTTACTTCTGTTGCACCTGATTTGATAAAACAAGGATTGCATGCAGGCCAAATCATTAAAGAAATCGCCGCTATTACAGGTGGTGGGGGCGGAGGCAGACCTGATTTTGCCCAGGCCGGTGGTAAAAATCCTCAGAAAATAAAGGAAGCACTGGAAAAAGCTGTTGAAATCATTAAGGCTCAAATAAAATAGATTGAATTATGTTTTAATTGTCATTATAATATAATTTAGAGGTGGTAATGGTGGAAAACAACAAAACAACTCAATTCGACTTTGGTCTAGATAACGTTAATGAAGTGAAGGAAATTATCCGTTCAGTCATGAGTGCATTGAATGAAAAAGGATACAATCCGGTAAGCCAGTTGATCGGATATATTTTGTCCGGTGATCCTACTTATATAACCAGTCATAATAATGCTCGTAGCATTATCATGCAAGTTGAGAGAGATGAACTCCTTGAAGAAATCTTGAAGGATTATATCAGTGAGTTAAATCAATAATTTTTGACTTATAGCAGTATACCTATACTGCTAAATTTTTTATAGCGGAGATTATATGTTGGATTTTACAAGGGCTTCGGGCATTTGCTATGGTACTTTATCCCTAAGCCCTTTGCAATGCGAGCTATCCCAAAATGAAAAGCTTCAGCTCATGCATTATGCCTTTGAAAAAGGCATAAATTTTTATGATACGGCTGAATTATATCAGAATTATGATTTGTTTAAGATGTTTTTTCCGATAGTCGGAAGACAAAATGTTATTTTTTCAACAAAATCATACGCTTATTCCGAAAAAACTGCAGAGGAAAGCGTGAATAAAGCTTTAATAGAATCCGGAACAGACTATATTGATATTTTTATGCTTCACGAACAAGAAAGCATCCACACCTTTAGAGGTCATTATGACGCTATTAAACGTCTGTTAAGGTTTAAAAAAGAAGGCGTAATTGGTTTGATTGGCTTTTCAACCCACTATGTCAAAGCTATCAAAGACTTATATTTGAAAGAAGAAATAGATATCATCCATCCCATTTTCAATTACCAGGGGTGGGGCATTGTGGACGGCACCATTCAAGAAATGACAGAGGCTATTATTTTAGCCAAAGAAAACCATAAACTTATTTTAGCCATGAAGCCTTTTGCCGGAGGGCATTTGACTTCAGATCCTGTTAAATCTTTACAGTTTTCATTTCAAAACAAGTATGTGGACGCGACTGCAGTGGGGATGAGATATAAAGAGGAGATTGATTTTAATCTTGCGGTATTTCATAATCAACAGCCGGACTCTATTTTATTAAAAGTCCTTTCTCATAAAAAACGCACCTTAAAGATTGCTGATTGGTGCAAAGGTTGTGGCGCATGTGTGGAAAAATGTCAACAGGGTGCTTTGAAAATTGAAGAAGGTCAATGTGTTGTTGATATGGAAAAATGTGTTTTATGCAGCTATTGTGCAGCTGTCTGTAAGGATTTCTGTATTAAGATTATTTAGTTAAAAAAGGAGTTATATGAAAAGATATATGTCGCTGGATGTTGGCGATCAAACAATTGGTGTTGCTGTAAGTGACCCCTTGAATATTACCGCTCAAGGGATTAAAACGATTCGGCGCGTCAGCTATAAAAAGGATTTTGAGGAATTAAAAAATATCATTGAACAATACCGGGTCACGACAATTATTGTGGGCTTTCCACGAAGATTAGATGGTTCAACCGGTATACAAGCTGAAAAGGTTCAGCAATTTGTCAAAAAAATGTCCTTTCAATTTCAACAAGAAATTATTTATGAGGACGAACGATTAACCACGGCCATGGCGCAAAAGCAGCTCATTAGCGGAAATGCCAGCAGGGAAAAAAGAAAAGAAGTGATTGATATGCTAGCTGCAGTCAATATTTTAACGACATTTTTAAATAGAGAAGAGGTGAACCATGATGGAAGGTAAGGAATATGTAGAACTAATCAATGATGAGGGACAGATAGAGAAATTAGAAAT
>JAFGVC010000136.1 GCA_016938195.1 Tissierellales bacterium | reverse complement strand
CAAAGCGTCCCCTTGACTTCCCCTTGACTCACCCTTGACTTATAACGCATCAATGTATCTCCTCAAAGCGTTGTGCCATGTCCCCAAATTATGACTGTGAAATATCGAGAGATTATCCCGACATAATCTCGAATTCCTAGGTCGTTTTGCTCTCGTTGGATAATCCTCTGTCTTTATTGGAATTACTTTAACATCCATTCCAGCTAGCTTGAATATCTCACAGGCAAATTCATACCAACTACAATAACCCTCATTTGTTGCGTGATAGACGCCATACTTATCAGTCTTAACCATTTCAACGAGCAACTTTGCTAAGTCAGGAGTGTAGGTTGGAGATCCAATTTGATCAACCACGACAGAAATTTCATCTCTTTCTTTTCCCAATCTGAGCATTGTCTTAACGAAGTTATTGCCATTACTTCCAAATACCCAAGAAATTCTCACCACAAAATATTTATCTAAAGCCTTTTGAACCTCCAATTCACCTTCGTATTTGGTCTTTCCATAGTAATTGATTGGATTTGGCTTGTCTGTTACTTCAAAAGGCTTGTCTCCTCCACCATCAAACACATAATCAGTGCTGATATAAACCATCTTTGCATCGATTTCCTTACAC
Source organism: Tissierellales bacterium (assembly GCA_016938195.1). Classification (GTDB taxonomy): domain Bacteria; phylum Bacillota; class Clostridia; order Tissierellales; family Dethiosulfatibacteraceae; genus JAFGVC01. The sequence goes on along the minus strand of JAFGVC010000136.1, from coordinate 3,562 downwards.
GCTTCAGCTACATATTTTGTTCCTAAAACATTGACCAAATAACATAATTCCCTTTCATCCTCTGCTTGATCTACAGCTGTATACGCTGCACAGTGAATGACAACATCCGGGTTATAATCACTAATACCTCTTTTCACTTGTTCTTCATTTGTAATATCTAACGAATCTCTATCCGTTCCTAGGAATTCTATACCTTCCGAATCTAACCGTTTTATGACATCAAATCCTAATTGTCCATAAGCACCCGTTACCAGTACCTTCATCATTCTTCACCTGCTCTATCACCATACATCTTCTCATAATATTCCTTATAATCACCTGAAATAATACTTTCCCACCACGAACGATGATCCAAGTACCACTTAATGGTCAATTTTATACCTTCATCAAATAGAGTTGTCGGTTCCCATCCTAATTCTCTCCTTGCTTTTGCCGGATCAATGGCATAACGCATATCATGACCCGCTCTGTCTTTGACATAGGTTATCAGTGATTCAGGTTTGCCTAACTCCTTAAGAATTGTCTTTACCACTTCTAAATTGGTTTTTTCGTTGTGCCCACCAATATTGTAGACTTCTCCCTCTTTTCCTTTATGGAGTATAAGGTCTATTGCAGTACAATGATCCCCAACATACAGCCAGTCACGAACATTTTCACCCTTACCATATACAGGTAAATCCTCATCATTTAGTGCCCTTGAAATCATTAAGGGTATCAACTTCTCCGGAAAGTGATAGGGGCCATAGTTATTAGAACATCTAGAAATTGTAATAGGCAAACCAAACGTTCTGTGGTAAGCCAGTACCAATAAATCTGCTGACGCTTTCGATGCCGAATAGGGAGAAGACGTATGAATCGGTGTCTCTTCTGTAAAGAATAAATCAGTCCTGTCCAACGGTAAATCCCCATAGACTTCATCTGTTGAAACTTGATGAAATCTCTTTGCGCCATACTTTCTGGAAGCATCCATTAACACTTGAGTGCCTAAAATATTAGTTTTTAAGAAGATGCCTGGATCTTCAATTGATCTATCCACATGAGACTCTGCGGCAAAATTAACAACGAAGTCAAATTTCTCTTCTTCGAACAGATTATCGACAAGATTACGATCAGTGATATCACCTTTAACAAACCTAAAATTAATGTTTTCCATTACCGGCTCTAAAGTAGATAAATTCCCTGCATATGTTAATGCGTCTAAACAAACAACTCTATAGGTTGGATGCTCTTGCAGCATGTGAAACACAAAATTACTTCCAATAAAACCAGCGCCACCTGTTACTAATACATTCATTTGTATTCCCTCTCTTTCACCAGTACTTGAAATTTATGTCGCTATCTTTCAATGAAGGTGCATTCAAATCTTTTTCTGAAAGTATTGGGTCATCAATTCCCCAAACCACTCCTATTTCCGGGTCATCAAATCGAATGCTTCTGTCATTTTCAGGTGAATAATATTCATCTACTTTATATTGCACTTCAGCATCATCTGTAAGTGTCAAAAATCCATGAGCAAATCCTTTGGGGATGAAAACTTGCTTTTTATTCTCTTCTGTTAATTCTACAGCAATCCAATTTTTATAGGTAGGAGATCCTTCTCTCAGATCCACGGCAACATCTAAAATTTTTCCTTTGGTACATCTCACTAGCTTGATTTGCGATTTAGGATTTGTCTGAAAATGCAATCCTCTTAATGTTCCTTTCTTCGCTGACATAGAATGATTGTCTTGAACAAATTCAATGTCAAAACCTAATTCTTGAAATCTAATTTTAGAATATGTCTCTGTGAACCATCCACGATCATCACCAAAAACTTTGGGTTCTAATATCAAAACATCTTCAATTTTTGTTTTTGTAATCTTCATTGAGTTACCTCACTTAATATTTGATTTTCCCTTCCGCAACTCTTTTCAAGTGCTCCCCATAAGGGGATTTCCCATATTTTTCAGCAGAAGATAAAAGAGTTTCCTTATTTATCCATTCATTGCGGTAGGCAATTTCTTCAAGTGCAGAAATTTTAATGCTCTGTCTCTTTTCAATCATTTGAACAAACTCTGCGGCTTCGACCAAACTATCCATTGTTCCGGTATCTAACCAAGCAAATCCACGTCCTAATAGTTTTACGTTAAGTGATTCATCTTCAAGATACATTCTGTTTAAGTCTGTAATTTCAAGTTCTCCTCTTGCTGATGGTTTAACTTTTTTAGCAAATTCAACGACTCGATTATCATAAAAATACAGTCCTGTAATACAATAATTCGACTTGGGAATCTGAGGTTTTTCTTCTACTGAGATTACCTTTCCATCCTTATCAAACTCAACTATTCCAAATCTCTCAGGATCATGTACGTAATATCCAAATATTGTGGCGTAGCCATTTTGTGCATTCTCAGCAGCTTCTTTTAATATAGGTGTAAATCCATTTCCGTAGTATATATTATCTCCCAATACCATAGCCACATTATCTTCCCCAATAAACGCTTCGCCGATTATAAAGGCTTGTACCAAACCGTCAGGAAATGGTTGTTCTGCATATGATAAGTTGATACCAAATTGGCTACCATTACCTAACAATTTTTCAAAATTTGGTAAATCTTGAGGTGTTGATATGATTAAGATATCCTTAATACCAGCTAACATAAGAACTGATAAGGGGTAATATATCATTGGCTTGTCGTATACCGGTAATAATTGTTTGCTTGTTACCATAGTTAATGGATATAATCTTGACCCCGATCCTCCGGCTAGAATGATTCCTTTTATTTTCTTTTGTGACATACTTATACCTCCATTAATTTTTTGCTCTTCCAATTATTTTTGAACTTACTGCATTTGGCAGACAATTAATAGCCATTTCAAGCAGGATCAGTTGATAATCATCTTTAATTTTTTTTATCATTGAGATCGTATTAATCAAATTATTCTCTTTCCTTTCTAAAAAAACCGGCATTGACATTCATTAATCCAACGGAGTCAAATAATGCTAGTGATAAACCTAATCAACATTTTTTCGAAATCCATTTCGTCGTGCTTCACTATAAAAACGAGTAAAAACATGTAGGTAGCAAATGATCTTGAAAATGACAACCCTATATTTTCTGTCAAGATTAATGAGTACAAAAGCAAAATTGTTGGAAATATAAACCCCAAAAATGCGAACATTCTATTTTTCTTATTTGCTAAGAATTGGATTAACAGTTCCCTATAATGAAAGCATCATATCTATCAGTCGTTTTATTTTCATATACATTTCAATACACTCCATTTTAACAATTGCTGCAACGTTGCTTTTGTTTTATTCAAAAAAACCCTCACTCAAAAAGAGCCAGGGTTTCACAAGTGCAATTAAATAATATCCTTCTATTTAGCTTCCCCCGATTTGCTAGCCCCTTAAATACTCTTAATTATACTATGTGAATAATATTGTATCAACCGAAATATGAAAAGAACCGTCCCTTTTGTACCACAAGTCAAACAAAGCGTCCCCTTGACTTATGAAAAGAACCGTCCCTCTAGTCCCTACTAAACAAATCCCGGGTATAGACTTTGTCCACGACGTCTT
>JAFGVC010000135.1 GCA_016938195.1 Tissierellales bacterium | reverse complement strand
GGTGAGAAAGCATATGACGGAGTGGGAAAATATTGACAAATAAGTCATGAATGCATATAATGTTAGGCATATGAAGGCGATGAAGAGTCGAGTAGGTCTGAAACAACCTTTAGAGAGAAAACACGTTGGCTGGGAGTGTTTTTAGGGATGACAGGCTGAAAACTAACTCTGAGCAAAATCCGAGCTCGTAAGAGGGAAGGATTTCGTGTCCGGCGCGATAAGCCGTTAGAGCACCAATTAGGGTGGAACCACGTGATTTGATCTCGTCCCTTTCCAAGGACGGGATTTTTTTGTTTTTGAACATTGATGAATAATAATAGCACAGATTGAAGAAAATAGGAGGTTATCATGATTAAAGTAACATTACCTGACGGGAGTATCAGAGAGGTTGAAAAAGGAACTAAAGTGATTGACGTGGCTAAGAGCATCAGCGATGGTTTGGCTAGAGTGATTGTGGGTGCGATGGTCAATGGCAAAAAAGCAGGCATTGAGGATGCAATCCTTGAGGATTGCACGATTCAGCTGCTAAAATTTGAGGATGAAGAGGGACAGGATATTTTTAGGCATACGAGCTCGCATATTTTGGCGCAGGCCGTCCAACGTTTGTTTCCGGGGACGATTCTAGCTATTGGACCTGCGATTGACAATGGATTTTATTATGATTTTGATTCGACACATGTTTTTACTGAAGGTGATTTAGAAAAGATTGAAGCCGAGATGAAGAAAATTGTGAAGGAGAGTCTTCCTGTTGAGCGGTTTGAGTTGCCAAGAGACGAAGCCATGCGATATATGGAAGAAAGAGGAGAAAAATATAAGGTTGAGCTGATAAGAGATTTGCCCGAGGATGTCATTATTTCTTTTTATAAGCAGGGCGAATTTGTTGATTTGTGTGCCGGACCGCATCTTGACAGCACGAAAAAGGTGAAGGCTTTCAAGCTATTGAGTCTTGCAGGAGCTTACTGGAGAGGAAATGAAAACAATAAGATGCTCCAGAGAATCTACGGAACTTCTTTTGAAAAGAATAGTCAGCTGGAAGCGTATCTGCATCGACTTGAAGAAGCTAAGAAAAGAGATCATAGAAGGCTGGGAAGGGAATTGGATTTGTTTTCTATGCACGAGGAAGGTCCGGGATTTCCGTTTTTCCATCCAAAAGGAATGATTGTGCGCAATATCCTCGAAAACTTATGGCGTGAAGAGCATATCAAAAAAGGCTATGGCGAGATAAAAACACCGATTATTTTAAATGAGGCTTTATGGCATCGATCAGGACATTATCAGAACTACAAGGAAAATATGTATTTCACTCAGATTGATGAAGAGGATTATGCGGTCAAGCCGATGAATTGTCCGGGAGCCATGCTAGTCTATAAATCTAATATGTATTCTTATCGTGATTTGCCGTTGAGAATGGGTGAGATGGGTTTAGTGCATCGTCACGAGATGTCCGGCGCACTTCACGGTTTGATGCGTGTGAGAAGCTTTACGCAGGATGACGCGCATTTATTTATGACATTAGACCAGCTCAAGGATGAAATCAAGGGCGTTGTCCGATTTACGGATGAGATGTACCGTATTTTTGGTTTTAAATATCATGTGGAGCTTTCCACTCGACCTGAGAAGTCGATAGGGACGGAGCAAGAATGGGAAATGGCCACAGAAGCACTTCGGATTGCATTGGAAGAGATGAACGTGACGTTTATTGTCAATGAAGGAGACGGGGCCTTTTATGGACCTAAAATTGATTTCCATCTTGAGGATGCGATTGGGAGGACATGGCAATGCGGCACTTGTCAGTTAGACTTCCAGATGCCGCAAAGATTTGAATTGACCTATGTCGGCTCTGATGGTGAGAAGCATACGCCGGTCATTCTCCATCGAACAATCTTTGGAAGTATCGAACGATTTTTAGGGATTTTGATTGAGCATTATGCCGGGGCTTTTCCAACTTGGCTAGCGCCGGTACAGGTAATTATTCTGCCAATTTCTGAAAAATTCAATGCTTATGCCGGAGATATCAAGGAAGAGCTTGAAAAACAGGGATTTAGAGTACAAATGGATTTAAGATCTGAAAAAATAGGCTATAAAATTCGAGAAGCACAATTGGCCAAGATTCCTTTTATGTTTGTCGTAGGTGAGAAAGAGGTTGAGAATCAAACGGTATCTGTGCGATTGAGAGGAAAAGGTGATATGGGTTCGCTCAAATTGGAAGAGGTATCTCAGATGATTGAAGAGAAAATCAACTCTAGAGAGAATGATTCACCTGGCATTGAAGGATAGTTTCAGCGATTTCTTTTTAATCTTATTCTAATTAGAGACTAAGGTATTCCTAATCACACCGCCATATAATGAGAACAAAGATTAAGGAGGTAACACTGATGAAAGTAACACTTGAAATGATTGATGAGTTAAGAAGTAGGGTCAACGTGACTTATGAAGAAGCAAAAGAGGCTCTCGAGGATAACGAGGGAGATATTGTCAAAGCGATTATCGCACTTGAAAAAAGAAAAAGAGGCTACAACGAACATCGTAGAGCGCATCGCGTGAAAGCTGAGAAGCATGCTCAGAAGATGGTGAATAAAGCTGTTGCAACAGATTTTGTGCTACGAAAAAAAGAGAAGGTTTATATCAATCTTCCACTATGGCTTGTTTTCTTAGTCAGCTTATTCACAATTCCTTTCAGTATCATCTTGTTTGTGATTTTGATTTTATTAGGATTCCAAATGAGAATAGTAACCGGTAAAAAAACGAAATTTGATATCAATAAGAGCATGGACAAGATGACTAAAAAAATTAAGGATACGACGGATAAGATGTTTGAAGAAGATGAAGCGAAAGAAAGTGCACAAGATGATGAAGACGATGACGATGACCAAGGTGAAGACGAAATCACCATCGAGTAAAAAATTTTGAGCTCTGCTCAAAATTTTTTATTTATCGGTCTAAACATGCTATAATAATCAAGAGAAAATATATTCTGATTAAGGTGATCAAATGGACAAAAAGAAGATTTTGATAGTGGAAGATGAGAAAAAAATCGCAAGGTTTCTGGAGCTTGAGCTGACTTATGAAGGCTATGAGGTTGAGATTGCCAACGACGGGCGTGTGGGCTTTGAGAAAGCGATGTCGCCTGATATTGATTTGATTGTCTTGGATTTGATGCTTCCCGGACTGAGTGGAATTGAGCTTTGCCGAAGAGTTCGCAATTCATCGGATATTCCGATTATCATGCTGACTGCCAAGGATGATGTATCGGACAAGGTGACGGGATTGGATGTCGGGGCGGATGATTATATGACAAAGCCGTTTGCTATTGAAGAGCTTTTGGCACGGATTAGAGTGCTGCTCAAGAGAAAAATAAGAACACAAGGCTCTGAATTGGAGTTAAATACTCTTGTTCATGACAAATTGAAATTATATAAGGATAATTACCGTGTGGAGTATGATAACGAAGCTATTGAATTGACAAAAAAGGAATTTGAATTATTGGAATACTTGATGCTTAATAAGAATATTGTCCTCTCAAGAGAAAAAATTCTTGAAAATGTGTGGGGCTATGACTACTTCGGTGAGACCAATCTGATTGACGTGTATATTCGATATCTAAGGGGCAAGATTGACCAAAAGTACGATGTGGATCTCATTAAAACAGTTCGAGGTGTCGGATATATTATACGAGATCATTAACAGGTGATTGAATGGTTAAAACATATTTACGAAATATATTTGGCAATTTACGAAAAAACTTTAAATTGTCTATATCTTTTAAAATCTCCATGACATACATGGGGCTTTATTTGCTTTCCATTGTTATCGTTGTTTTTTCAGCGATGACGGGCTATTTTATTTATCAGACCATCGGATTGGACCGTACGGGGGAATTATACGCCGGTGTGATTACTCAGAAGACCATTCGTGAGAAAGAGGTTATCTCAGAATATTTGATTGATGAACGCTTGAATGGCGTGACAATTTACGACTCAAAGTTTGAACAGATTCTCAATACTCAAAGTCAGCTGGATGTTTATGTCAACAATGTCTTCTATAAATTTGAATCCGTATTAAGAGATGAGGTCTATGTTTATTCGACTAGCGTTTTTGAGAATAACCAGATGTACTATGTTAATATTTATTTTGATGCGTCTAGAATTATCGATGAGGTGACGATGATTGGATTGTTTGTCAGCGGAGCAGGGTTGTTGGGATTAATGATTATGGTTGCCGTAGGACCGGTAGCGAGCCGGAAGCTGGTACAACCTATCAGCGATATGACTGAAGTCGCAAGAACGATTTCTGCCAATAATATTAATACGCGCCTCAATGTCAAGGCTTCACAGCATGAGCTTAAGGAGCTGGCCGAGACATTTAATAACATGATGGACCGGATTGAGGATGATTATATTAAACAACAGCAGTTTGTATCGGATGCTTCACATGAGTTGAGAACACCTATTGCCGTGTTGAGAGGCTATGTCGACATGCTGGATCGCTGGGGGAAAAATGACAAGGAGATTCTTGAAGAGTCGATTCAAGCCATTAAGAATGAAGCCGGTAATATGCAGGATTTGGTTGAGAAGCTTCTCTTCATCGCACGCAATGACAAGAAGACGCTCAAATTGACGAAGGAAGAATTCAATATTAATGAGGTGATGGACGAGGTTTTCAAGGAAACGAAAATGATTGATACAACTCATGAGATTAACAACGCCACCTGTGAAGATGTGATTGTGTTTGCGGATAAAAATCGAATTAAGCAAGCCATTCGTATATTTGTTGAAAACGCAATCAAATTTACGCCTTCAGGAGGTAAAATAGATATTTTCTGTGATATTAAAGGGGAATTTGTTTCTATTAATGTTAAGGATTCTGGGATTGGTATCCGTTCAAAGGACCTTAAGAAGATTTTTAACCGGTTTTATCGCGCAGAGGTTTCGAGAGATAAGGAGTCTGGCGGACATGGGTTAGGTCTGTCTATCGCGAAGATTATTATTTTAGGTCATCGTGGCAAGATTAATGTGAGAAGCCAATATGGAGAGGGGTCTACCTTTAGTATCTTGTTGCCGTATATTAAAATCCTCCCAAAAGCAAAAATAGTGAATGAGTGAGTAACGAGAGTGGTATTTTTTCGTTAATTGACTCATTTTATTTTTTGCTGTAAAATCATACTATTAAATCAAGTCAGGAGGATTCAAGATGATTATGAAAGCGGACATTGGCATTTTTGGTGGTTCCGGATTTTATTCTTTTTTGGAAAATGTGGTTGAAGTTGAGATGGATACGCCTTATGGTAAGCCTAGCGATGCGATTGCCATTGCCGATTACAAAGGGAAGAAGATTGCTTTTTTGCCGAGACACGGCAAAACGCACAGTATACCGCCACATTTGATTCCTTATCAGGCCAACCTTTATGCAATGAAAGAGTTAGGCGTAAAGGCGATTATTTCGCCTTGTTCTTGTGGGAGCCTAAGAGGAGATGTCAAGCCGGGGGATTTTGTAGTCAGTGATCAGTTTATCGACCGGACGCACGGGAGAAAGGATACTTATTTTGAAGGGCCTGAGGTGAAACACGTCTCGCCGGCGGATCCCTATAACGAAGAATTGAGGCATATTGCGATTCATGCATGCAGAGAGTTGGAGATACCTGTTCATGAAAAAGGAACAATCGTTGTGATTAATGGACCTAGATTTTCTAGTCGTGCGGAGAGTAGAGCCTATGCGCTTATGGGCGGTGATACGGTAAATATGACACAATATCCCGAAGCCTATTTGGCATTAGAGCTTGAGATTCCGATTGTGAATGTAGCTTTGGTGACGGATTTTGATGCGGGACTTGAAGGGCGAGAGGATATCAAGCCAGTGACAATGGAGGAAGTGTATAAAGTTTTTAATGATAATTTGTCAAAGGTGAAGGATTTGATTTTTAGAATGATTGAGATGATGTGATATGATGGGTGCTTTTGATCCTGTCTATTATATAAGAAATAAATATGGATTATCCGACGATGATGAATTGACATCTTTAGGAAACCATCTATTGGATCGAAATTATGTTTATGCATTTGTGAAAGATGGATTATCTACTGTAATCAAGTTGTCAGAAAACAAGGAAAATTGGCAGAACGAGGTCAGATCACATCTTTTTTTGCAACATCTGTCTTTTGTGCCGGATATGATGGATTATGGTGAAGACAATGATATTTATTATATCCGGATGTCACGTATGAAGGGCTATAATCTTTCAAAGGTCTGGTTCGAAATGGACAGTCAACAAAAAAAAGAGATATCTTACCAATCAGGCCAGGTGTTGGCAAAGATTCATGCGGTTGAAAGCTTCCAACAATTTGGTTCTTGGAGATTCAGAGACTTTTTAGATGTGCGTTCCTATCGTGCGCATAAAGACGAGATAATCGTCAAACGTATTCAAAAATGTCAATTTGAAGACATGCGTCTAATTGAAGAAGGCTTGGAGAAATTACCGGTTTTCAGAGAAAGATTAAAGGAAGTCATTCCGGTTCTTGTACACAAGGATTTTAGCTTTAGAAATATTTTGATTGACGGGGATGACATTTCGGCGGTAGTGGATTATGAGCATGCAAGGCCGGATGATCCCAGTATCGATCTTTGCACGATGATTCAAACGCCGATGTTAGATGATGAGGTGTTGTTGAAATCATTTAAAGCGGGATATGAAACTGTTCGAAAATTTCCCGAAAATTTTTGTCAAAATACATCCTATTATTTTGTTATCACTGGACTTTATCTTTTGAGTCGGCTTGATTTGAATAAAGACGCTTATGGTGTCAGAGGAAGATATCTGATCAAGAAAGGACTCGAAATACTGGAGGATTCATGTTAAGATTTTCTAGAATAATAATGATATTATTGTTGCCCATGGTGGTTCTATTGGGCGTGTTTGAGTATGCTGTATTTGATCTTGATTACTTTGAAGCCAAATTTATCGAAAACAATACAATGGTTGAAACTGGACTCGAACTAGAGCAATTACTTCGAGTGTCCCAACAGACACTGGATTATTTAAAGGACAGAACAGATACATTGGTTCTGTATGAAGAGATAGACGGCGAGATGATACAAGTCTTTGAAGCTAGAGAATTAGCGCATATGGAGGATGTCAAGCGTTTGTTTGACATTGGATTTGCTATTCGAAATATTTCACTAATCTTGTTGGTTTTATTTGGTGGATGGCTTTTTATCAACCACAGAAGAAGCTTTTGGCATTCAATGAGGACAGGGTCAATTTTTTTTGCGGCGTTGATATTGGTGATTGGTGTATACGCCTGGATAGATTTTGATAAGGCCTTTGTTATTTTTCACAAATTGCTATTCACTAATGATTTATGGATTTTAGATCCGACTGAAGACATTATGATTCAGATGCTCCCCATTGATTTTTTTATGGGAATTGGGTTGAAAACCGCATTGCTTTATACAGGTTATCTGATTTTGTCAATTTTTGGTGGCACTTGGTTGAAAAATATGAATAAATGATTTCACAATCGTTAAAAATCTTGTATAATGAAATTTATACTTGCAAGGAAGGTGTTTTTTATGAGATGTTTAAGCGCGGGTGAATCCCACGGTAAAGGATTGACGTGTATTATCGAAGGATTTCCCTCGAATGTGGAGATTAATCTGGATGAGATCAATGGTGAGTTGGCTAGAAGACAAAAGGGATATGGCAGAGGCAAAAGAATGATAATCGAGACAGATGCTGTCGAGGTGTTTTCAGGCATGCGATTTGGCAAGACGATGGGGAGTCCGATTGCTTTGTTCATTAAAAATAAGGACTGGGAAAATTGGAAGATTAGTATGTCTTGTTGCAACATCTTTCACGATCCCGATGTGGCTATTACTGCACCTAGACCGGGGCATGCTGATTTGCCCGGAGCTATCAAATACAATCAGGATGATGTGAGAAATATTCTTGAGAGAGCGAGTGCGCGTGAAACAGCTACACGCACAGTAGTAGGAGCACTATCTAAGCAATTTCTCAAATATTTTAATATTGAAGTGCATCATCGTGTGGTGAGTATTGGCGGTATTGAAGATATGTCCGTGATAGAAAAGGGTGAACACTATTGGGATAGAATTAGAGCTTCTGAAGTAAGCATGTACGACGGTGATATTGAGAATAAAGTCAAACAGCTTATCGATAAAACTAAATTGGATGGAGATACCCTGGGTGGTGTAGTCGAAGTTATGATATATAATGTTCCTGTAGGACTTGGAAGCTATGTGCATTATGACAGAAAACTAAGCGCGAGATTGGCTATGGAGATTATGTCCATACAAGCTGTGAAGGGCTTTGAATTGGGAGCGGGCTTCAAAACATCTCAAATATCAGGCTCAAAAGTGCATGACGAGATTTTCTATCAGGATGGCTACCATCATAAAACCAACAATGCAGGGGGTATTGAAGGTGGAATGTCCAATGGGGAAACGATTCAATTTAGAGCAGCTGTAAAGCCTATTCCTACATTAATGAAGGCTTTAAAAACTGTCGATATTGGTACAAAGGAAGTGGTGGACGCCTGCAAGGAAAGATCGGATATTTGTGCGGTGCCTGCGGCGGGAGTTGTTATGGAAAATGTGGCAGCCTGGGTGATAGCTCAGGAAATGGTGAATAAGTTTGGCGGAGATTCGATAGAAGAAATCATGGCGAACTATAATCATTATATGACCTATGTCCAAGAAAGGTAAACATAATGAAAATCATTAATATTCATTTACCTCAGAAGACCTATGATATTGTGATTGGCAATAGCATCACTGAAGAGGTATCGGCATTCATTGATACGCGAAAGTATTCAAAAGCTTTTTATTTGATTGACCAAGCGGTGTATCGCTTACATGAGTCAAAGCTTCGTGAGATGATTGGGGACAGCCCTTACAAATGCATTGTCAGTGGTGAGACGTATAAAACGTTGAAAACACTTGAATCTATTTTAGATAAGATGGTCAAGAGCCATTTAGACAGACATTCAGTCTTGGTGGCGATTGGAGGCGGAGTTGTCGGAGATATCGGTGGACTTGCGGCTTCTCTTTTCATGCGTGGCATTGGATTGATTCAAATCCCAACGACATTGCTATCACAAGTGGACAGTAGTGTAGGCGGAAAAACGGCGATTAATCTCGGTCATATAAAAAATATTGTGGGTACTTTTTATCAACCTGATGGGGTCTTTATTGACACAGTGTTTCTTGAGACGCTTCCTCAACAAGAGATATTATCAGGACTGGGGGAGATGGTAAAGTATGGTTTTATTTTGGATTATCACTTTTTTGAGATGTTGAGAGATCGATTTGATGATTTGATTTCTCTTGAAGAAAGCGTGATTATAGAATCGATTAGCCGTTCGATTGCCTTCAAAACAAAAGTGGTGAGTGAAGATGAGAAGGAATCCTCTATACGTAAGATTCTCAATTTTGGGCATACAGTGGGGCACGGTGTAGAATTGCAGTCTGCTTTTCAAGGGAGTCATGGGCAGGCCGTGGCGATAGGCATGGCGGTAGAGGGTGGCATTGCTTATCATAGGGGATATATTTCAGATACATATTTTAAATCCATCTTATCCATTTGCCATAGGATTGCATTTTTTCCGGATTATTCTGACGAAGAAATCAGAGATATGATTTGCGTCATGAGACATGATAAGAAAAATACATCAGGACAAATGACCATGGTGCTTCCGAAGAGTGAGGGCAAGGTTATTATTGTGAATGATATTCAAGAAGAAGAAATATATATTGGATTCAGGAGTATAAAAGATGATAATTAGTGGCAGAAAACCATGTTTTATGGGAGAAATAAGTGTACCGGGTGATAAATCTATTTCACATCGAAGCATTATTTTTGGATCGTTAGCTGAGGGTGAAACAACGATTGAAAACTTTTTAATGGGCGAGGATTGTCTTTCTACAATCAATTGCTTTAGAGAAATGGGAGTAACAATTTCTGTTCAAGCTGATTCGGTCCGGATTCAAGGAGTCGGGATGAGAGGACTCAAGAAACCTGAAAAGGTTTTGGATGCAGGTAATTCCGGCACAACTATCCGAATTTTATCCGGAATTTTAGCTTGTCAGGATTTTGAAAGTGAAATTGATGGAGACGCATCTCTAAGAAAAAGGCCAATGTCTAGAGTTGCCAATCCTTTGAATCAAATGGGAGCTGATGTTAGATGCACCAATGTCAAATACCCACCTGTCAAGATTTTTCCTTCAAAAGATATGAAAGGAATTAGCTATCATCAACCGACTGCAAGTGCTCAGGTTAAATCGTGCCTATTGATGGCAGGGATGTATAGCGATGAGATGGTTGAAGTGATACAGCCTGAAATTTCAAGAGATCATACTGAAAAAATGATGCTGCATTTTGGTATTCCGGTAAAGGTTGAAGAAAAGACAGTCAGTCTATGCAAGGTCGCACCCTTTTACGGGAAACCCATTTTTGTGCCGGGAGATATTTCATCTGCCGCGTTTTATATGGTAGCGGCTTGTATCGCTGAAGGCTCGGACGTGCTGATTAGAAATACAGGATTAAATCCGACGAGAACCGGAATTATCGATGTTTTGCGTGAGATGGGCGGGGACATCACAATTGAAAACGAAAGCGTCATGAATGAAGAATTGATAGGTGATATCCGAATCAAGGGCAGTGCGCTACATGGCATTACTATTGGTGGGGACATCATACCTAGAATCATTGATGAAATTCCGATTATTGCTCTTGCAGCTACTTTTGCAAAAGGATTGACAATCATTAGGGACGCGGAAGAGCTTAAGGTTAAAGAAACAGACCGTATAGAAGCGGTATGCCAAGAGCTTTCAAAAATGGGAGCCAATATCATCCCTAGGGATGACGGGATGTTGATTGAAGGAACCGGAAAACTCATTGGTGCTGCTGTCAAGACGTATGGCGACCACAGAATGGGCATGATGCTTGCTTTAGCGGGAGAGTTTGCAGAGGGAGAGACTTATATTGATGATGTGGATTGCATCAATGTTTCAAACCCGGTCTACTTTGAACTTTTAGAGAGACTCAAGCATTAATAATAAAATTGTGAAAAATATGCCAATTAGGCTTAATATGATATTGAAATAAATGATTTTCTTATATATAATCTTTATGTCTAAGAAACTAGGGAGGATAAGATGAAAAAACTATTACCTATTGCGTTATCAAACAGACATGCTCATTTGTCACAAAACGATGTTGAGCTTCTGTTTGGAAAAGGATATGAACTAACTGTCATGAAGGATTTATCACAGCCCGGACAGTTTGCATGCAAAGAAAAAGTGGATTTAGTGGGTCCCAAAAATACCATCAAAGGGGTTAGAGTTTTGGGACCGGCAAGAAAAGAATCTCAGGTTGAAGTGTCTCTTGCGGATGGCTTTACATTGGGATTAGCAGTTCCGGTTAGGGATTCAGGAGATTTGGAAGGTTCACCTGGTGTCAAGCTAGTGGGTCCTGTCGGAGAGGTTGTCATGGAGAAGGGTGTGATTGCAGCAGCTAGGCATATCCATATGAGCCTTGAAGACGCTAAAGATTTCGGTGTAGAAGACAAGCAAATTGTTAAGGTTAAAACATCTGGACAGAGAGGTCTTGTTTTTGAAAATGTTTTGGTAAGAGCTCATAAATCCTATGCACTCGAGATGCATGTAGATCTTGAAGAGGGAAATGCTGCGGGTGTTTCTAATTGTGATTTAGTTGAATTAATCAAATAAATAGGAGTGATCCAATTGAAAAATCTTGCTTCATATATTGACCATACGATTTTGAAGCCGGAGGCTACATCTCAAGACATTCAAAGAGTGTGTCTTGAGGCGGTGCAATATCAGTTTGCCTCGGTTTGTGTCAATCCATATTATGTTAGACAGGTCTCAGAATTACTAAAAGACAGTCCGGTGAAAGTCACTTCTGTGATTGGATTTCCATTGGGATGTACGTTGAAAGAGGTCAAGGCCTTTGAAGCTAGGATGGCTGTAAACGCAGGAGCTGACGAGCTTGATATGGTCATCAATATCGGCGCGCTTAAAAGCAAAGATTATCAAACGGTGCTTGAGGATATCAAGGCAGTGGTTGATGCGGCTGAAGGCTGTACAGTCAAGGTTATCATTGAAGCCTGCCTGCTCACGGATGATGAAAAAGTAAAAGCATGTCAATTAGCCGTCGAAGCGGGAGCGAATTTTGTAAAGACTTCTACCGGATTTAGTAAAGGTGGTGCTGAGGCTAAGGACATTGCCCTTATGAAAAAGGCAGTAGGCAATCAAGCTAAAGTCAAGGCATCAGGAGGCATCAAAAACTATCAAATCACAATGGAAATGATAGAGGCCGGTGCAGAAAGAATTGGCGCGAGCTCATCCATCGATATTGTAGAAGGCGCTGAAGCTTCTCAGAAAAAATAATAAAGGCCATGGAGACATAGTCTCAATATAATTGCAAAGTATAATTAGCAGAGCAAGGTATTATCATTTAATACCTTAATAACTAAGACTTTATCAACAAACTGAGCCTATGGAGACATAGTCTTTTTTTTGCTATGTTTCTATAAAAAAAACACTTGTAAATAGATATTGTACAGTATAATATATATAAATGAAAACGTATGATAACCGGAGGATATATGATCAATTTTTATGAAAGCACAAGAGACGCGAATAAATCCGTCAAGCCTTCCGAAGCCATCGTGATGGGACTATCAGATGATGGGGGATTGTTTGTTCCTAGGAATATGGAAGATTTAAAGATTAATCTGGAGTCTATGAAGGATTTGGATTATAAACAAACCGCTAAAATGATTTTGGGATATTTTTTTACCGACTTTAGCGAAACGCAGATTAGTCAGGCTGTTGACAAAGCTTATGATGAAAAATTTGACAATGAAGAGATAGTACCCTTGGTAAAAGTCGGACATGAGTATGTGATGGAGTTGTTTCACGGTAAGACGATTGCTTTTAAGGATATTGCCTTATCTATTTTGCCCTATTTAATGAAGACAGCGGAAAAGAATTGCGCATCAAAGGATGGGATTATCATTTTAACAGCGACTTCCGGAGATACAGGCAAAGCGGCTTTAGAGGGGTTCAAGGATGTCGACGGCATTCGAATCATTATTTTTTATCCCAAGGATGGAGTCAGCAAGGTCCAAGAGCTACAGATGTTGACACAGGAGGGTGACAATACCTATGTTGTGTCGGTGGAAGGAAATTTTGATGATGCTCAGTCTGCTGTTAAGGAAATTTTTAATGATGAAACGTTAAGACAACAATTAAAGGAGATGGGATTAAAATTCTCGTCTGCGAATTCAATCAACATTGGACGTCTGGTGCCACAAATCACTTATTATTTCACATCTTATGCTAAATTGGTTAAGCAAGGTGAGATTACGCTAGGTGAAATGATTAATTTTGTAGTCCCAACCGGAAATTTTGGAAATATATTAGCTGGATATTTGGCTAAAAGCATGGGACTACCCGTCAATAAGCTGATTTGCGCTGCAAATGAAAACAATGTGCTCCATGATTTTATTAGCACAGGTGTTTATGATATCAACCGTCCTTTTATCAAGACGATTTCTCCATCCATGGATATTCTGATTTCCAGCAACCTTGAAAGATTGCTGTATTTTATGAGTGGGCATAATACGGCTTATATCAGTACTATCATGCAGGCACTCAAGGAAAACAAGCGTTATCAAGTGACGGATCAGATTAAGGCTCAGCTTGATAAGGGCTTTTGGAGTGGCTATTGCAACGAGCAGGATACGCTACAGACGATTAAGGAAACCTATGATTGCTATGGCTATGTATTGGATACGCATACGGCTGTCGCGTGGAAGGTCTATCAGGATTACAAGAAAGAATTTTCGGATGCGACAAAGACAGTCATCCTATCAACGGCCAGTCCGTTTAAATTCACTAAGAGTGTATACTCTGCAATCTTAGGTGACACGGATGAGGATGAAACCTTGCTGATTGATAAGCTAGCCACCGAGACGGGTTTGTTGATGCCTGATGCAATCAAAGGGCTGTCTCAGAAATCTGTGCTCCATGATCGAAGCTGTCGTCCGGAGACGATGAAGCAAGAAATTTTGAACATCTTAAGTGAGGACAGGATATGCTGAAAATAAGAATACCGGCTACAACTGCCAATTTAGGACCGGGCTTCGATTCACTTGGTGCAGCACTCAATATGTATGCAACACTGACGTTCGAAGATTGTGAAAGCCCATTGAATATTTACGGCTGTGATGAAGCTTATATCAATACAGATAATTTAATCTATGTGTCTTACTATAAAACCTTTGAATATTTTGGAGAGCGTGTCAAAAATGTTAAAATTGGCATTGAATCGGATATCCCCGCCTCAAGAGGTCTTGGAAGCTCTGCGGCTTGTGTGGTTGGTGGTGTGGCAGGCGCTTTGTATCAAATGGGAAGAGAATTGGACAAGAAGGTAATGCTTGAGATTGCAACAGAGATAGAGGGGCATCCCGATAATGTGGCACCCGCCATATTTGGAGGACTCACAGCGTCTATGCAAGTTGATCGAAAGGTATTTACTCGATTGTTTCCGGTTAATGAGGCGATTGTTTTTGTGGCTTTTATTCCGTCTTTTTCTTTATCTACATCAGACGCAAGACGGATTTTGCCAAAGGAAATTAAATTCAGCGAGGCCGTGTTCAACGCTTCAAGAATTCCGTTACTGCTTAAAAGTCTAGAAGAAAATGATGGCTTATTGCTACGTTATGCAATCCAAGATGCATTGCATCAGCCTTATCGCAAAAAACTTATTCCGGGCTATGATGAGATTGAAAAAATATGCATCGAAAATGAAGGATACGGGGTTTATTTGAGTGGCGCAGGTCCAACGATGATGTGTATCTCTGATAAAAAGACGTCTTTGGCTGATGTTCAGCATTTACTGGGAGATTTAAGTCAACAATGGATCATAAAAGCGTTAAAAATAGATGAAGAAGGAATTCAAATACTAAGGAGTTGATATTGTGATTAAAAAGTTTCTGATTGTAAACAAGAAAATCCTCCCTGATGTTTATGAAAAAGTGATTGAAGCGCGCAATCTGATTAATGACAACAGAGTCAAGGGCATCAGTGAAGCGGTCAAGAAAGTGGGTATTAGTCGAAGCACCTATTATAAATATAAGGATTATGTATTTTCTCCTTCAGAGGAATCTATTGGTAGAATGGCTGTGTTTTCATTGATGCTTTCTCATAAGCGAGGGGTTCTTTCGGCGGTGATTAACTCCATATCGGATCATAATGCTAATATTCTGACGATTAATCAAAGCATACCTATCAATGGACAGGCCAATGTTACTGTGTCTCTTGATGTGTCAGGCTTGGACGATTCATTGGAAGATATGATTGATTTTTTAAAGTCAATCGATGGTGTTTTGAATATGAAGCTTTTATCAATCGAATAAAACTTTTAACTTCAACAATATTATTTTAACCTCAGGAAAGATTTTTTTCTGAGGTTTTTACATGGAATTAATCATGACTTAATCTAGTGATTACATTGAAGCTTTATGATAGGGACAGTGCTAAAAATGTAAAAGGAGAACATGATGAAAAAAATAATATTGTATTTGATGATTTTGACACTCGTTATGACAACACTTGCTGGGTGTACAACGCAACAAAACCCTACTCAAGCTGCGGTGGAGCCAACTACGGCGCCGACTGCGACAGAAAAAGAAACTGAAAAAATCGAGGAAGCAAAAGTGCCGAAATACATATTTATGTTAATTGGCGATGGGATGAGCTTTGCTCAGGTGAATGCAGCTCAGGTTTATATGGGCAACAATGAATCCGGAAAGGTAGCTACAAAGAACATGAATTTTACCGAATTCCCAGTGGCAGGTGTTGCAACGACTCATGACTCAACCTCGTTTTGTCCGGACTCGGCTTCTACAGCGACATCACTTTCAACCGGTGTAAAGACGCATAGCGGCGTAATCGGAATGGCTGTTGATAAAGCAACATCAGTTCAAAACATTTCCGAATTATTGAAAGAACAAAAGAATATGAAGATTGGTGTGGTATCTTCAGTTACCATTAATCATGCTACGCCAGCTGCTTATTATGCACACGTTGCTTCAAGAAATGATTATTATGGTATTGCTCTTCAACTAGCTGCTTCAGGATTTGACTATTTTGGCGGCGGAAATATTAGTAAACCGACAGGAAATGAAAAGGATCAAAAGGACGCTTATGAAATTATTAAAGAAGCGGGATACCTTATTCCGGAGACAAAAGAAGAAATCTTGGCTTTAAATAGCCAATCCGGCAAAGTATACGCTTCAAGTCCTGTTGTACAAGACAGTGGAGCACTTCTCTATGCTTTAGACAACAAAGAAGGCGAACTAGATTTTTCAGACTATGTTCAAAATGCCATTAATGTTCTAGACAATCCAGATGGATTTTTCATCATGGCTGAATCAGGAAAAATTGACTGGGCTTGTCATGCTAACGATGCTAAAACAACTATTGAAGAAGTGATTGAATTCGAAAACGGCGTACAGGTTGCCATTGATTTTGCTAAAAAGCATCCGGATGAAACATTAATAATTGTTACGGGTGACCATGAGACAGGCGGTATGACTTTAGGATATGCTGCAACTGGTTATTCTACAGCGTTTAATATTTTAGATCATCAAAAGATGTCTTATGTTGCTTTTGATGGATTGATTAAGAAGATGAAGGAAGAGAACTCAGGGTTGACTTTTGAAGATGTTATGCCGATTATCACTGAGAATTTCGGATTATTGCCACCTGATGAGCAAGTTGCGGACAATCCACTTGCATTGACAGAAAGTGAATTTCAAAAGTTAAAAGATGGCTTTGCAGAATCTCAAAAGCCTAAAGAAGAAAGAAATTATACGGACGAGCAAAAAATATTGTACGGTGGATATGATCCTCTTTCAGTTTCAGTAACGCATATTATCAACAATAAAGCCGGTATAGGCTGGACTTCGTATTCTCATACAGGAACTCCTGTTGCCGTTTATGCAAGTGGTGTTGGTGCTGAATTATTCAATGGTTCTTATGACAATACAGATGTTTTCAATAAATTGCTGGTAGCTACAGGATTAGCTAATTAATTAAAAGAACAGATAGAAATATTAGGAACAATTATTTATCCGGGCTGGTTTTTCTGGCCCGGTTATCTTTATGAAGGTGGTACGCTATGTTTAATATAAATTATAACTTTTTTGAAGCTAAGAGAAAAGAAGTTAGCTTTATCCTTGTATTTTTGTTCATCTTAGGTGTTTTGGCTTTGTTACCTACAGGCTTTGAAAAACAGATTTATGTTCATTCTGAAGGCGTGAGGGCAAGGGTCATTTCAACAAACAATTCCTCTATGTATAAAACAGGCATGATTACGCAAGGAGAGCAAATGTGCTTGATTGAGATAGAAACCGGTCGGTATAAAGGAGAACGGGTTAACGGAGTCAATTATTTTACTGGGAAATATGAGTTTGATAAAATATTTGAAGAAGGGGATCAGGCTTGGGTCTTGCTCGAATTTGACGATGACCAGCATACAAATATCATTTTTGCAAATATGATTGACCACTATCGTATCAATAAAGAATGGGTATTGGTGGGATTGTTTGCATTTGTCATCGTATTGTTTTCAGGATATACAGGAATTAGAACTTTGCTATCTTTCGCATTTGCTTTGCTGATGATATGGAAAATACTCATTCCATTTATGCTGAAGGGTTATGACCCATTGATGATAGCTTTAATCGTGGGAAATGTTTTGACCGTAACAACACTAGTTTTGGTGGCAGGATTCACAAAAAAAGCGCTTGCTGCTATCATCGGAGCTATCTCATGCTCTTTTGCAACCGCATTGCTCGCGTATTTTTTCACATTGTATTTTAAAGTGGACGGCACTGTGATGCAATGGTCGGAATCATTGCTTTATGCGGGATTTATGTCGTTGAATTTGACGGCAATCTATCAGGCGGCGGTTTATTTAGCGTGTTCAGGGGCGATTTTGGATTTAGCGATTGATATTTCAGCTGCTTTGGATGAAGTTTACAAAAGCAATCCCGAAATTACGAGAAAAGAATTGATTAAATCGGGATTGACTATTGGAAAATCAGTGGTAGGTAGTCAGACAACGACATTGCTTTTGGCGTATATGGGAAGCTACATTTCTGTGATGATGGTATTTATGGCTCAAGGTACGCCTATGATGAATATTTTGAATTCTAAAGCAATTGCTGCTGAAGTATTGCATACCTTTACAGGCTGTATCGGCTTGGTTTTGGTATCGCCTCTGACGTCATCGGTGTGCGGCTTCATCTATAAAGGTAAACAGGCTATAATAGAAAAGGCTGTCTCGTAGGAGATAGCCTTATTTTTTTAAAGCTTGACCCAATAACGACTACCATCGCGGCTTCTATCGAGGTATCCGTACTCGATTAGATATCTTCTCAAGACAACATAATCCGGATAGATTCTCTCTAAGATTCGATTGATTTCTTTTTCGATGTAATCAGTATCTTTTTTGAAATTTTTTGATATTTCCGAAAGAATAATGATTTTTCTTTTTTCCTTACCCGGAAAATCAATGAGCTTGCCGGACGAGTCCATGTAACGAGAAAGGATATTTTTTCTCTCCGCTTCTGTAATATCAAAACGTTCGTCAATCATAGATGCACCTTTGTGGACTTCCATGATTTCGGTTTCTGTGCTATTTTGCATAGGCTTTAATAATTCCATAATAGCTGAGAAGATTTTGGCTTGTTTTTCTTTTTCTCTGAATTTGAATCGGTAATTTCTGACCGTCGATTGTGAGATTTTTAATTGTTTTGAAATTTCGAAATCAGTTAGACCGTTTTTGATTAATGATAGGACTTCTGTCTGATTTTCCGAGAGACCCGTGTATTTTTTGTTTAAATGAATTAAATATTGGAATACTCCGGAATGTTGTTTTTCGATGTGGTATTTAACCATTTTTTCAGCTTCGACTAGTTTATCTTCCGTTTTGTAAATGACACCCAGCTCGAAGGTT
>JAFGVC010000134.1 GCA_016938195.1 Tissierellales bacterium | reverse complement strand
TGCAGGATCAAAATGCGGGAGTAGCTCAGTGGTAGAGCATCAGCTTCCCAAGCTGAGGGTCGCGGGTTCGACCCCCGTTTCCCGCTCACTGATAATAAAGGAGTTAGGTGAAAACTTGGCTCCTTTTGCTTTTTAGAGTGAAACAATAGTGAAACTTTTAACTCAATACCTTTTCAATAAAATCATCATTCAGATCATCCTTCAGACTGTAGTTAAATGCCGTGTGATTCTGTATTAAGCGGTCGGTAATCCAATAATCTTGAAATTCTTCTAAAAACGCGAATGACCATTTTAATCCCCAATAGCGTGATAATGTTTCCCACGGCAAAGTTTCTTTGCGTTCTCTTATGAAGCTTGTAGGTAATGGGAGACTTTCAAAAGGTCTTTCGTTTAATTCGATAACACAATCAAAAGATCTCAGCAGGCGTACAATCCCTTTTTCGTCATAAGCATTATCAATCTTACAAAAGCCAAATAAAAGGTTATACCAATAGCGCCAGAACTCAACTTCTCCATCTTCGCGAAATATCTGATTATATTCAGATTGGTATCCCGGGAAAATTGGAACTCCATCAGCCACATATAGAATAGAGTCATATGCTTCAACTTCTGAAAGCCTATCAGCAAAACAATCTTTTACATCGTTAGTCCAGTTAATAAACTGATTTGCTTTTACCCTACTCCAATCGAACCTATCTTCGTATTGTATCAGCTGGAATTTCGTTAGTGGATATAATTCTGAGACGAACGGGATAAACCAGTTAATTTTATTTTTCCAGAATGCTATTCGGTGATTCATCAGGAAGATTTATTAATATTTAGTGATCATCTAACGGCCTGATCTAGCTTGTATGCATTATCAGCTACAGGCTTATACTTAAACGTTCTTACTTCCAAGTGTGATTCTAAAAGATGACCGTGAATAGCCACATAACTTTCGAGGTAAATAGAGATCAGATCGTAGCCAATTGTATCAAAATCCAACATTAGGTTTTACTTTTTTTTGCTTCTAATTGAATTTGCTCAAAACATATTAGGAAGAATTAGAATAACTTCAGTGTTATATTTTTACGCTCAACGTGAATCTTTATTATTGTTACTGCGGATCGACGCAATAAGAATCCAAAAAATTATTAATAATGGTACATAAAAGTACCATGGTATTTTATTTAATGCTATTCGAACTTCTTCTAATGTATTAAATAATGCAACAACTATCGCCAAAATAACTGTGCCAGTAAAAATGTATATTAAGCACCCCTTAGAATTGCTCCTTTCGTCTTGCATTGACTTGTCTTTTTTTAAGTGATGTTTTTAATCTAAGTATTTCAGAGCACTCCCCAGTGTTTTAGGTTATCAGTAGCAATATCTAGTCGAATTTTGTTTATCATTTCAGTTTGAGTGAGAGAATCTGGAAACTCCCAAGCTAATCGACGGCTACTCTGATTATGTGTACTTAATTGATACTCAACAAAAACGGTGTTTACATCCTGCCTTATTTTGAATTTTATCGAACCTGAAACATTTTTAACGCCTAATTCAATAGAGGTTCCTGTTGTTTTAAATATTTGTGATTGTGGATCATCATGTAATAACCCTCTTATCAATTCACTGTATTTATTCTGCATGCCTCCTTCAGCAGTTGTTCTTTCTGTTAATTCTTTTTTATGGGAAGAATATCCTAGCAAAACGACTACAATAATTAATCCCAGTAATATGTAGACTATTTCCATCTTTATTGTATTAAAATAGTTGATAAAATTGTTATTGATGAATCGATATTAGAATGTATCGAAATGAATTTTGAATGAGATACTAATTTCGTCATGTTTTACAAATAGACTCGGGAAATGGTTAAAAGCTATCTCCTTAAAAATCATGTGTGCCATTGGGCAATCCATACTCCCAAATGGTCTCCTTTACTTTTTGACCAAACTCATTATAAGTTGTCTCTACCCCATGAGGAACATCACCATTATATCGTTGAACAAATTTATACGGCTTTAAATTTTTAAGTTTCCCGGATGGATAGAAATCTTTCCTTAATATCTTTTTCCGGTTAGAGTATTCCACTTCAAATTGAATATTACCATTCTCATAATAGCCAATTTCCTTCTTCTTCCCATTATTATCAAAGTGAGTAATTTGCTCAATTGCACCCGATTTATACAATTCTTTATAAGGGCTAACGAGATTACCATTTTTACATATTACTGTGGATCTAAGTGCTCCGCCCTCATAAAATTCATTTAACTTCCCCGTATAGGGTATGCCTTGATAATAAAACTTGGAATTTTTTTCTTCGGCAATTGAAACATCAAGCTCCATCAGAGGCTCATTCTTCTTAAAAAAGTCTAAAATTCCCATATTAATTTTAAAGTGCGTTCACCACAATCCCAATGGTGAGGTTTAACATAGATGAGCGTGGGATTTTGACTAAATTCAATAAGTTAGGCTAGTCACGCTTCTGATTTTTTGTTGTGTTATCATATATGATAACCTAATGTTAAATATAAAAAGAAAAATTAGTTGTCAGAAATGATAACTAATGGAAATTTATCAGCTTCAGAAAAAAATTGGTGAACGCATCCGTGATTTGAGGGAATCCAAAGGGATATCTCAGCAGAATCTGGCTGCTATCTGCAATTTTGAGAAAGCGAATTTGTCTCGCTTGGAAGCTGGTAGAACCAACCCAACTGTTTCTACATTGTATAAAATCAGTCAGGCTCTTGAGGTTTCATTATCAGAGTTAGTCAACGTATAAGCTCTCCGGGAACATACTTTCTTGGCTAGAACATTTTCTCATGGAGAATGTCCATGCAATTTAATATCCTGCAGTTCTCGGAATATTACATTGGACCATTTGCTGATCATTTCATCCATATTGTGATAGGAAGTTTCTTTAACAGCTGTTTCTACAAGTGCAGAATATTTTTGATACAGGCTATCAGCTCTTTGATCAAATCCAGCTAGTGTTAGGATTATTTCACTGATGTTTAGTGTGTACATTGTGCAGTCGAATCCAATATTCTCCAAAGCTAGTATAAGCACTTGATTTCTTATTTGCTCACCAATAAGGTGAATAATTAGTTTCTTCATTGTTAAAGATTTTAGTGTTAGGTAAAAAGGAATTGTTGCCTTGTGTACAGGGTAAATCAGAATCTCTATATAGGTGATAAAGAGGCGATTCTGGGAACCTTCCCTTATGGAATATAACTTACAATAATTGCGCAGAA
Source organism: Tissierellales bacterium (assembly GCA_016938195.1). Classification (GTDB taxonomy): domain Bacteria; phylum Bacillota; class Clostridia; order Tissierellales; family Dethiosulfatibacteraceae; genus JAFGVC01. The sequence goes on along the minus strand of JAFGVC010000134.1, from coordinate 3,041 downwards.
GACGCTTAATATGGCCTTTGTATTGGCTGTTAGAAGATTGATTGACTATTGCATCCAATCACACGGATTAATAACAAATAATGGCTAGAACAGAGGTGTCCATCCATCCAGTTCTCCTTAGTAGATTTTTTGGATGGACGACATCTTGACTTCAAGATGATGATTTAGAAGTGTTGATTGAATATGCGAGAATCCAGCGTATGACACACCACTGCACCCGCAATGCAATTTGCAATTTGTTAACGCCAGTAATTTATCATTTATATAAAGAATCATATTCATTTTCATCAGATAATTTCTCTACAAGAAAATGAACCCAGTCTAGAGTATAACCATAGTTTTTGTTCAATTTATCGTAGATACAATATTGGGATTTTGTCAATTCAGGACTAGTCGAGTCGTTCTCTGGTCTTACCTCGTATTTTTTCCAACAAATTGTATGTGTTCCCATTGTAAACTTGTCCCTTTGTTTTTGCACTTTACCATTGAAAGGATTTAGGACATCAACTTTTTTATTTCCCAGCCCTTCTTGAACTCGTTTAACAATTTCAGTCGGTTTGTACAAATTACTGTGTGCTGTCGGAATGCTTTTATATTTAATCATTGTTACAAACTTTTGTAGTTCCTCTTTTTCGGGATTATTTAGTTTGTCAAAATGAATAAATTGGATTGGAAGTGCGTCTTTGCTATTATGATTTGCAACTTGAATTAAATATGCTTTAAACGCATATTTACTGCTTGCTTGAATTTCGGGTGAGATAGAAGACCGATATGCGTTTATAAAATCAATTATTTTTTTGTCTTTGGGATTACTTTTTATAGCTGCATTTAAATTATGCCTATTAGGAAAGAGTTGTAAAGAAAAACTCAAACTCTCTCTAATACAATATGATTCTCCAAATTCTTTTTCTATAAGTTCATCAAAGTTTAGAAGTAATGATTGACATTCTGCAAATAAAGTGGGGTCAAGTTCTGGCATTGAACGATGCTCAATTTTATTTCTCAGAGGAATGAATAGTTTGAGATTAAGCAATATAGGATTCTGAGAATCATCTCTGAAATACTTATCTGCGCATGTCGCTAGCTCCCAATAACATAATTCTCCTGCTACTCTTTTAAATCTTCGGTTTTCAAGTCTGTAGAATGGTTTTGTTTTGCGATTAAAGAAAATTGCATGAAAAAGAGAAGTCCATGCAATGACCATCAAAGTTATATAGCCTCCAGATTTAAATTTAACTGCAGGTTTATTATAAATTTCAACTGCTAAAAGTGCAGAATCAATTGCTTTTTCTAAATGCTCTTTTACTTTTATTGGCAATCCGCGCATGTCTTTTCATTATTGGCGTTAACGGTCACTTGTATGTGGTCGGGCGGGATTTCGAAGAGAAATCCTGTCAGACTCGCAGGAAAGTGGGCGAAAGGTCTGACTTGTCAGACCGCTAAAACCCCCGCCTGCCATATTACAAATTGTTAGCATACGTTTTTATTTCTTTTTTCATTTGATTGTCAATTCACTATGTAAATAATCCATTATTGTAGAGTATCAATGTCAATGGGATTGTAATTAAATTATAAATAATGAAAATTTTTAAAATATTATCCTTGTCAAATGCAACGGAATAATCGATATTTTTTAATCCATTTTTAATTATTTGTCCATATAGCATAAACACTGACGAAACAAGGAGTCCGAAGATTATAGTCAATGCCGTTTGAGATAATAAGTCTATAAAATCCAGTTTATTATTTTCATTTTTTAGCATATAAATTCGTGAAAACAATATGCTTATCAGAATTATAGTAATCAAAATGACTTTAGTTTTTCTATTTGATAGTATTCTCCAAATAAGTAGATGTAATTTAGTCATAGTGATGCTTGTTTATTTGTTTGTATGCTAACGGTTGGTACATGTTGTCGGGGCGGATTTCGGAGAGCGTTCCTGTCCGAAGGACACGGAATGGCGATGCGAGAATCCGCAGTTGGCGAACCACCAAACCCCGCCCTGCAATATGTACCGTGTTATAAGCCGTTTTTATTTCTTTTCTTTTAAATAACTATTAATTACATCCATTCGATTACAATACTCGTAATACTGTTTCTCTGATAAAATTGAAGTCAAAAGGAATTGAGTTATATCTTTTCTGTCGAATTTCTTTTGTTCCATCATTAATATGTGTCCAACGAGTATATCATAGAATTTAGGCAAATAATATTTTTTGAAAAATTGATACTTCTTATATATGGTCATTTTAAAATCCTTAAAATAGAAAGCATCATATTCATAATAATTCTTTCCATTAATCTTTGGTAAAAGACCTACATATTTTTCTATTCCATCCCAGTTAGGTCCTTTCATTGCTCCGAGATAAGATGAAATCTGAGAGCCTAATTTGTCCATAAACACTAAAAAGAAAACAGCTTTTTCCTTATCATCTTTAAATCCTAATGAATCCAAATTCCAATTTTGGTTTGAGTAATCAAAAGGTCTGTTTTTATTAATTACAGAAATAAATAAACTGCCGTAATACTGCTGAATCTGCTCGTAATTTGAAATGTCTGTTTCTAAATATTTGGTTACTACTTTCTCATTATCTTCAGGTTTTGATTCATACATATTATAATTTACCATAATTATGGTATGAAATATTTTCAATGTTGTCGAGTCTGGTCGTGTTAAAAATTCTTTTTCAATTACTCGATTCTTATTTTTTGTTGATTCTTCAATAAATTTTGCAACTCTTTCAAATTCTGTCCCTTGATATTTTGAGAAAATCGAAGCAGAATTATCGTCAAGTCCTGATAATCCGTGATTTCCGCGATAAATCTTAGCAAGATTAATAATCTCACTCACTTTATTCAAACTTTGTCCTTGTGTAAAAATTGAAGTTGTCAATAAAAGAATTGTAATTATTTTCTTCATAAGTTCAGTTTTTCGTGTCTTTTCAAAATGGCTTATAACGGTTGGTACATGTTGTCGGGGCGGATTTCGGAGAGCGTTCCTGTCCGAAGGACACGGAACTGCGAAACGAGAATCCGCAGT
>JAFGVC010000133.1 GCA_016938195.1 Tissierellales bacterium | reverse complement strand
GGCGGAGGATTTCCGACGGGCATTAAATGGGAAGCGGGTAGAGTGGCTGAAGGACCTCTTAAATATTTGATTTGTAATGCGGACGAAGGCGATCCAGGCGCATTTATGGATAGGAGCTTGCTAGAAGGGGATCCTTATGGCGTTATTGAAGGAATGTTGATAGGTGGCTATGCAATTGGAGCTTCTAAAGGATACGTGTATGTCAGAGCGGAATACCCAATTGCTATTGAAAGATTGGATGAAGCTATCAGACATTCAAGAGAAGCCGGTATTTTAGGTCAAAACATCTTTAATAGTGGAGTAAATTTTGATATTGAAATCAGAATCGGAGCCGGTGCTTTTGTGTGTGGCGAAGAAACTGCGTTGATGGAATCTATAGAAGGACAAAGAGGAGAGCCGCGTCAAAAACCGCCTTTTCCATTCCAAAGAGGTCTGTTTGGAAAGCCCACTATTATTAATAATGTGGAAACCTTCTCAAACATTCCCCAGATTATTCGAAATGGCGGACAATGGTTTAGTGAATATGGTACAAGTAATAATACGGGCACTAAGGTTTTTGCGCTTGCCGGGGCTATCAATAACACGGGTATTGTTGAAGTGCCGATGGGTACAACCTTAGGAGACATCATTTTTGACATTGGCGGCGGCATTCCAAAGAGAAAGAAATTTAAAGCAGCTCAAACCGGCGGTCCATCAGGTGGATGTGTGACGAGTGAAAATCTCAATACACCAATGGATTACGATTCCTTGAAAAAGCTTGGCGCAATTATGGGATCCGGAGGTCTCATCAGCATGGATGAAGATACTTGCATGGTTGATATGGCTAGATTCTTTATGGAATTTGTCCAAGAGGAATCATGCGGAAAATGCCTGCCATGTCGTGTAGGAACGAAAAGAATGCTAGAGATCTTGGAGCGGATTACAAAGGGTGAAGGTAAAGAAGGCGACATTGAGTTACTTGAAGAGTTGGGTGAAACTATCAGTCAAACAGCTATTTGTGGATTGGGACAAACCGCGCCAAATCCAGTACTGAGCATGATTAGAAATTTCAGGGAAGAATATGAAGAGCATATTAAATACAAATATTGTAGAGCCGGCGTTTGTGCAGATCTTTTTATTTCTCCTTGTGAAAACGCTTGCCCGGCGGGTGTGAATGTACCCGGATATATGGCACTCATTTCAGTGGGTCGTTTTAGAGAGGCGTATCAATTGATTAGAAAGGATAATCCTTTCCCGGCTATATGTGGGAGAGTGTGTACGCATCCTTGTGAAAGTAAGTGTAGACGAGGGCAGCTTGATGAGCCGGTGTCCATATCCGACTTGAAAAGATACGTGTCTGACTATGTAATGAATCATGAAGAGCCTTACATGGATCTCGTATTTCCAAAGAAAAACAAATCAATTGGCATTATAGGTGCAGGACCTTCCGGGTTGACTTGTGGATATTATTTAGCAAGATTAGGATACCATGTTGAAATTTTTGAGGCACAGCCTGTATCTGGAGGTGTATTGGCCTTTGGAATTCCGGAATATCGTTTACCAAATCATATCTTAGAATATGAAATAAACCTAATCAAACAGACAGGTGTTATCATACATAATCAAGTCGAGGTTGGAAAAGATATTTCATTTGAAGAGTTATCCAATCGATTTGACGCCGTATATATAGCTACAGGAACACAGTTCTCGAAAAGAATAAACATTCCGGGAGAAGATTTAATGGGTGTTTATCATGGATTAGATTTCTTGCGAGACGTCAATTTGAAAAATAAAAAAAGTGTTTCAGGAAAGGTTGTTGTTATTGGCGGTGGCAATACGGCTATTGATGCTTCCAGGACTGCGATGAGATTGGGGGCTGAAAAAGTCACTATCCTTTACAGGAGAACGATTGAAGATATGCCCGCTGACCGTAGAGAAATCCAAGAAGCATTGGAGGAAGGCATTGAAATCAGGACACTTGTAATGCCGGTGGCTTTCAATGGCAAAATTAAAGTCGAATCAGTACAATGTAGGGAGATGCAGTTAGGCAAGTTTGATGCATCAGGAAGAAGAAAATCCGTTCCGATTGAAGGAACAGAGTATTTGATTGAAGCCGACGTGGTGATTCCTGCCGTGAGTCAGTTTTCTGATTTGCCTTTTGTTGATCGAGAAGAGGCGGGTGTTAACGAATGGGGAACCTTTGCAACGGACAGAGATACCTTTATGACAAAAATGGAAGGCGTATTCGCAGGTGGTGATGTGGCTAGAGGCTCGGACACAGCAATTACAGCTATTGCGGATGGTAAAAATGCTGCAAAATCAATTGATATCTATTTAGGCGGCAAAGGCGTTTTGAACACGGGAGAAGAAATAGAAATACCCCTGCCTTCTGATGAAAAAGAAATCATGGAACACGAAAGATTTCCAATGAAATTTCTTGACGCTAAGGATAGAAAAAATAATTTTGATGAGGTATCACTGGGATTTCATAAGCTCAATGCAATTGCTGAATCCATGAGATGCCTAAGATGCGATAGGAGGGCCTGAAAATGATTAATTTGACGATAAATAATAAAAAAATCTCTTGTGAAAATGGGAAGACGATTCTTCAGGCGGCAAAAGAAAATAATATTTTAATTCCCCATCTGTGTTATCTGGAAAATATACATCAACAAGGGTCATGCAGAATGTGTATTGTTGAGGTTGAAGGTGAAAAAACGCTACAGGCTTCTTGTATCGTTCCGGTTCGAGAGGGGATGGTCATTAAAACAAATTCTGAAAAGGTTATAAATACACGGAAAGTTTTGTATGAATTGTTACTATCTGATCATGAACAGGATTGCTTAAATTGTTCTAGAAATCAAGATTGTGAGCTTCAAGCCTTGGGAGAATGGTTGCAGGTTGGAGAGTCAAGATTTGAAGGGGTTCATTCTAAAAATCTCATGGATGAAGCTTCTCCTTCAATTATTCGCGACACTGCGAAATGTATTTTATGCAGAAGATGTGTTACAGTTTGCAATGAAATACAAAATGTTGGAGCGATTAATCCTCAAAACAGAGGCTTTAAAACGGATATTGGTCCACCGGAGGATTTGCCGCTGAACAGTATTAATTGTAGCAATTGTGGTCAATGTACGGTGGTTTGCCCAGTTGGTGCGCTTCAAGAGAAGGATGCCTTGCAACCTGTTTGGCGTGCGTTACACAATCCTGATATTCGGGTAATTGTTCAAACAGCTCCTGCCATTCGAGGTGCGTTGGGAGAAGCCTTTGGATACGAAGCAGGTACTTTGGTAACGGGTAAAATGGTTACTGCGTTGAGAGACATGGGTTTTGATGATGTATTTGATACAAATTTTGCTGCGGACTTGACGATTATAGAGGAAGGTCATGAATTGTTGAGCCGAGTTCAAGAAGCTTTTTCAGGAAAAGACGTGGCTTTGCCGATGATTACGAGCTGTAGTCCTGGCTGGATAAAATATGTAGAGCATGCTTTTCCAGAGCGTTTGGCGCATTTGTCAAGCTGTAAATCTCCTCATATGATGCTGGGAGCGTTAGCGAAAACTTATTATGCAGAAAAAATAAATGTTGATCCGAAAAATATTTTTGTTGTATCAGTAATGCCATGCACGGCGAAAAAATTTGAGATTACTAGACCGGAGATGTTGTATCAAGGCTTGCAAAATGTAGACGCAGTCTTGACAACAAGAGAGCTTGCTAAAATGATAAAACAAGCAGGCGTTAATTTTACAAGCTTGGAAGATGGTGTTTTCGATGATCCTTTGGGCCTTTCAACCGGAGCCGCAGATATTTTTGCCACGTCAGGTGGAGTAATGGAGGCAGCAATCCGGACTGTTTACGAGGTGATTACCGGGAGAGAAATTCCGTTTGAAAAGCTACAAGTTACGCCTATCAGAGGATTAGAAGAAATAAAAACAGCGGAACTCACGATTGAAGAACCCCTCGAAGACTATAGTTTTTTGGCGGGCGTTACGATTAAAGTTGCCGTGACAAGCGGATTGAAGGGCGCAAAAAAATTAATGAAAGAAATAGACCGCGGCGAATCTCCTTATCATTTTATAGAAATTATGGGATGTCCCGGAGGATGTGTTAACGGTGGCGGACAACCTAGACCAAAAGATAAGGATACGGTTATCAAACGTATGGAAGCCATTTGGCGAGAAGATGAAGGAAAGCCTATACGTAAATCTCACGAAAATCCAGGCATCACAGAGATTTATCAATCTTATTTGAAGCACCCCTTGGGGCACAAATCGCATGAACTACTTCATACCGTTTATGTGGCTCGAAAATAGGGGACATTCCTGAAAATAGGGGACATTCCTGCACAAATCGCACATAAGGACGACATCATTACGACAAAGCTTTTCTGAAGGGTAAGTTTGAGATTAGAAAAAATAATATTCGCACACATAAGAACGAGAAAAAAGTGAGAAAAAAACAGGAATGTCCCCCTGTTTTTTCTTCTTTTTTGTGATAAAATATAGGGGACGTTCTTGCACAAATCGCACATTGATAGAAAGAATAATAAGCTGATTATATCAAAAAAGAAAACAATGCAACTAAAAAGCGAAAAAAGAAGGGATGTCCCCATGGAACGAATAATAGCTTATATCAGTCTAAGATATGGAAAGGATTTATCGGTGTTTAACACTGAATTTTTATCGCAGTCGATTAATGTCAGGATGGAAGTAAATCATATAAATTCTTTGGAAGCCTATTATGAGCTTCTGCTGAGGCATGAACAGGAAATCTTCATTTTCATGACATCTCTTTTTGTGGGTTATTCTGAGTTTTTTAGAGAAGCATCGTCATGGCATTTATTGGAAAAACACGTCGTGCCGGATATTATCAGCCGTAAAAAGCAGGGACAGGTCATTAGAGTTTGGTCTGTTGGGTGTGCGGACGGGAAAGAGCCCTATTCCTTTTTAATGTTGGCAGATGAATTGTTAAAAGATGATAATAAAAATATCAGGCTTCAGATATTTGCTTCGGATATGGTTGAAGAGGGACTGGAAAAAGGTCGCAAAGGAATATATACCAAGCATGATTTAAGACATGTAACAATGCAACGAGTTGAAAATTACTTTTCGAAGCAAGAGGATTACTATTTTTTCAATGAGATTCTAAAGAAGCAGATTACTTTTGTCAGATATGACATATTGGATGAATTAACGTTTAACCCGCCGGAAAGTATATATGGTAGTTTTGACTTGATTTTCTGTCGGAATCTCTTGATTTATTATAATCAGGAGGCGCAGAGGTTAATCCTGAACAAGCTGTTGAAAGCATTGGCACCTAAGGGTTATGTTGTGACCGGAGAAGCAGAAATGTTGACGGTAGAAAACATAGGTAAAGTTGACCCGATAATGGTTACCGGAGCGGTTTTTAGAAAAACAAGGCACTAAAGTTAGGAGGCAAAATGAATGAAATGGCATAAAATGTCGGTCAGTCAGCAATTAAAAATCAGCTTAGGATTAATGGCTTTATTTGTGCTGTTATTGGGTGCGTTTGGCATATGGCAGTCTTGGGAGATTTTTCAAGAAGGGGAGACCCTGTACAACCATCCTCTTCAAATTAGAAGGGCGGTCAGCACCGTAAAACATGAGGTCACTTATATCAACATGTCCCTCCGAGACATGCTGTTGGCTGAAGATGATAAAGAGCGTGATTTGGCTTATGAGCGATTATTGGCAAGTGAGTCAATGGCCTCACAAAATTTTGACATTATAAAGACGTTATATTTGGGCCCCCAACAGGATGTGCAGTCGGCAATTACGGCGTATTCAGTTTTCACAAGTCATTTAAATCAAGTGGTTGATATGATTCAAAACAATCAAGAGGAGATGGTGCGGGAAAACCTACAAAGCTATGGCGAATTTGAAAAACATCATGCTAATTTAGTGGAAAGCATACGAATTATCGACGATTTTGCAGAAGCCAAAGCTGATCAGTTATATGATGATTCCAGAAATATGCTTGTGAAGATGGCTATTTTAAATATTTCTGTCATTCTTTTGTTATTACTGTCGTCATATTACATATCAAAAAAATTATACAGTAATATAAAAGGACCTTTGGACAACTTAAATCTTGCCTTTACGAAAGTGCAAGAGGGAGACTTGAAAATTCGAAGTGATATTGAATCAGAAAATGAGTTTGGACATTTGTCTAGTGGATTTAACAATATGATTGAAACAATAGAAAAAAATGTTAACGTCAATAAAAGCAGCTCCGTTCTCGCCAATATTATGATGATGGAGGACGAGGTCAAGCCGTTTTTTAAATCCTTATTGTCTGGACTATTATCAGAAATCAATGGAAACCTCGGAGCGGCATATCTTTTGTCAAATGACGGCAAGTCCTATGATTTCCTAATCTCTATTGGGATGCAAGATACATTTAGGCATTCTTTCGACGCAGAAAGTCTTGAAGGAGAGCTTGGTCTTGCGTTGTCAAGCAATCAAATCCACATTATACGAAGCATCGATAAAAATTCATACATGATTCTACCCACATCAACAGGACACATTCTGCCTAAAGAGATAATGACTATTCCGGTGACTAACATGGAAAGAACAATAGCCGTTATGACTGTGGCGAGCGTAGAAGGATTTAACAGCGAATCCATCGACCTAGTCGAAAATATAATGGATATGTTGAAAGCCCGGACACAAGGGGTATTGAACTATCATATGATTAATCGATTACGAGAAGAATTGCAGCTGACAAATCGAGAGCTTGAAATGCAAACTTCAGAG
>JAFGVC010000132.1 GCA_016938195.1 Tissierellales bacterium | reverse complement strand
TCGCCCGCTATAAGCCTTACAATAGCTTACTTTTTATTCCCAAAAATACAGACGGTTCTTTCTGCAAAAAACAAAAAGAACCGTCCCTTTTTATCTGCCGTCCCTTTTTAGTCTTTGATTTTTTAGAGTGCTGTGATATAATAATTATCATGCTGATAGATTGACTATCAACTTGTATAGCAAGGAGTGTAAGATGGATCTAAAAGAAAAAAGAAAGCAGGAAATTGACAGACAAAAGGAGCACCGAAAAGAACAAATCATTAAAGCTGCTATAGCTGTATTTAAAGAAAAAGGCATAGAAAATGCTAAGATGATTGACGTGGCCAAAAAAGCAGAGTTTGGCGTAGCCACCGTTTATAGATATTTCAACACCAAAACCGAGCTTGTTATAGCTTCCGGAGCCTGGCTGTGGGATGACGAGCTGAGGCATATCCATTCTATACTATACGAAGAAGACCTTTTGTCGCATAAAGCCATCGATTGCGTTGAAAAAACCTTGAATCTTTTCCTAGATATGTATCACAATCATGCCGATATACTAGGTTTTTTAGAACAATTTGATAATTATGTTGTGAAAGAAAATATCCCACCTGAACAGCTCATAAAATATGAAGCAAGCGTCATTACTATCAAAAAAGACATCCTTGAATCCATAGCGCTTGGTAAAGTTGACGGATCCATCAAGCCCGACATTGATGAAAATCTGTTTTATATCACTGCAACACATGCTCTCATGAGCTTATGTCAAAAGCTGACTCTAAGAGGCAAAATCATTAGTAAGGATGATGAAATAGACGGTTATTTTCAAATCGAATTTTTAATCGAAGCCTTATTAGGCTATATCCGGCAATAAATGTTTAAAGAATATATAACGCATATCAAGAAAATCTAAAGGAGATGACTCATGAAAGAAAAATTACCTTTTTCAAAACAAATAGCATATTCTTTGGGACAATTCGGTTGGTCCCTGCTTTCCGGAATTATCGCGACTTATCTTATCTTTTATTATATCCCTACAGAGAAATCAGGCATACAGATTTTCATACCACAAATTGCATTTTTTGGATTCTTAACCATAATCGGCATGATCACAATGTTGGGCAGGTTTTTTGACGCCGTTACCGACCCATGGATTGCCACATTGAGTGACCGGTCGCATGCAAAAAGGGGAAGGAGAATCTCCTATATGCAAAGAGCCGCTCTGCCCTTCGCAATATTTACTGTCTTGGTTTTCTGGTCTCCTGTACAAGGAGAAAGCGCAATAAACGCCCTTTTCTTAACAGCAACGCTATTATTACATTATTTCTTCCTAACCATGTACGTAACCCCCTACTTTGCGTTGTTATCAGAGCTAGGTCATACCGCTGAAGAAAGACTGAATTTATCAACATATATTTCAGTGACTTGGTTCCTAGGATTTGCCGTGGCATCCCAAGCACCGCTATTATGGAATACACTCATCAATATGGGCTTTGCAAAAGAAACCGCCATACAAGTAGCTTTTTCAATACTTGCTTTTATTGGACTAATCTTTTTATTGATTCCTGTATTTGCCATAGATGAAAAAAGATACTGTGAATCGGTTCCTTCACAACTCAACATGATAGAATCAATCAAAGCCACCTTTAGCAATAAGGAATTCACAAAATTTGTCATTTCCGATTTTGTATACTGGATTGCCATCACCATCTTTCAAAACGCATTACTCTATTATGTGACCATATTGCTGGACAAACCGGAGGAAATGCTTGGCGTTCTACTGGTGATGCTTGGAGTCGGATCATTTATCTTCTATGTGCCTGTCAATTTGCTGGCTAAAAAATTCGGAAAAAAATTCTTATTAATTCTTGCCTTTATCATGTTTATTGCCGTCTATGTTTATGGAATATTCCTAGGGAAATTACCTTTTTCTACTACCTTGCAGGCTTATCTGCTCGTATTCCTAGCCTCTATTCCTATGGCCGTTTTCGGCATATTGCCTAATGCTGTCATCGGAGATATTGCCGAATACGACGCAGAAAAAACAGGGACGAGAAGGGAAGGGATGTTTTTCGGTACCAGAACCTTTGTATCGAAGCTAGGACAAATGGTCTCTATGCTCATTCTAAGTGCTCTCCTTCTTCTTGAGAAAAACGGGGGCAATAATATTGGCATACGCTTAACTGCTGTATTTGCAGCTGTATTTTGTGTATTAGGCTTGCTATTTATATTATCCTACAATGAAAACAAAATTATTGGTAAAAAAGCCGATTTGAAAGAAATTAAAAAAGAAGTTTAAAGAAATAGTCATAATTTATGAGAGGTCTTTATGCTTGAAAATTTAACATTTCACCTCAAATATCAGCTTCAAGGGCAATCTTATTCAGTCGATTTTAGAGAAAAATTGACTGACAATACGCTACAAGCTCTTGTCACATTAGATTTCGGAAACAAATATGAGAAGCTGACCTTGTCCATATTGCCTGAAAAAGAAATAGAAATCATTGAATTATATGCTTCAATGGATTATTCGTTTTCTAATCAAGAAAAAATATTTGTTAACGGCTATCAATCCTGGACAGACAGTCGAGAGTTTTTTATTGATGAGAAAATCAAAGGAATCTCGAAATTAGCCGCACCTTTAATGAAGAAATATCAATTCAACAAATATGGAGATTATTCGTTTGTGAAATATTCACAAAAGCCGGGAGAATTCCATGGCTTCACTTACTCCTATTTTAGACAAGACCTCCGGTTCAAATTCATCGGTTCCCTCTCAGAAGCTTTTGGTTTCACCATTATTGAGCAAGACGTCAAAAAAAACACCCTTACCTTAAGAAAAGACTGCAATGGATTATTGATCAACAAACAATACCTTCCTTTTCAAGTCATCTGGACAGAAGGCACGGAAAACGAGGTTTTTGACACTTATTTTGATTTGATGGGTATAAGAAAACCAATGAGCAAACCAATGTCCGGATGGACAAGCTGGTACAATTATTATGAAAACATCAACGAAAAAATCATCATGGAAAATCTTAACAGCCTAAAATCCTCACAAAAGAGAATCGATATCTTTCAGATTGACGACGGATATCAAACAGCTGTCGGAGACTGGCTTTCCATTGATAAACAAAAGTTTCCGAAAGGCATGAAATGGATTTCTGACCAAATTAAAGCTTGTGGCTATCAATCGGGAATTTGGATAGCTCCCTTTGTATGCGAGACGACGTCCACAATTTTCAAAGAAAAAAAACACTGGTTAGTAAAAGACGAACTCGGTAACCCCGTCTCTGCCGGCAGTAATTGGAGTGGATTTTTCATCCTGGATATTAATCACATTGAGGTCAGAGAATATATCAAGGAGGTTTTTAGAGTCGCTCTAAATGAATGGGGCTTTGGCTTGGTCAAACTGGATTTCCTTTATGCCGTTTGCCTTCTTCCGACTCAGTATAAGACGAGAGGGCAAATTATGACGGAGGCTATGAGCTTTCTGCGTGAATGTGCCGAAAATAAGCTCATCCTCGGCTGTGGTGTACCCTTAGGTCCCGCTTTTGGAAAGGTTGATTATTGCAGAATTGGCTGTGATGTTGGTCTGGATTGGGACGACAAACGATACATGAGACTTTTTCATCGAGAGCGTGTATCGACTTTTCATGCCATTCAAAACACAGTCGGTAGGAGACAATTGAACGGAAGAGCTTTTCACAATGATCCGGATGTATTTTTTTTGAGAAACACCAACATCAGTCTATCTCAACCTCAAAAGGAAACGCTAGCTTTCGTCAATCGACTCTTTGGAGATTTGATTTTCACATCAGACGATATTAGAGACT
>JAFGVC010000131.1 GCA_016938195.1 Tissierellales bacterium | reverse complement strand
TATAACTTATTGCAGGTGTTGGAAAATGAATGAATATAGAGAGGACAATCAGCCCATAAATTTTAGTGAAAACAACACTGGAATTTATGGGCTTTTTTCATTAGCAAGGTTAGACTGTAAAATGAATACTATGACGCAGACTACATTATTGCAAAAAGAGTTAAAATCAATTGCAATAAGAACATATGTTTGTTATACTGAGTTCATACATGACGACAGACTTTATATAGGGAGGCGTTTATGGGAAGACAACCACAATTATCATATAAAATATGAGTGCTTTGAAGCGCTTTGCTGCAGTTATGTCCCTAATTATATGTACTAATAGGGACAAATCTGAAAAATATGTTGCAAATTGTCCCTAATAATATATACTAATAGGGACAAGGAGGCGTTTTGGATGGAAATTATGAACTACGCACAGGAAATGAAGAACCGTATTCAGGGATTTGAATATGGATATGTTTTCACGACTTCAGACTTTGCTGAAATTAGCAATTATGAAAATCGAAAAAAAGTGTTAATGAGATTCGCCAACGAAGGTCTGATCCGCAGAGTTAGAAGGGGTATATATGAGTATCCCCAATATAGCGATTTTCTGAATGAATATGTTGCGACATCGCCGGACAAGGTTGCTAAGGCTATCGCGCGTCAGTACGGTTGGAGTATTGTTCCTTATGGTGATACGGCACTCAATATGCTCGGCCTCTCAACACAAGTTCCCGCAGTATGGTGTTACATAAGCGATGGGGCTTATAAAACCTACAAATATGAAAAGGTTAACATTAAGTTCAAAAAAACGACTAACAAAGAAATCTCCAAACTATCCTATAAAACAGCATTAGTAATCCAGGCATTAAAGGCACTTGGCAAAAATAATGTAGATAAAATTGTAATATCAAAAATAGCCAGCAAGTTAAATAAGGAAGAGAAAGAAAAAATGTATAATGAGGCAAAATATGCAACTGACTGGATCTATAAGACGATTAGGTCCATCTGTAATGAGGGTGTAAATAATGCATGATCTAGCTAAGGCTCCTAAAAAGGATAGAGAAGCTCTATTTAGAAGTACTGCAAGTAAAACTGGAATGACCGATGTATAGTCGAAAAAGACTTTTGGGTATGCTGGACTCTTGATTATTTGTTTCACAGAAGTTCTTTGAAGGGTAGTTTTGCGTTCAAAGGCGGAACAAGCCTTTCTAAAGTTTTTGGACTTATACCAAGATTTTCAGAAGACATTGATTTAATTCTCGATTGGCGGGTTCTTGGCTATACAATTGCTGGACCCTGTGAAGAAAGAACTAGAACGCAGCAGGACAAGCTCAATAAAGAAATCAACATGAGGTACAAAAGGGACGGTTCTTTTTAACGATTGTTCAACCATTGTTCAACGACTGTTGACCTAACTTATAACTTATTGCAGGGGTTGATGAGATAGCAAGGCTTGTAGGGATTTTATAAAGATTTAATAAAACTCAGGGGTGCCGAATTTGACACTTCCAAAAAAACGAGGGGGACACATGAATAAATCTATGCCCTAAATAAACTTTTGTATTTGCTATACGTATTCAATATTTTGGAAATTATATTTGACTTTTATGCTCAACAAGTCCATAATTATGAGTATAAATGTTTGGTGAAAGAAGGTGTGTTATGACAAATTCAGAAAAAATATTTGAAATATTAAAGAAAAACAATGGTGTCATAACTACAGCCGAAGTGACTGAAGCAGGGATTTCACGAGGAAGTCTAAAACATCTTGTAGACACTGGAGTAATTGAGAGGGCTGCAAGGGGTGTATATCAATTAGCAGACGTTTGGGATGATGAGATGTATCATCTTCAAGTACGATATAAAAAAGGAATCTTTTCAGGTGAGACAGCATTATATCTTCACGACTTGACCGATCGAACACCAATGAGATTTCAAATGACATTTCCGAATAGCTATAATTTAACAAATGTTAAAAGTGAAAACGTTAAGTGCAATAGAGTCATAAAAGAACTTTATGAATTGGGTGTTGTAGAAATTAAAACCCCTACAGGAAACCTTGTTAGGGCATACAATATGGAACGATCGCTCTGTGATATTTTAAGAAGACAGAGTGATACAGATATACAAATTGTATCAGATGCTTTTAAGAGGTATATGAAAAGAAATGACAAGAACGTTCCTTTGCTCTCTGAATATGCTAAAAAACTTAGAGTTGAGGCGAAACTTCGTTCTTACATGGAGGTGCTTTTATGAAAAATGCAATGCAATTAAAGGCAATTATTAAAAATATTGCAAAAGAAAAAAGCATCTCTGCTCAGTTTGTAATGCAAAATTTTATGATGGAAAGATTCTTAGAAAGAATTTCGCTTTCGTCGTATCAGAACCATTTCATTTTAAAGGGTGGGTTTTTAATAGCGGCAATGGTCGGCTTAGATACAAGAGCAACTATGGATATGGATGCAACAATTAAAGGTATACCGGTGTCGGAACCAACTGTTAAAAATATGTTCCAAGAGATTTGCAAAATTGAACTCCAAGATAATGTTACTTTTTCTTTTTTGAGCATAGGTGAAATTCGCGAAGGCGATGAATACGGGGGTTACAGAGTTGCACTATCAGCTAACTTTCCCCCAATGTCAGTGCCTTTGAAACTAGATATTACTACAGGAGATAAAATAACACCAAGAGAAATAACATACGAGTTTAAGCTACTGCTTGAGGATAGAAGTGTTAGAGTATTAGCTTATAATTTAGAGACTGTTCTTGCTGAGAAATTGGAAACGATAATCTCAAGATCAGACCAAAACACAAGACCAAGGGACTTTTATGACGTGTATGTTCTGCAAAAGCTTAAAAGCCATAACATCGATATAAAGTTATTAAGAGAAGCAATAGAAGCAACTGCTGAGAAAAGGAACACAGTTCAAATAATAAAAAATTACAAAAGCACAATAGAAATTATTCGCGATAGCAGTGTAATGAAACAGCGATGGAAAAGTTACCAGAAGGATTTTGATTATGCTAAAGATATTAACTTTGAAGACGCTTGTGACGCTGTATTACTGATAACGAATCAGTGCATTGGATAAAAGAATGCAGGTACAAAAGGGACGGTTCTTTTTGAAAGTGACATTATCACAAGTTAATAAGAAAGTTCGTATAAACCCGTTGATAAATCATTTAAACAGTGATATAATGCACCTCTTTATCCGCATTAAAATTTAAATGCGGATAAAGAGGTGCAAAAATGATTGAAAAACAAAAAATAAT
>JAFGVC010000130.1 GCA_016938195.1 Tissierellales bacterium | reverse complement strand
ATGTCATTGTTATTGCAGGTATCAACAAAATTACCAAAGATGTTCAATGTGCCATTGATAGAATCCGAAATTCTGCAACCGCTCCAAACGCTATAAGATTAAATTTAAGTACACCCTGTGCCCAAACAGGTGTGTGCAGTGATTGCTTAAGCGATGAATGTATTTGCGGGCAAATCCTTGTCACCAGATACAATCGATTCCCGGGGCGTATTAAAGTCATCATTGTGGGTGAAAATTTAGGATACTAATATTTAATGAGCCGAAAGGCTCATTTTATTTTGCTTATAATTCCACCTGCCACGACGATATCTTTATGGTAAATCACCGCCCCTTGACCTTTTTCAGGCGCACGAATTCCTGAAGGAATGTCCAAAGTCATATGTTTGGAGTTAAAATCTTTTATTAAACAAGGATACTCTAATCCCCATTGGCTGGTTTTTACCTTTAAGGGAAAATACTCTAAATAATCGGGTACTAAAACATTAGGTTTTTCTATTTCAATATGTCTATAAATCAGATATTCTTCCGGTCCAATAACGATTTCATTTTTAGAAGCGTTAATTTTAATAACACGCATTCCACTTGGTATTTCTCTGCTTAAACCTTTCTTTTGTCCCGTCGTATAATAGATAATTCCTTTATGCTTTCCAATTTTTTGTCCCTTTAAATCAATAAAATAGCCCGGTTTGGCTTTAATACCTGATTTTTTGATGATATATCCGGGATAATTTTTGTTTCCAACAAAGCAGATATCTTGACTTTCTTTTATATGATTCAATTCCGGTATGATACATTTTATATGATCTATCACAGTGCTTTTGTCGTTAATGGTCTTCATCGGTAATATGAAACGGCTTAAATCTTTACGCTGAATACCGTAAAGTAAGTAAGACTGGTCTTTAATCAAATTCTTGCTTTTCTTTAATACATGATGCCCTAAAAAAGGTTCAAAAGCAATTTCAGCATAATGGCCTGAAGCAATTTTATCTATATTATGCTTGTCCGCAATTTCTATCATTTTTGAATATTTAAAATGATAATTGCAGGATAGACAAGGGTTTGGTGTAACACCTGACAGGTATCCCTCAACAAAATTATTAATCACTTTATTCTCAAAATCAAGGATGCAATCTAATTCATAACAATTGAAGCCAAGCTTTTTCGAGATGATTAGGGCCTGTTCTCTCTCTAATTGTGAACGTGGGTCTTGATAAAATTGCATATGCAATCCAATGACTTCATATCCTGATTCCATTAAAGACAATGCAGCATATGCGCTATCGACTCCACCACTAAGACCTAATAATATTTTTTCCATCATTCAACCTCAATATAAGTCAAAAATCAATAAAAAGATATTTTGATAATAGTGATTTTTTAGTATACAATATAATAAAAATTATATGTAAATTTGTCAACTTCTTGTTGAAATTCTATTTTCGGAGAATCCATGACTAAAATAAATAAGAAATTCTGGAAAAGATTCGATTTTTTATTAGTAATAACTGTAATTATATTGTCAATTTATGGTCTTGTTATCATCCAAAGTGCTACTGCCAGCATGTCAGAAGGTTCAGCCCGATATGTCAACAGACAATTAATTTCATTCATTATGGGTTTTGTCGTTATGTTAGTATTAATCTTCATCGATTATGAAATTTACAGTAAGCTCTATATTCCAATTTATGTCTTATGCAATTTGTTATTGATTGCCGTTCTTATCTTCGGATTTGGTGAAGAACAATGGGGAGCCAGAAGTTGGCTTTCAATAGGAGGATTAGCCTTCCAACCTTCTGAAGTTGTTAAGTTTGGTTTAATTATTTCACTTGCAAAATATATCGATGTAAATAAAGAAACCATCAATCATCCTCTTACACTTTTAAAAATTCTTATCTTTGTAGGTATACCTATTTTTTTAATTCTGTTACAACCCGATTTTGGAACCGCTATGGTTTTTGTGTTTTTTATTTTAGTAATGCTCTTCATTGGAGGATTAAATATTAGGTATTTTGTATTTTTTATTATATTAGGCTTAATTATGATACCTATTCTAGGTGCTACATTAGACGCCTATCAAATTGATAGAATCAAGGTTTTTCTCGATCCGGAGCTAGATCCACAAGGGGCGGGATATCAGGTATTACAATCTAAGCTTGCAATCGGGTCAGGGCTTATCTATGGAAGAGGGCTTTTTCAAGGTGTACAAAATCAATATGGTTTTTTGCCTGCGAAGCAGACAGATTTTATTTTTGCTGTCATCGGAGAAGAGCTTGGATTATTAGGCGGCATGTTATTAATTCTACTGTATTCTTTTTTAATTTACAGACTTATTCGAATCGCTAAATATGCACATGATATGTTCGGATCATTGATTGTCATCGGCATTACTTCCATGATGTTTTTTCATATTTTCGAAAACATTGGCATGACTATCGGTTTAACGCCCGTTACGGGTATTCCGTTGCCTTTCATCAGCTACGGGGGTACGTTTATGCTTATCAATATGATAAGCGTCGGATTAGCCTTGTCAGTCGCTGTAAAAAGAGAAGGTCTGGAATTCTAGACCTTCTCTTTTATTCGTAACACCCACCGCCAATAAATTCCTTAATAATTGAAGTGTTTGGAATGATGGTATCATCATCAATGATTTTAAAATAATCTAGGAATTCCAACAGCCTATTTTTATCATCTTTGAACCTTCCTCTCCCATCTATCTCATTGATTACAGGTAAAGCATATTTTTTCAGTACGGCTAACTCATATAACAGAGATGAATTAAACATGACATCCGCATTTTCCTGAAATGGAAAAATGTATTTATTTTCCCCTTTTACAACATTTTCCCACAATTCAAGCGTTCGGGTTGCATTGTGCCCTCTGTACTGATTGTCTCTGATCATACGTCTGATAAGCCTCAAATCTGTCGTAGAAATTCGATTTTGATTATCAATATTTAATGGTGTCAGCGCACTGATATATATTTTATATACATTAGCTTTCTTAATATGCTTTGTCAGCTTAGGATTCAATCCATGTATTCCTTCTATGACAATGTATTCACCATCGTTCATTAAGCTCGGAGGATTGATATATTCGCGTTTGCCAATCAAAAAATTAAAGGTTGGTAATTGAACCTCTTCACCTTTTAATAGACGATTAATGTCTTCATTGAACAACTCTAAATCAACGGCCTCAATGGTGTCAAAATCATAGTTGCCTTTATGATCCAATGGCGTAAATTCACGGTCCACAAAATAATTATCTAACGAAATAGTCTTGAATTTTTTACCGTTCACCATCAATTGTATCCCTAATCGATTGGCAAAGGTCGTCTTTCCCGAGGAAGACGGACCGGCAATCATAATGACCTTCGCTTGACCTTCGCATATTGTGTCCGCAATTTGGGCTATTTTTTTTTCGTGTAAAGCTTCGCTTACTTTGATGATATCATTGATTTTTTTGTTGGAAATGCTCTGATTGAGATCACCTGCATTGCTAATTCCTATCAGCTTTGCCCATCGTTCAGCTTCTCTAAATACATTAAATAGATTTTCTTGATGTATATATTCCGGCAAATCAAAATTATCTTCTTTTCTTGGAAAAAGCAAGACAATACCATTGCCGGTGATTCTGAGATCAAATTGATCCACCTCTCCTGTGGAATCAAATACATCTCCGTAAATATTATAAAATCTTTGATTTATTCTAAAAATTTCTATTGATTCAACATCAATCCCCTCAAGTAATTTAACTTTATCATTCATCCTTTGATGTTTGAAAATATCAATTGCTTCATGCCTAGAGACACATTTTTTTTCAATTGATTGATTGCTTTCAATGAGCTGTAGCATTTCTAATTTTATTTGATTGATAATTTTGGAATTCAATTTAACTTCAGGTCGAATCTCGGTGTATAATCCTTTATCCACTGAATATTCAATAAAAACCTCAGTATCCGGAAAAATATGCATTACTGCCTCTACATATATTAATATTAGCGTATTAAAATATTTCTTTAAGCTTCTGTCACTATAGATTTGATTATCGCTCATTTTCCCTCCTAATTTCTTGTGCATTTATTAAATATTTTTGTTTGAGCATATTATATTTTTCAGGTAGTGGGGCTTCAAATATTTTTCCATTCAAATAACTTAGCTCTGAAGTCATCCCTCCAATTATTAATTTTTTTGCATGTAGTAATGCTTCGCTTAATCCAGGATGATATCCGCCATATTTTTTATCCCCTAGCAAAGGATGTCCGACATGCTGAAGATGCGCCCTAATTTGATGGGTCCTTCCTGTTATAAGTTCCACTTCTATCTCTGTATAATGTTGATTGCTTCTTAATGGATGAATGATAGTTTTTGCTCTTTTGCTATTTAGAATAGCTTCAGAAGTTATATTTACTTTATTGATGCTCTGATCCTTCGTCAGAAAATTTTCAACAATTATGTCCTGATTGATGGCCCCAACAGCTATAGAAACATAATATTTTTTTATTTCTCTATTTCTCAGGGCGTTGTTTATTTGCTTTAATGCTTCATAACTTTTAGCTGCAATCACAATACCGGTCGTATTTCTGTCTAAGCGCGTACAAATAGCGGGTCTAAATACATCTGAATGCTGATAACTTATGTTTTTCAACAAACCGTCTAGCAAGGATGGTTCCTGACGTTCTGAAGGGTGTACATCCATATCCGTAGGTTTATTAATCAACAATATATGCTCGTCTTCATAAAGAATATCCAACAGAATATCATTTTCATAGAAAGATTTGTCCGTTCGCATCTTATCGGCTGTTTCGTCAGAAAGATAAATTTCCAATTGATCTCCTTCAGTTAAATAAAAATCTCCTTTTTCTCTCTTTCCGTTCACCTTGATATACTTTTTTCTTATAATCTTCTGAATAAAATCATTTGAAGCCCTATTAAAATATTTTTTTAGAAATCTATCCAATCTTTGCTTGTCATCATTTTTTGAAATTATAATATTTACCATCTTTATTTCCCTTTGGTATATTTTTAAAAGATCCAATTATACTTGTCAATAATTATAATTTGATTGAACCCATCCCCATATTATGATATATTTAAAATGAGATAAATGAACGGAGGGATGTCTTTTTGAAACGACTGCTTAATGCCATTAGAGATTTTTTTTATGAAACGACAGATTATGCCATTATTTTGATTGTTATTACGGTAATTGGGATAATTCTGATTTGGAGATTTAATATATTGTTTAACTTTGATATCAGTAAAACGCCTCTTACTACGGTAGAACAACCTTCTATAACGGAAGAACAAACGCCTTCCGGTAGCGATTCAACCGATTTTACCAATCCAAGCTCTGAAATTGAGGTTTCTTCTTTAGTCAAAATTACCATCCCATCAGGAAGTAGCGCTTCAGATATTGGAGATATTCTATTAAGCAAGAACTTAATTAAGGATAAGGATGAATTCATTTCCAGATCCATTGAATTAAAGCTAGATACTAAACTAAAATCAGGAGAATTCGAAATAGAGACTAATACCCCATTGGACGAGGTTATTCAAATCATATCAAAGACAAATTAGAAACTATGAGAATAGCTCAGTT
This sequence comes from Tissierellales bacterium, assembly GCA_016938195.1. Taxonomy (GTDB): domain Bacteria; phylum Bacillota; class Clostridia; order Tissierellales; family Dethiosulfatibacteraceae; genus JAFGVC01. The sequence goes on along the minus strand of JAFGVC010000130.1, from coordinate 8,381 downwards.
TGTTGACAAAGCTTTATTATTTTGGTATTAAATGAAAATACTCAGCGCATTCGAACATTATCAAATGAGCTCTAAGACTTAAGGATTTCCCAACAACTCCCCTTTCAGGGTCAAACAGTTGGTAAATCTTATCTTAAGTCTTCTGCGCTCTTAATTTATTATAACTCATTAATGCTTCGTATTTATCATTATAATACCTTCAGTTGCAAATTTTAATTAGTAATCAGTATGAGAAACTATGAGAATAGTTTCTTTTTTAATAGTTGTCATTGACGTAATAATCGATAATTGAACGTTTAATTTCATCACAAAATATTTCTTCTTTTTTTAGCACATTCAATAGCCATAAGCTCTTGGAATGCAGTATCGCAAATTCAAAATCCTTCAAGACTATTTCATAAAGAACATCTTTGAGCTTTGAAGATTCCATTTTTATGAAATAGGCTTCCATATTCTGGTACTCTAAAAATTTAAGTAGCCTAAAAGTTGTCTTATCCTTTTCATTATAATAATAATTAGACTCTTCTAAGTAATTTTTATAAAAAACAGGTAGCTTGGATTTCATCATCTCATCTTTTGCAAGCATGTGATAATACTTGGCAATCATATTGTAGTACTGATAATTAAAAATACCCTTTTCAAAAGAATCAATTTTTTCAAAAGGCTTTATTTTTAGATTTGATATATATGAATAGTTCATCTCTATGTATTCTCTTTTTGTTATTGAACCACTCATCAGCTTGCTAATCAGTGAATCTCGATTATTGAAAAAATCTTTAAACAACATTTCTTGCTTTACTTCATATTCCATTTAACACCTTTTCTAATATAGTTTGCTTACAAAATATTATAACATAATATCCGGCACTAGTCGTTACTTATCGGTAAAACGCGAAGCTCTTCAGGGTTTAGTTCTCTGTATTCTCCCTTTTCAAGGTTATCGTCTAAAATGATTTCTCCGATTGAAATTCTTTTTAGATAGACAACTTCTCTTGAAACCGCTTTGAACATTCTTTTAATTTGATGATACTTTCCTTCTTCTATGGTGATGAATAGTTTGCATGAATGTTCATTGTTTTCAAGTATTTCGATGAAGCAAGGTAAACACTGATCGCCATCTTCTAAAACAATTTCGTTCTCAATTTTGCTTTTTTCTTCATCCTTTAATGTACCGTCAATTTCAACATAATATTTCTTTTTTACGTGTTTTTTAGGAGATAAAATGTTATGCGCCATTTTTCCATCATTCGTTAAGAGCACAAAGCCCTCAGTATCTTTATCTAGTCTACCCGCTGGAAACAAATTGATGTATTTATATCTTCCTTCTAATATATCAATGACATTTGTATCCTTGCTATCTGTCGAACAAACAACGCCTGTAGGCTTATTCATCATAATATAAGTATATTTCTGATAAACAATCCTCTCGCCGTCAAGCTTTACTTGATCTAAATCTATATCTATTTTTTGAGAAGCACTTAATGCTTTTTCACCATTGATTGTTATACGACCTGATTTAATCCAGTGACTGATATCTTTTCTGGAACCAAATCCCATGCCTGAAATCAATTTATCGACTCGGATTTTTTGCACTATTGTAACCTCCATTCTTTCAAATAATGATTCTTTAACATCCCGTCAGAAAGCTTTCCCCAACCGACGGGATAATCGTCAATGCATACTAATTTCCATCCGTTACTTCCCTCAGCCGGAATTGTTTCTCCTTTTAAATATTTTAAAGCCTCCGGTTGATTTTTACTAATATTGACTTTTTCCTTGACGTAATCAGCTTGAAGCGCCATCGCAAATGACTGCGAGGGCAAAAAACGTCCGTTTTTTAAAAAACCCACTTCTAATCCTTTATATATTGTTTTTAACTGAGCTGTATCTGGCAAATCTTTAATACACATTATTCTGTTGTTTTGTTGAAGGATAACTTTATAAAATTCTTCTTTTTCTAAGCCTATTTCTTTATAAAAGCTCTCAACCTCTGAAATATTTATACTATTTGTCGTTTCAAGTTTAGCTTTATTAGATTGACTCGTACCCTTATGTTGAAGTAAAGCTGCAAAATGACCTTCTCCCCTATGCTTATGAGGCCAGATCCTCACAGCATTATCCATTCCTTCCAACCCGTTTGAAATACTGTTATGAAGAGTCAAAATTTCTTCAGGTAATATAATGCTAAAATCGCTATTTTCTGACAAAAACCATTTGATAACTTCTTCATTTTCTTTTATTGAGAAGGTGCACGTCGAATACACCATCTGTCCACCCGGCTTCAAAAGCTCCTTAGCCTGATTTAGAAGCTGTTTTTGAATGATAACAAAATCTTCAATAACATAACCGTTATATTTTTTTCTTGTCTTTTCATCTCTTCTAAACATCCCTTCTCCGGAACAAGGAGCATCTATCAGAATTTTATCGAAATAACCATCAAAAACTAATTTTAAACGATCAGTTGTCTCATGACAGATAATTGAATTTGTAATCCCAAATAGTTGCAGATTTCTTTTGAGTGGCGCTAATCTAGAATAGCTAATGTCATTTGCAACCAGTACGCCTTTGTTTTTCATTTTTGCCCCAATCTGCGTCGTTTTACCTCCCGGTGACGCACAAAGGTCAAGTATTTTTTCGCCAGGATTTGGTTTAAGAAGTGACACCGGTAATGAAGCACTAGGCTCTTGAATATAGTATAAGCCGCAGTGATACCCAATCTCTTTACCCGGTCTCGTTTCATCATCGATGTAATAGCTTTCCTCACACCAAGCCACTTGTTGTCCTAAAAAATCAAGCTTTGCCTCGAAATCAGTTTTGTCAATTTTTAAACTATTTCTTCGCACGGCTTGATATGAAGCTTGTTCAAAAGAAGCTTCAAATAAAAAATACTCATCCTTTAATAAAAATTTCATTGCCTCTGTAAATTTCTCAGGTAATTTCATTTAATCCCTCATTTACCAATCAATTAAAACCATCAATAATCCGAATTTTACTTTAACAGAACATCGGTAATTAATCAACCTAAAAATAGACAGGACAATCAATTATAAAAAGAAATAAATAGTGTCCGAAGAGACACTATTTATTGTAATCTATCTATTTCTGTTGACTAACAGATGAATTCTCTTAATTGTGTTGGAAGCTCATCCTCTTGTAAACTGATGCTCATAACGAAATCAGCTTCAAATTTATGTGACGCGTCTTCCAATTTTTGCATAACCTCTTCTAAATTTTCTAAATTGATTTGTGCTATTTTATAGAGCCCATCAATATAAACCAACTCTATGTCGTAATCTGCTGCAAGCATACCCATTACAAATGCAAGAAATTGTTCTGAGCCCATGATACCGTATTCTTTGGTGTTAATATACTTAATATCATAATTCAAATCATATATATGCTTATTATTTGCCTCTAAAAAGAAAATTTTACCCTTAACGGTTTGCAAGGAGTTATTACTCATTTCAATCATTCTTCGTGTTTTTCCGGTTCCCTTGGAACCACATACTAGCTTAACCATCTTAACCGCCTCCAATAACTTTTTAATAATTATAGCATGAATGGAAAAGGTTTTCCATAGATAAGTGCTAAATACCTTAAAATTTATTCAATGCCTTTCCGTTTAAGTAATTAAAAAGTTTCCCTTGATACAGATTTTCATTAATCATCATTTCTATAAATTCATCCCTTAGCTTCCACCAAGACGATCCCCAGTTAGAAAACAGAGTGTCTTTTTCAGGAGCTCTTCCAAAAAGTCTTTGTATCACAATATCCGGTGAGAGAAGTAAAACAAAAGACTTCAGGCGATTCAGATATTCAAGCTTTGAGATCATCTCGAAATCATGATTGATATATTGACTTCCCATAATTGTATTTTTCAATATATACAATGAATGAATTTTAACATAATCAATTTTAAGTGCTGATACAATTCTAGCCGTTTCTTCAATATCCTCCAAATCGTCATTAGGAAGATTTAGAATAACATGCGTGCAAATCTCAAGATTGTATTTTTTTAAAATCATCACCGCATCAATATATTCTGCAAGTCCGTGACCTCTGTTAATTTTTGAAAGTGTTTTGTAATTACAAGTCTGCAAGCCAAGCTCCACAGTAATATCTATACCCTTTTGTTCTTTTATATCTGAAAGATATTGCGCATAATGATCATTAATACAATCGGGTCTTGTCGATATGGCGATACCAACAACATCGGTCATAATGACCTGGTCAATGCACATTTTTAATTGAAGAAGCGGCATATAAGTGTTTGTGAAATTTTGGAAGTAGGCTATGAATTTTTCTGCATTATATTTTTTTTTGATATAAGTCATGTTCTTAATTAGCTGCTCTTGCACTGTATATGAATTGTCAAGCATCTCAAAGCCAGTGCCTATTTCCCCACAAAAAGAACACCCGCCAAAGCTCAGATTGCCATCTCTATTTGGACAAGTGACCGGTAAATTGACAGGTAATTTATAGACCTTACAGCCATATTTTTGTTTGAGATACACTGAATATTCATTGTAAATTTTATTCATTTTATTCACCAAAAATTCTTTGCAATTCATACAGAACACCTTGTTCTGTATTGGGATAACAAGATATTCTGTCTGCATAAGCCTTTGACTCATCAGTGCCATTTATCATAGCGATTCCTAAACCTGCTTTTTCAAGCATTATTAAATCATTATTGTCATCACCAATCGTAATAATTTGACTAGGCTGTATGCCTAAAGGCATACAATATCTAAGAATGGCTTGCCACTTGCAGCTATCCGGATGAAGAAATTCAAGCAAGGCTTCAATACTTAATTTCAAAGCCATTGAAGAACCAAATGTTCCCGGAAAAGACTTGTCGATATAATTTCTAAACTCCTTCAGCAATTCTAGTTGACCAGCAAAACAAACAGATAATATATCATCATCATTATAGCTGAATAAATCTATTTTTTTATAGCGATCTAATTTTTTCCTTAAATAACCGTTATAAGCCTCAAAATCCGAGTCATGCTCAGCAATGATGTCGTACTTTTCTGAATATTTATGCACATACACAATCGGATGCAAATCAAAATATCTTGATGAAGCAATGATTTTTTTATAATCTGTGTTCGAAATAAAAGAAGATGAGATCACTTGCGTGCTTTTAGAATTGACTGTTATCGATCCATTATTGGCCGCAATAACAAAATCAAAAGGCAGAAGAGATGTCAGCCTTTCAGCGTCATAATAACTCCTGCCTGTTGCTATAATAATTCTAACATCCTTCAATGCAAGCCTATTCAAATAATCAATCGTTTCCTGCTCAATCAACTTGAATTGATTTAGAAGCGTTCCATCTAAATCTAATGCAACCGCTTTAAACCTCATCCTATCACCGACTACTTTCTTTTTCTTGTAATTTCTGCACTTACAATTCTGTCTTTGATTTTTACATTTTTCATTTTTGACAATATGGTTTTTCTAAGCGCAACTGAAGCATTGAAAAATGAAAACGTCTCATAAATATCTATCTTAGCAATATCTTCTCCTGAAACCCCACATTCTCCTGTTACTGCTCCTAAAATATCACGAGGCTTCACTTTATCTTTTTTACCAACGGCAATATAATAACGATCTGTTGTAGCAGCATCTTTATCGAAAGGAAGATTTCTCTCGTTTCCTTTAGCGCCTCTATCATGTGTTCGGTGTCCCTTATCAAAGCTCTTTTCAGAATATTTTTCCCTTTTCTTAACAATTTTTTCGTTAAGATCCGCTGTTTCACCTTCCATTTTAAGGCTGTAATTCATCTTCAGTAAAGCGGCAATAATTTCTTTTGGGTCAGTATCAGATTCATAGAGCATCTCAGAAAGAGATAACATATCCGACAAATCTTCATTTCTAATTGTATTGTAAATATCCTTAGCTATTTTTTCTTTCTTTACTTCCAATACTTTTTCAGCCGATGGAATTTTTTTCATATCAATCATTTTTTTTGTGTATCTCTCAATACTTTGAATACGGTCTAATTCCCTAGAAGAAGTTAATGTAAAGGAATAGCCCTGCTCTCCTGCACGTCCCGTTCGACCAATTCTGTGAACATAATAATCTTCCTTTTCAGGAACATCATAATTGATAACCGCCTCTACATGTTTAATGTCAAGACCTCTAGCAGCCACATCAGTAGCAACCAAAACATTTATAAGTCCATTATTGAAGCGATTCAATACATCCATTCGTGAAGATTGTTTGATGTCGCCGTGTATTTTGTCACAATTATAACCTTTTTCAATCATCTGGTCTGCAACTTCGTCAACTTTTTTCTTTGTATTACAAAAAACAAGTGCAAGTTTGGGAGAATAAATATCAATAATTCTAGCTAATGCTTCAATTTTGTTGGAATGCTTCACTACATAGTAGCTCTGGTCAACATTATCTGAAGTAATATCCTTTGTATTTGTTTTTAAAAATACAGGGTCCTTCTGGTATTTGTTTTTTAGAGAAATAACATTGGTCGGAATTGTCGCTGAAAACAAAAGCGTTTGAACATCATTTTGTTTGTTTTCAAGAATAATCTCGATATCTTCTCTAAATCCCATTTTAAGCATTTCATCCGCTTCATCTAAGATTATCGTCTTGATAGCATCAAATTTAATGACATTTCTGTTTATCAAATCAATGGTACGTCCCGGCGTACCTACAATGATATGACTGCCTTTTTTAATTTTCCGGATTTGTTCAATAATAGGCGCACCGCCATAAACGGCAGTAGAGCGTACATCCATAAATGCGCTAATATTTTTAATCTCTTTCTTCACCTGTACCGCTAGTTCTCTAGTAGGACAAAGAATTAGACATTGCGGCTTATTAATTTCTAAATCTAGATTATTAAGCACAGGTATCGCAAAAGCTGCTGTTTTACCTGTTCCTGTTTGTGCTTGTCCAATAACATCCTTGCCGTCAATAATCGGCATGATAACTTGCTCTTGAATGGGTGTCAACTCAGTGAATCCCATGCTTTCAAGACCATCAATAATTTCTTTTTTTACTTGTAATTCGTTTATTAGCATTCGTACATCCTTTTTTTTTATTAATCGTTCTATTATATCACTAATTAAAAAATTAGCAAGATAATTGTTTTCAATTCATATCCGTAGAACAAGACACTTAATAGTGTTTTCAGTTTTGTGACAAATTCTTTGTTATTATGGTATTAAATGATAATAATCAACTCATTCGGACATTATCAAATGAGCTCGAAGAAACTTAATAATGTCTTGCTTCCTTCTCTAACGAGCGTTTTTTAAAATTTCTTTAAGAAAATTATACGTCCTTTCTGTTGATGAAATAGATAGTCTTTCATCCGGTGTATGAATATCATGCATATTCGGTCCGAAGGATATCGCATCAAGACCCGGCATCTTTTCAATTAAAAACCCGCATTCCAGCCCGGCATGAAGTGCAATGACTTTTGGTTCTTCTCCAAATAAATCTATATAAGTCTTAACACAAATATCTCTAATTGATGAACTCGTTGCATAATCCCATCCCGGATAAATATGACTTGTACTAAATTTAACATGAAGTCGTTTAGAAAGTATTTCCATCTGGTCAAAAAAGCCTTCAAGTAACGACTTGATTGGACTTCTTACTGAACCGGTTATTAAAATTTCATCATTTACAATTTTTATGACGCCCAGATTATGTGAAAGTATCACTAAATCAATATGATGATTATTCTTTAAAGGTCCATAAGGTATTAAATTGATTAAATCTATCACCTGTTCAAATGATTCAAGTGTTAAAACCCATTCAGATTGTTCTTCTATTTCATCGATTAAAACCCTTATATCGGGATCTGAAAATTTAAATTCGTCTTTAATATCAGTTTCTATGCTTAATATTATTTCTTTAATGCTTTCAACATCATTCGTTTTGATTATGGCATATGCCTCTCTTGGAATAGCATTATCTGCAGCTCCGCCACCAATATCACACAATTCAATATCATCCTTTATTTTATCAAGAATTCGTCCCAGTAATTTATTGGCGTTCGCTCTATCAAGATGTATATCGGCTCCTGAATGCCCTCCTTTAAGTTGATTAACGGTTATTTTACATGTTTTATTTTTATGACCTTTTGTCTTTTGAATATGAGATCTAAACTGAACTCTTGCGCCACCTGAAGAACCTGCCGTAAATACGCCTTCTCCTTCACTATCAAGATTAATCAATATTCTGCCCTCAAGCTTGGAAGTATCTAAATTAATGACACCCGTCATCCCTGTTTCTTCATCACTTGTGATCAAAATTTCTAACGCAGGATGCGATATATCATCAGCTTCAAGCAAAGCCATCATCATAGCTACTGCAATTCCATTATCAGCACCTAAAGTGGT
>JAFGVC010000129.1 GCA_016938195.1 Tissierellales bacterium | reverse complement strand
CATATTTTTATCAAAATAAAAAGATTTTAGTGGTTGTAAACAAGTCACGGGGACGTTTTGATTGACTGGCAGTCAATCAAAACGTCCCCGTGACTTGTTGTTCTTTAATTGGTGCGGAAGAGGGGACTTGAACCCCTACGCCATTAAGACACACGCCCCTCAAACGTGCCTGTCTGCCGATTCCAGCACTTCCGCTCATAAAACAAGGTGCCTCATTATTATAAGAAATATTAACCTATTTGTAAAGAGTTAGTTTTAAAATTGAAAATAAATAAACGTGTTTTGTTCTGATTGAGTCATCAACGTCAAAATAACAATGAGCGAGACATAACCAAACGCCCTAATTGGTACAGGAATCCTATCTTGAATAAATCTTGCAATCAATATTTCGTTTGCCCTTACATAATATTCCACTATATGTATCAAATACAAAACAAAAATCACAAATAGATATTTAATCTGCATAGACCCTATAATTAAATAGGTCGGATTCAGCATGCGTTTAATAATAAAGATTGCCGTACTTAAAGACCCTGCCCTAAAAAATATCCAACCTATTGTAGTCAAATGAAACATAAGAAATATACAGGCCCATTGATATAAAGCTAAGCCTTTTATTTTTTCTCTAAATTCGCTAAAATAATGCAAATAAACATTATGCCCTACAACCAGCAAACCATGAAAAATCCCCCAGATGACAAATGGCCATGCAGCCCCATGCCATAATCCCGATAAAGACATGGCAATTAAAAGAAAGATGCATTTCTTCATAAAGCCGTATTTATTTCCACCCAATGGAATATATATATAGTCTCTAATCCATGATGAAAGTGTAATATGCCATCTCTTCCAAAATTCCTTTGGATTTTGGCTAATATAGGGTGTTTTGAAATTCAAATCTAAATCAAGTCCAAATAGATGTCCTACGCCAACTGCTATTTCACTATATGCTGAAAAATCAAAGTAAATCTGAAAACCAAATAAATAAGCTGCAATCCAACCATCCAATGTTGTGAAATTCTGATAAGAGCTAAAATATCGATTAGCTGCATCTGCAAGATAATCAGCAAAAATTACTTTTTTTGTAAGTCCCATAAAAATATAGTACATACCGTATTTAAATTTTGTTTCGGACCATTTAATCATTCTTACTTCACTAATTTGAGGCAAAAATTGTTGTCCCCTCATGATAGGTCCGGCAATTAATTGCCCAAAAAATGATATGAAAACCCAAAAGTTTACGAGTGATTTCTCAGGTTCGATATCACCTTTTTTCACATCAACCAGATAAGCAATGAGTTGAAAAGTATAAAAGGAAATCCCAACCGGCAGGATTATTTTTGCAAGCAATGAATCTTGCCAGACAAATTGAAAATTAAAAAAAGTATTTATGTTTTTTAAAACAAACCCCGTATACTTAAAAAACAATAGATTGAATATGTTTAAAGCTAGGGGGATATAAAAATAAAGCGATTTTTTGGATTCATAAAAAACTTTTGAAAAATAATAAGAGCACCATGCAACAAACATAAACAGCAATAAATATTGAATGCCTGAAGCCCCATAAAAAATGACGTTTGCACCCGCTAAAACATAAATTCTGGCCCTCGGTATTGCAAAATAAAGTAGCACAGCCACCGATAATAAAAGCATAAATTCAAAAGAATGAAATAACATTTTTTCTCCTATTTAAACCAAATATTCGTATAATGCCATAATTTTTTCGAAACCAATTGATACCCCTCAGGAATGAGATGTATATGATCAGAATATAATTCATAAGGAATCTGATGGGTAAGGTCTAAATACTGCAATCCATTGCTTGTAAAATAATCATCAATAAGCGCGATGTTTTCATCATAGTTTGGTGTTGCCTCGACCAAATCCATTAACTCTTTATTGAAAGGTGCCAGGTAAAAGAGCGTATGTTTTCCGTTTTGAAGTTCTACAATACGATTCAAAAAATAAACTTGGAAATTATCCGAAGACATGTCAAAATCTTCATCCCAAAAAATTCTATACTGCATCGGGTCTTTCAACATCTCAACTAAAAATTCCTTTTCCTGCCATGTTTGACCATCTTCATCTATTATCGAGTTTTTAACATCTCCAAATCGATTGATGATAAATGCTTTTATCACATCTTTATAATTTAGAATAGCAATGTGACGATAGATGTCTTTTTTTATTGTATCAAAATCAAAGTAACTTACACTCTCTTTGACTTTATTATTTTTAACTAACACGTCTAATGTGTCTTCGTATGCTACTTTGTCTCTTTTTCTAAGTTCATCATAAAACCAAAACACAGGTGACGGATAAGGGTTTCGTACGACGAATCCCGTATAGATAATATTGATGATAATATGCTCTCTAGATATACCATACTCATCAAGCATTAATAAAAGTGTGTAAATATCTCCAACCTGATTGGATGGCAAAGAAATATTAAACACCCTTGTTTTATTATTATCTTCTTGATAGTATTTCTCCAAGTAATAGCCAATCGATTGTTCTGGGGTTCCCGGTGAGCTATACGCCGCAGAATCTCCTACTATCACAATATAATCCTGTAATTTTTGATCCTTAATGATTTTAGCTATTTGCTGTAAGGCAATGTGAATATTTTCCGGTCTGTTTTTAATTAAATCGTATTCTATTCTATAGTTATAAATCGGCGCCAGATTAATAAATATAGGAATTAGCAATTGAAGAAAAACAAGATATAGTAGAACAAAAATAATAGTTTTTTGATAAGGTTTCAAAAGATAGTCCTTAAATAATCCTTTTAAGATTTTCATTCTCTACCCTACCCGGTAATCTTCCTCTTTTGGCTACCGGCTTATCATTGACTTCTTTGATGTCCATTGTCATATCGATAGCCGACGCGCCTGAAATATAACTGCCTACACCAAAAGAATCTGCACCGGCTTCTTTTAAAGCTTTAATTTTATCGGGATTTAGTCCCCCAGATACAAATATTTTAACCCAATGGTATCCTTTTAAATCTAAATGCTGTCTGACCTCATTCACTAGCGCCGGGCTCACGCCGCCTCTCTCACTTGGCGTATCAAGCCTAACCGCATAAAGATTTTCTCCTAGCGCATCTGCAACCCTTAAGGCTTCCTCTACCTCATCCTTGAATGTATCAATCAATACAATCCTTTTATGTGATGGCGGCATAATCTGATCATAGATCTTTGCAACACGTACCGTATCTCCCGCTATTAAAAAAGCCGCATGTGGCAACGTGCCCATTGGTTCAACTCCCAATTTCTTCCCTGCAAGAATGTTGCTAACCGCACTCGCTCCGCCAATATAAGCAGCTCTCTCCATGACAGGAGATACAGCAGGATGAAGGTGTCTGGTTCCAAACACAGTAAAAGTTGAATCACCACATGCCGACTTGACTTCACTAGCAGCCGTTGCCCATCCAGAAGGGCTTGCTAAACAACCCAGAATTACCGACTCAAAAATCGCAAATTGACTATATTTTCCTCTTATTCTGACAAGCGTCTCTTTGACATTAAACTCATAACCCTCATCCACTGACCAAACTTCGATATCTTGCCCTTTTAGAATTTCATACACTTCATTAATCCCAACAAAAATACCTTTTTTCCTTGCGAAAATTTCCGCAGTAACGATACAGTCATCCAGCTCCATTTCTCTTAAAATGTCTAAAGTTCTCACAAAATATACATCTGTTGTCAAACCGGCATAAATATCTTCATGATTTGCAGAAAATAAACGTTTGCTCTCTTCTGATATTTCTATTTTTTTTATATCCTCTAATTTCTTGATAGAATCCATTTCTTCCTCCGTTAAATGATTACAGTTTAGTATTATATCATTATTTATTAAATAATACTAACTCATACTAGACTTTTTATCTATTTTTTGCAACAGATTATCAACTATATTTTTTAGTTTATCCAAGCTTGATGTGTTTTCAATAATTTCATCGGCATATTCTCGTTTATGGTCCAATGACATTTGAGAATTGATAATTCTGACTGACTCTTCCTCTCCTCTTGAGTCTCTTTGGAGAAGTCTCTCAATTTGCAAAGCTTTTGTCGTGTATATAAGCCACAGCTCATCATAGTATAGTCCGTATTTTTTAAGTTTTTCCTGCTCCTCAATAACTAAAGGAATGTCCAGAAAAATAATATCGTCTTGAATTTCTTTCATTAATCTGTTTATTTCAATAATGACGCGTTTATGCACGATATTTTGAAGAGCTTCACGTTTCTTCTCATCAAAAAATATAATTCGGCTCAATATTTTTCGATTGATTTCCAAACAATTGTCAAGAATTTCTTCTCCAAAATAACCAATCAATGCTTTGTACGTATCACTACCTTTCTCGTAAAGCTGATGGACGATACGATCCGAGTCTATCACTTTATAACCCTTCTCTTGAAGGTAATTTGCAACTGTGCTTTTCCCTGAAGCTATGCCTCCTGTAATCACTATAATTTTTCTATTTCGCCTCATACCACGAAGTCCCCACATTTAAATCTACAGTCAAAGGCACCAAAAGTTGGGCAGCACCTTCCATTTCTTCTTTAAGTATTTTTTTGACTACTTCTATTTCTTCATGATGAGCTTCTACTATAAGCTCATCATGGACTTGAAGAATCAACCTGGATTTCAGATGATTAACGGATAATTTTTCATAAACGTTAATCATAGCTCTCTTGATAATATCCGCAGCTGTGCCTTGAACAGGTGTGTTTAATGCCAACCTTTCTCCAAATGCTCTAATATTGAAATTCCTAGAAGCCAGTTCCGGGATATCCCTTCTTCTTCCGAAAACCGTCTCAACATATCCGTCTCGCTTGCCTTTTTGAATAATACCTTCCATATATTCTCGTACTCCTGAAAAAAAGTTTAGATAATTCTCAATATATGCTTTGGATTCTTTTCTTGGAATATCGAGATCTCTGCTCAAGCCATAGTCACTAATGCCATATACAATTCCAAAATTAACAGCCTTGGCTCTACTTCTCATCAAAGGTGTTACTTTATCAAATGGAACATGAAATACCTGGGAAGCTGTTTTTGTATGAATATCTTCATTGTTTATAAAAGCTTCTATCAAATTTTGATCCTGTGACAGATGCGCGAGAACTCTCAACTCAATTTGAGAATAATCAGCGTCAACCAAGCAATATCCCTCTTCAGCTACAAAAACTTTTCTTAATTCTCTTCCTTCTTCTGTTTTAACAGGAATGTTTTGCAAATTAGGGTCGGTAGAACTAATTCTGCCTGTTGAGGCAATCGCCTGTTTAAAAGATGAATGTACTCTATGCGAATTATCCTCCACTAAATTCAACAGCCCTTCTACATAGGTTGAATTTAATTTTGATAATTGTCTATACTCGATGAGCTTCGGTACAATCGGATGCATGGCCTTTAGCTTTTCTAAAACTTCAATATCAGTAGAAAAGCCGGTTTTAGTTTTTTTTGTGGTCGGTAACTCCAATTCTACAAACAATATTTCACCCAACTGCTTCGGTGAATTGATGTTAAAAGACATCCCAGCGTGATCGTAAATAATTTTCTCTAGAATTTCTATTTTTTTTGTTAGCTTCGCGCCAATATTTCGCAACTCGGAAACATCAATCTTGAATCCCAATGTCTCCATTGAAGCCATCACCTTCACCAATGGAAGCTCCATATCCTCATAGAGGCGATCCATATCTTTCTCCATCAGTTCTTTTTCTAAAGTATTTCTAATTTGTAATACACCCTTTAAATAGCTGTAAAGATAGCCTTTTTTTTCATCCTTTGATAAATCAACAAATTGGCTTTTGTTTTTACCTGTTCCTAGATAATCATCCTTCCCTTTCATATCTTCTCTTAAAACTTCATATACAAGTCGTTCTATACGATAGGAAGAATCTGAAGGAGATAATAGATATTTTGCAATAAGCGTATCAAAAACAACTCCCTTAAGTGCAATGCCGAATTTCTCCAATATAATCATTTCATCTTTAATGTCGTGACTAATTTTTTTAACATTCTGATCTTCAAAAAAATTCTTAAAAGTCGAAATGACCTCCTCAATAGGCGCTTCAAAATAATATAATGTCAGTGACTCTGTCATAATACCTAAGGCAACAGGCTCTGAAAAATAAGCCCTTTCACCGTCATATAAAAACTTTAATCCGATACTCTTCTCCTGTTTTATTTGTTGAATGGCTTTTTTTGCTGTAATTTCAATGATTTTTAATGGTTCATCCGAATTCGGCAATTGATTTGCTTGAATGAATGAATTTTCTTCAAAAATAGATAGTTGATTATCCTGTTCCGTTTTAATTCTAGACATGAACAATCTAAAACCAAGCTCTTGATAAATATCCATCAAGGCCTTTTGATTCATATCCTTCAATTTATATTTGTTTAAATCAAAAGAAACAGGAATATCCAAAACTATTTCTGATAATTCTCTACTAAGATAAGCTTGAATTTTTTCGGATTCTAGTTTTTCTTTTAGCTTTCCTTTAATTTCATCAATATGTAGATATAGGTTATCCAAATTGCGATACTGTTGTATTAACTTAAGACCTGTTTTTTCACCTATGCCTTTTACTCCCGGTATATTGTCGGAGGAGTCTCCCATCAAAGCTTTCAATTCTATAAATTCTTTTGGTGTTATCCCGTATTCTTCGTACAAGCTTCCTCGATTGTAGGCAACAATATTTGTCACGCCTTTTTTTGTTAGCAAAACAGTCACATTATCTTTAACGAGTTGTAGATAATCTTTGTCACTTGTAACTAGAAAAACTTCGATGTTCTCCTTGGCCGCATGGGTTGCAAGGGTTCCTGCAATATCGTCAGCCTCGAATCCTTCAATCTCGAGATATTCAATCCCATGAACCCCTAACACATCTCTAATCATGCCAAATTGCATGATTAATTCATCCGGTGCCTTGGCTCTTCCAGCCTTGTACTCTTTATATTTTTCATGTCTGAATGTAGGTTTTTTGGGGTCAAAGGCAACGCATATATAATCCGGCTGATACTCATCCAATAATTTATACAGCATACTCAAAAATCCATAAATCGCATTAGTAAATACCCCTTTCTTATTTTTGAGGGGTGGTAATGCATAAAATGCTCTAAATAAAATACTATTCCCGTCAAGTATTACAAATTTCTTTTTTTTCATCAGTGTCTCCTGAATTTGAATTCTATTTGTATTTTATCACATTAACTGATTGAAGTGAACTGATAAAGATACATTGCCACATGAAAAACCGAACAGAATTCTAAAAATAGAATCCTATTCGGTTAGTGCTTGCATGCCATTGATATTTATTTTTTGACTCTCTTAATTATTCTTCTTAGGACAACAAAGCCAATAAACAGGACAACCCCGATGACAATTAATACCGGTACTGCTCCAAACAAGGCAACTACAAAGTTTTCTAAGAATTTTATCATACTGTTGATGGATTGCGTAAAACGCTCTCTGGCTCTTGACCAAAGATCGTTATCAACCGGTTTAATCTTGCTTTTACTTTCCACTTCTCTCATTTCCAAATAAATGGTTGACATAGAGGCCCGGTAATCAATATCGCTTAAATCCATCAAGTATTGATCAATCTGAGTTCTGATGCGTGTTAATTCACTTTCAATCTGTAAAATCTCCGGAACATTCTCTGCTTTAGAAAGAAGCTCTCGAAGCCTTATTTCCTGCACTTCAAGATTTTTCACTTTATTTTCAGTATCATAATAATACTTTGTTAAATCAGCCTCATTGGTTCTTTCATTGATAATCTCTCCATTTTCTGTGATAAAATGGTAGGCTTCTTCAAACGATTCTTGAGGGATTCTGATTGTCATAGTTCCGTTCTTTAAATCAATTTGCTGATTTTTTTCATAATCATAGTATGAATAGTTGTTAGTATATGTTTCTATACTCTCCACATAGCCGCCTAAGGCAGCTACCCTCACCTTAATAATGTCTACAAAGCTTTCATAAGTTTCAGTCTCAATTGAAAGATACCCGGTCTTAACGACCTTTAATTCTCTTTCGCGATATCCTTCATTGCTTTCCGATTTTTCTTGTTCATCTGCTAGACCATCATAAGAAGGTGCCATACCTGTCACAACTATGTCTGTCTTTCCTCTATCCATAGAAGTGTTTTCATCAGAAACGCCATACTCATAATCCTGCGCCATCTCATTTGACTGTTTCGTAAATGGCATTTGCATTTTTAAAGCAAACGGCACTATTAGAATTAAAATTAAAGCGGCAGCAACTAGCGAATACTTTTTCCAATGCCAATTTCCGATTTTACGTTTTTTCTTTTCAGCTTCTAAAACCGTTAATCTCTTATGTAATTTTTTGCAATAACCCTCAGGCAATTCCTCTAAAGGAATTGCATTAAGCTCACTGACAATATTTTTAATTTTTTCAAGTTCATTTCTGCACTCACTACATTCCTGAATATGTAATTCAAACTCTTCTTTTTCTTCGCCTAAGAGCTGATTATCCAGGTAAAGCGATATTTTTTGTCTGCACTCTTTGCATATCATGATATCACCTTCCAACTAATTATAATCTTCAATTTTTGTTTCCAACATTTCTTTGAGTCTTTGCCGACCTCTGCTGATTCTTGATTTTACCGTCCCTATATTACACGATAATATTTCAGAAATTTCTTCATAGGAAAATCCATTGATGTCTCTTAGTATTATCACATTTCTAAAATCTTCTTCCAATTTATCGATGGTATCAACAATAACTTTCTGTGTTTGCTTTGACTGTGCAATTTCTTCAGGAGAAGGTCTATCGTCTTGAATATCAACAAAGAATTCATTATGCCCTGATTGAATGGGTTGGTCTACGGATATGACCAGAGCCTTTTGAGTCCTTTTAAAATCCAGACAAGTATTTACAACAATCCTATAAAGCCAAGTTTTGAATGAAGACATCATATTAAATTGATTGATGCTCCTAAAAACCTTTATTAATGCTTCTTGAGAAATATCCTCTGCATCCTCCTTGTTTTTTAGGATTCTTAGTGCAATGTTATAAGCAATCTTTTTGTATTCCGTAATAAGCTCTTCAAAAGCGCTCACATCCCCGTCCTTGCTTTTTTGAATAAGCTTCGCTTCTGTCTCGTTCAAATTTGCCACCCCATTTGTATTTAATAGACGATTATCATCAAAAAAAGTTCCAAAAGCAATATTTATACCGAATCAATGGAGTCTTTTAACCCGGATTCGGTTTTTCCTAATTATACTATAGTAAAATTACGTTTACAATGTCAACCCTTAGTTGTTTCATTAATGTTTTTAATGAATTATTTAATAAAACAATTGAATGTTTTTTCTCATATATGGTATTATATCTTATAATTTATCATTTTTATGCATCAATGAATTAATAATTTTAATAGGAGTCCTTATGCAAGCTTTCCTGTTTTTGTCATATTTGTTCATTTGGATGATTTTTTCAGAAAATATATCTGCTGAAACATGGCTGATTGGCATCATCATTGTCACAGTAACCATGTTAATCAATAAACCTCTCATTCCTGATAAAAAATCAAAGTTTCACTTGATGATTGTCCTTTATTTTATTAAATATCTTGTTCTCCTCATGCGAGAGATTGTATTGGCAAATATACACGTAGCTATACTGGTATTATCCCCTTCTCCTAAGTTAAGTCCTGTTTTCATCAACTATCATACTATTCTGCGTTCAGATTTTTACAAGATGGTATTTGCAAACTCTATTACATTAACTCCCGGCACCATCAGTATCACGCTTAATCATGATACCTTATGCATTCATTGTTTAACGGAAAATTTCGCAAAAGAAATGTCCAATAATAAATTTGAAGCTATCTTAAAAAAAATGGAGGATCTGAGCAATGACAAACCTTCTTAATATGATTATCATTGTTCTTTCAATCACTATCTTGCTGTGTGTTTATAGAGCTATTACTGGACCTACACAAGCTGACAGAATTATTGCCATTAACATTATCGGTACTAAAATCATTTCAATTATTATCATTGTTTCGTTTTTGTTGCACGAAAGTTACTTTATTGATGTAGCTCTTGTCTATGCACTCATTAGCTTTTCTGCCTCCATCATTATATCAAAGGTAATAAAGGAGCAATAAATGATTAGAAATATAATATCTGCATTTTTACTTGTATCCGGAACATTTTTTTTTATCGTTGGAACAGTTGGAATATTAAGATTTCCTGATATATATACGCGTGCGCATAGCTCCGCAAAATGCGACACTTTAGGAACTATACTTACTTTGCTTGGATTATGTGTCTATAATGGATTTAACGCCGTCTCGATAAAAATTATGTTGATTGTAGCCTTTATATGGATAACTTCACCAACAGCAACACATATAATCACTAAGGCACAATATGAATACGAAAGGAGAATACGCTAATGCACTATTTTAATATAATTGTGTTGTTATCATTAATAGTATTTTCCATAGCCATCTCATTTATAAAAAATCTTTTTTCTACTGTCATCGTTTTTATGATTTATAGCCTTATGATGACAGTCGTATGGCAGCAGCTTAATTCACCGGATTTGGCCATTACTGAAGCCGCTGTTGGCGCAGGCATTACTTCCTTCTTATTCATCGCTGCGCTTAAAAAAATCAAAGAGGTGAAGAAATGAGACTGTTTAGCGCGATTATTATTGCTGTATTATTGATTATTCTATTGCTTTCCGGTGTCAGTGAACTACCACCTTTTGGCAATCCTTACAATCCTGACAATAACGAATTGAGCCATTCTTATCTTCAAGAGTCTTTAAAGGATACAGGCGCCTTAAATATTGTCACCGCAATTATCCTTGATTACAGGGCCTTGGATACTTTTATGGAAGCATCTATCCTATTCACGGGTATTGTTGTCATTTCTATCCTTTTTAAAACAAGGAGTGCTAAATGAAATATAAAGATACTATACTTGAAGAGGTCTGTAGATTTCTGATCCTCTCCATTCAAATCTTTGCTTTTTATATCATACTTAACGGGCATTTATCTCCCGGGGGAGGATTTTCGGGAGGGGCTATTCTAGGTTCTTCATTAATTATCATTCATCTTGTTTTTGGGAAATCCTACTTGCAAAAAAAAATTAATTCCCAAAACATTCCTGCTTTTATCAGCATTCCATTAATCATTTATGGTTTATTAAAGCTACATAGTTTTTTATCGGATACATTACATTGGCCCCATCCACCTATCGGAACTCCCGGTAAAATATTAAGCTCAGGATTTATTTTGCCTTTGAATATCATGATTGGAATTGTTGTAGCTTTTGTACTCTATCAAGCTTTTTCATATTTTTGGGACGAGGAGTTTTAAATGAAGGGATTATTGACAAATTACTATGAGACCGCCGCCATTATTCTGTTTGGTATTGGCTTTGCGACGCTCATGCTACATAGCAACCTCATCAAAAAAATAATAGGCATGAACATTATGGACACAGCAATCTTTCTTTTTTTTATCGCTAAGGGTTATATTTTTGAAAGCCAAGCTCCCATTATCAGAGGAGAATTAAAAACAGTTTATGCCTATGTGAATCCGGTTCCGTCGGCACTAATGCTCACAGGTATTGTTGTGGCTGTTACAACAACAGCTTTTGCTCTAGCGCTTACCATTAAATTAAACGAAAAGTATCACACCGTTGACCTTGATAAAATAATGGAGATGGAAGGAGATAAAAATGACGAGTAATTTACCTTTAATTAACATCATGTTTTTAATGATTACCGCCTTTGCTTTCCCATTGATTAAAAAAATCAAATACATTTATTTCTTTTCTTACATCATTCATATTCTTCTTGTAATATCAACACTGGCAACACTTATGTTTGTTGTCAACCATGGTGCATACGCTCTTAATATAGGTTATCCGGACACCTTTATGGGCATTCAGCTATATATTAGTCATGTTGAAGCTTTATTAGGCGTTGTCTTTTCTATCATTTTTTTAATGGTTGTCATTTTTGCCTCTTCTACAATTGACAAGGAAATATCAGAAAATCGAATTGGTCTATTCTATCTACTAGTCAACATACTTTATACTTCTCTAATTGGCGTCATATATTCTAATGATTTGTTTAACGCATATGTTTTTATAGAAGTTTCTACGTTATCAGCCTGCGGGTTAATTATCATTAAAGACAAAGGAGAAACGATTCTTGCGGCTATTAAATATCTTATTATGAGCACGGTAGGTTCAGGGCTGGTTCTCATGTCAATTGCCTATCTATATTCCATTACAGGACATCTCAATATATTACTCAGTCATAACGTGATTGTAGCCACCTATCAAGATTATCCTAATTCCGTTTTAATCATTCTTTCATTATTCACCTTAGGACTGGGTGTAAAAAGTGCGCTTTTCCCACTTCACGGATGGCTTCCTGATGCACATTCCTCCGCACCAACGCCCTCCAGTGCCATTTTATCCTCTTTAGTCATAAAAGTGTATATGGTGTTACTCATCAAAATCATTTTCAGACTCTTTGGATTGAATATTGTGAAGGATATCGTCATTATGGATATTATTTTACTTTTGGGCTCAGCAGGCATGATTTTCGGATCCGTTATGGCAATTAAACAAAAGGAATTAAAACGTATGGTTGCTTATTCGAGCGTCGCTCAGATCGGTTACGTCGCCTTCGGTATTGGATTAGGAAGCATAGCAGGGTTAACCATCGCTGTCTATCATATTATCGGGCATGCACTGACTAAATCATCCATATTTCTGATTTCAGGCTTAATGATCAGCCAAAACAAAAGCAAATATATTGAAGATCTAAAAGGAATTGGACATGAAATGCCCATTACCTTAATTCTATTTACATTAGCTTCATTTTCAATGGTTGGCATACCCATTTTCCCAGGCTTTATCAGCAAGTGGTATCTCTCTCTTGCTTGTTTAGAATTAAACCGCATATCCCTAATCCTAATAATACTGGCTAGCAGTCTTTTAAATCTGCTATACTATTTCCCCATTGTTATCAATGGATTTTTTGGCAAGGAAAATTTAAAAGGACGCATAAGAAAATCAAAAAAAGTGAATCCCTACTCCTTGTTTCCAATTGTAACTTTAATTATTCTAATGCTTCTAACCGGATTATTTTCCGGAAGGATTATTGATTTCATAGCCTTAAGCTTTGCATAGGAGGTAATCATGACTTATATTATTTTGCTACCCATTTTTTTTCCAATATTATCCGGAATCTTTATCCGATTAACATCTCAAAACAGACTTAAGCCGTTATTAATCATATCCGTCATCCTTAATTTTTGTTTTACAATTTTTGTAGTCTCTTATTTTCCGGAAGCAGCCGTTGAGCTCTTTGAGTTTAACAATTTATTGTTTTTCTATTTTTCACCCGATTTATTAGGTAAAATCTTTGCAGTTTTAGTCTCTACGCTATGGATTTTCACAACTTTTTATGCCTTGGATTATATGAGCCACGAAAAAAAAACAAATAGCTTTTTTATGTTCTTCTTAGCTACTCAAGGAATAACAATTGGCATAGCCTTTTCAGGCAACCTAATTACCCTCTATCTTTTTTATGAATTGCTAACTTTAATCACCTTCCCACTTGTCATTCATGAAGGATCTGATGAAGCGCTAAGAACAGGAAAAAAATACCTTCTTTATTCTTTTTTTGGAGCTACATTTGTATTGTTTGGCATCATTTTACTATATAGTCAAAACAATAGTTTGGATTTTATGTCCGGTGGCATGATTGGTATATTGTCTAATGAACAGCTCCCTTATTATTTAATGGTTTATCTTTTTTTGTTTTTAGGCTTTGGCGTAAAAAGTGCTTTGGTTCCTTTTCATTCTTGGCTCCCATCGGCTATGATTGCTCCAACACCTGTTAGCGCCCTTCTTCATGCCGTTGCTGTCGTCAAATCAGGAATCTTTTCTCTAATGAGAATTACTTATTATGTCATTGGATGGGAAACCATTGAACAGACAGGAGGAAACAAATATACACTAGTCCTTGTATTGATTACAATCATTATGGGTTCTTTTTTAGCTATTTCGCAAAAAAACTTAAAAAAAAGACTAGCTTATTCAACGGTGAGTCAATTAGGTTATATTATGATTGGTTTAGTCGTCTTTACGCCTGATACTTTAACAGGTGGGTTATTGCATATGCTTTTTCACGCATTCATAAAAATAACTCTGTTCTTTTGTATAGGTGCCGTTATGCATTATGAGCATAAAACAGAACTTGCAGAAATTGAAGGTATAGGAAAAAGAATGCCTATCACCATGACATGTTTCTCTATTTCTTCGCTCTGTTTGATTGGTATACCACCCACAAATGGCTTCGTCAGTAAATGGTTTCTGGCAATAGGTGGCATAAAAAGCGGAAACTATATTATACCCATAATTCTGCTTCTTAGTGCACTTTTTACAGCGGCCTATCTACTACCAATTTTTACAACAGCTTTTTTTAAAGGACCCCCTATTCGAGAAACAGTGGTTAAAGAACCTAATAATCTAATGCTGATACCTATAATTATTCTAACGGGAATAAATGTTTTTATAGGTTTTTTTCCGAATTTAGTAATCAATTTGATAGAAAAACTATCTTTAATCTTGTATTAACTAGTACTGGAGAATCTAATGGAAAAATGGCTTGTTTTTTTACTGGCATTCCCAACAATATGTAGCTTGATTGCTTTTTTTGTCTTCAATGAAAGCAACACCATCAGAAATATTATCAACACGATTGCCACATTGGTAAATTTTGTGGTGGTTATTTACTTGTATCCGTATATCGTCTTATCCCCTATAGAATATTCTATCCCTTATGTTATGGGAACCGGGTTGCATCTTAAGCTTGATCTGTTTCGTTATGTCTTTATTCTAATCACCTCTTTCGTATGGCTCATGATTAATATTTATTCCAGTCAATATTTAATCAACTACAATCATCGAAACAGGTATTATCTGTTTTTTATGATTACCTATGTTAGTACCTTGGGGATCTTTATTTCAGAAAATCTTCTTAATCTCTTCACGTTTTTTGAAATCATGTCATTTGCTTCTTATCCGTTAATTATTCACGATGAGGATGAAGCGGCTCATGAAGCCGGAGCTACATACATTGCAATGGCAGTTACAGGTGGACTAGTTCTGTTGATGGGCATTTTCATGCTTTATGCCTATACTTCTTCTTTGGATATTGCTTATATCAGCGAGCATTTAGTTAATCTCGGCCCTGTCAAATACGTCATCAGTGCGCTTATGATTATCGGTTTTGGTGTAAAAGCCGGCATGGCACCGCTTCATATATGGTTGCCAAAAGCACATCCCGCAGCGCCAACTCCGGCAAGTGCCGTCCTTTCTGCCATTCTAGTTAAAACAGGGATCTATGGAATTATCGTAACCTCTGTTTTTATCATGAAAGGCAATGATTATATATCACTTCTCTTAATAATTTCCGGATTTGTTAATATGCTCTTGGGTGGTTATTTGGCCATGCATCAAACAGATATTAAAAAAACGTTAGCATATAGTACCATGAGCCAGTTGGGATATATTCTGCTTGGAATTGGTTTAATTGGATTAGGTGAACAATATAACCCCCTGGCCGTCATTGGAACTATCTATCATATATTTAATCATGCCATCTTTAAATCTATGCTTTTTATGGGAGTTGGGATTATCTACATGATTACACACAAGCTCAATATTAATGATATTCGTGGATTTGGATCTTTTAAGCCCATTTTGAAAATCACTTTTTTCATTGGTTTCTGTGCCATAATAGGTTTACCCGGCTTTAATGGATTTACGGGAAAAACCATTCTCCATCATGCTCTAACCGAGACCGCCTCTTCTTACGGCTTATTCGTCAAATATTTGAGCGAATTATTGTTCTATCTTAGTGGCGCAATGACCACAGCCTATCTTTTAAAGCTATATCTTCCAATTTTCGTAGAAAATAACAGTAAATACTATGCATCCTACAGAAAATACATCAATAAAAGAGCCCTATTTCCTATGGTCTTTACTTCAATCCTCATTTTAGTGGTTGGTGTTAAACCCAATCTCTTTGTAGAATACTTTAAAAATATTTCAATCATATTTAACCTTGAGACCGGCATATTTGATCACTTACATTATTACTCTGCAAACAGTGTTTTTTCTTCCTTTGTGACTATCGGAATCGGAATCTTCATCTATGTGCAGTATATTCTAAAAAAATTAACGAAGTCGGAAGCAAAGCAGTTGACTTTTGTTAACATCACCGGGAACTGGTTTTCAGTAGAGAAAAATATATACTTACCCTTATTTGATTATACTTATTTACACGTCCACAAATTATTCAAATCAATTGATGAAATTGTATCATTTACAATACGCATTTTATCAACTACCTACCGTCAACTCTCTTCGGTTGAATTGATGACTATTAATTCCCCTGTGCGATTGATGAAATTCCGTATTACAATGAAAAAACCTGATTTAAAAGCAAATATCGAACCCCTAAAAAAAGTGGCAAGCGATATTAAGCCTGACATAAAACAGGTGTCTAAAAATTTAGATTACTTTAGTTTGAAATTAAATAGCATTACCTATTCAATTTATTTGTTAGGTGCTTTCATTGTGCTAGTTCTTCTTATCGTCATCATTTTTAATAGCTGATTTCAAAATAAAATCCCTGTCAGTATGACTGACAGGGATTCTTTTTATCAATTTCCTTCTCTTCCTATTCTGTTTTGTCCGCGCCTATGTCGTCCAACATAGCAAGGCATTCCTTCTTGGCATTCCTTCTGGCAAAGAAAATAGTCTCCGCCCTCAATCCTCAATATTTTACCATTGACAATGCAGTCAGCCACTTTTCTTTTCGCTTCTTCATACATCCTTTGAATAGTTGATCTTGCAACATCCATTCTATCAGCACAGGCCTCTTGGTTCAGCCCCTCTAAATCAACAAGACGGACAACCTCATACTCATCGATTGTCAGTGTTACAATATCATCCACCTCTCTACCCATTCTGTTTATAGGTCCGAAAGATTTAATCATTGGCATTTCACAAACTCTTCGTTGCTTTCTTGGTCTTGGCATCATGTCACCTCTCTTATATACCTTACATTATATCAAAATAAAAGAATGAGACAAGCCCATCCTTCTATTTATTTCTATTTTTCTGATAATTTTTCCAGTTCTTCAAGTCTTTTAGTCAACAACTCTTTTTCTTCTCTTAGAATTTGCAATTCTTCTTCAGCCGTCAGTATTTCTCTATCATAATAGTCAAATCGCCTAAAGCCTCTTCCACAACCTCTACCGAAGCCTACGCCATAACCTCTGCCGTATCCGAGTCCATAACCTCTGCCATAATAGGCTCCTCTTGTTAAATTGCCTCTAACTCCGGTATTGCAATATCCTAAGCCCCTTCCTGTTAATGGTCCTCTACCTTCAGGACCGCTTCCATTTCTTGCTGGCATACTATAACCTCCTTTTGGGTATATGTTCATTATAATTATAGCTCTATATTGGGCATATGTCAATAACTTTATATTTAATATTTTACTTTTTTAAGTTCTATCGTAAAAATATTTAGTGCCCGCATTCTGAAAATATACCAATTGAAGATTAATAAGATTATTATTTATTAGCCATGTAGCTGTTTTTATGTTTATTCTTTCATAATTTTATGCAATTCTACCAATACATTTCCTACTCCCACAGAAGGGCTAGTACGAACCACTGTTATGATCCCATCAATCGGAGATTTAATATCTGCCATTTTTTTGCCAAAGTAATCTCTTATCTCTCCAACAATTTCATCTTTTTCAACTATTTGATTTAATTTTACATTAGGATACCACATTCCTTTTACTTCATTTCTAATGGCTCCATTATATTCCAAATTAATTCTTTTAGTCGTATCTACAATTTCTCCTGAAAGCATTCCTATTTTTTTCATAACATTTAGGATTCCCGTTGAATGAACTTTTGCATCATCAAGATTCAATATTCCTTGTTGTCCAGATTCTGTTAATATTGCCGGAATACCTCTCTGAATTGTCTTCATAAAAGCACTTCCAGGTGAATCAGTAGATCTTGGTTTAGCATTAATAATCAATGGAATATTATAAGCAATTGCCATATCCTTAATTTTAGAATTAAGCTCTTCGTTTTCAGTAATCGTTTGAATTGTAAAAGGTGTCAATGCCTCAGGGATATCTCCGCCATGAAGTTCAATAAAATAATCTGCTCTACTTAAAACCTCTTCATTAAAATGATATGCCATAACTTCACCATATGTACCATTACGTTTTCCCGGAAAAGTCGACATTGGATTTTTCCCATCTTGAGGTACTATAAAACCTGTATGATTTACAAAAGCTGACATATTATATATTGTTCCAACAATAAGTGTTCCGGTTAATTCTTCAGGATTTACTTGATTGAAAACATCTATAGCGCCTTGTATTCCACAAAATTCACTACCATGCATCCCACCTAAGACGACTAAAGTCGGACCTTCTTTATTGCCATATATTGTTCCCACAGGAAAATTAATTACTTCGCCTGTTGTTTGAAATTTAAATTCTAAGATTTCACTTTTTTTCATATTAAAATTTTTCATTTTAATCACTCCTTTTCCGGATTGAATTTAATTTTTCTAAATTCTTCTATAAAATCAACAATGTAGTCGACCACTGCTTCAACTATATTTTCACCATTCTCTGCTGTTGCATCTGATACTTGTTTAGAATAATCCGCATGTTCTGAATGGCCATATTCAAATATTGCACCATTATCCGTTACATCTTTCATCATTAAACTAAATCTAACTACCCCTTTTTTATATGCACAAGCCTCTCCATCAAGTACTTGGATGTCTTCTGTCAGATGCTTGTTTACTGGCATTTCAGCCTTTTTCATATCTACTGAATCAGCATCTATGCTTAACATAACGGATGTTTCAAAATGGTCTGCATGACCAAGTGTACTCCATTCGGGATTAAACATTCCTCCTAATTCAAACCAATTGATAAAAGCAGAAGTAACTCCTTTCCTTCTCAAATAAAAACATGTATTTGATAATGCCGCAGTATTTCCTCCATGACCATTCACAAATAATATGTGAGTAATTCCATGTTTAAGCAAACTGTCTGCAACACTTTTATAATAAGCTATCAATACATCCACGGGTATTGATAATGTTCCTGGATAATCCGTGTGATATGGAGCATATCCTATTGGTATTACTGGTGTTACCAACACATTAGATTTTTTAGCAATTTTGTTTGAAATATATTCAGCTATTAAATAATCTGTACCCAAAGGCAAATGTCGTCCATGTTGTTCTGTACTCCCAGTAGGAATAATAGCCACTTGTGAGTTTATAAGAAAATCTTTTACTTCTCCCCAATTCATTTCTTGTAATAATTTTGTCATTTTATTCTCCCCTCATTTAATAGTTTAATCATTGCTTTTTTGAATGTATTGTTTGTATGAGGTTGATCATACAAAATTTCAAAGAAGTCTATGATTTTATCTTTAGGAACACTATCATAGGCATCTTCAATAATCTTACGTCCATAGTAATATGTCGGATATGTAGTCACACTTAATATGTCAGAAAAAAATCTGTAAGTATTTGTAGCATCAAGTTGATTCATCATACCTTCATTTACCATATATTCAATACACTCTTTTTTATTCATTTTACCAGTATTATAATAGTAACTTGCATTTGTTTGATAAATACGTGTAAGTTTCATAAGGATTCTAATGCCTTTTAAAGCAATTACTTCTTCTTTGTTCATAATAGTATTTATTTTGTCGTTTTCCCAGTCTATAAATTTTATTGCATTTTCAGGTCCACCTTCAAATAACGTGTTTATCGGCTCATTAAGTAAATAGTATGCCGCTTCCATTGGAAAACAGTCTTGGTTTAATAAATAATCCCATCTTGAATAAAAAGCTTGATGACCTGGATAAGATTCATGTGCTAAGACATGCACAAATTCAAACTTATTCCATTTTTTATCAATATTAAATGTTAAATTTCCTTTATAATCACCTGGATATTTTGAAAAACCACTCCAGAAAACACCTGTAATTCCTTTAACAGCGTTAATTTCATCGTCAGGATGCAATTTTACTACCTTCTCTAAAGTAACTTCTTTAAGAGCTTTAATAAATTTCTGGGCATATATAATTACTTCATCTCTATCAAGATAATTCTCCGAATACCACTGCTCTTTCATTTCTTTAAGACTGCCCTTATACCCAAGTTCATTCAAGAATTCAATCGCTTGATTTGTTAAAAATTTTATTTCTTCTTTTGGAATTTCTTCACAAGGCAATTGCTGAATTTTTTCTAATAATACTGCATATTCGAACTTCTCCCCTAAAATATACCTCAACAAATACTCAAATGCAGTTAATTTACCTTCAAGATATTCTCTTGGATATTCTTCTAAATCAATAATCTCACTTCTTAATTCTTTTATCTCATTGAATAATTCATCAGATGTCAATTTATTAAGTTTAATATTTCTGTAATTTACTAAAAATATTTCTTTTCCGTATTTTTCTTTTCCAATATTACCTAAATTATTTGCAATATTAATCATTCGTAGTGCGAATTTTTCATTAACCCAATACATCATATCTCTAACCCACCGCTATAATAGGGTCATTAACATTGATTGCTAAAGAAGAAGCAGTATATAATATTACCCCATTAATAGGTGATACATACTTTTCGATTACATTTCCAAAATAATCTCTTATTTCACCGACTTGCTCTCCTTTAGAAACTTTTTGACCAGCTATTACATTCGAATACCAGCATCCATCAACTGTAGCATTTAATCCATTCATCTTTTCAAGATCAATGACTTCGCCTATTTGCTCTGACATACCTTCAAGTACTTGAAGATATTTTAATACATTAATTACGCCTGCTTTATATTGTGATACTTCATCTTCACTCCATAGGCCACATTGTCCTATTTCAGCTAAAAATCCTGGAACGCCATTTTTTGCAGCAGAACCAAATGAACCGTTATCCGAAACAGACCCGCAAATATATTTTATGCCCATAAGTGAAGCCGCTTCTTTTGAAATTTTATTCACTAAATCCGTCCCTAGTTTTGAATAAATAACAAAGGGTTCAAGCGATTCATGTAAATCTCCACCATGTAAATCCATATAAAAATCTGCAATAGAATGTAATTGATTTGTAACTGTATAAGCAATTTTTTGCGTAACTGTACCTGTAGCTAAACCAGGATATTCTCTGTTTAAATTTTTACCATCATATGGACCTACATACTGAAGTTTTGCTTGAAATGCAGGAACATTCAGCGGGTGAACAATGATTATTTTACCCGATACATCGTTAGGCATTAATTCTTTTGCTAATTGTATTGCTGCTTCTATACCTGGATATTCACCACCATGAGTTCCACCTGTGATTACTACTGTCTTACCATCTTTTATTCCATTGATTAATGTGCAAGGCACTTTAATATCCGAATTTACAATATTCAAATAACCTTGAGTTTTTTGACCGATTTCAGCTTCCAAATTCCCAATTACTAATTTCATTTTTTTCCTCCTTTTTATCATTATTACTAAATAAATTAATCAAGCATATTTTATAAAACACAAATATAATTGTATTGATAATTCAATTTCAATAGAATAGTTCAACTTCTCATATATTTTTTTTGTTAATCTAAGTATTTTACAAGATTTTCGAATCTGTAGTTGCCAAGTGGCGTTTGAACAAACCCTTCAATGTTTGTAGACATTGCTACTGGATATGAAGAGTAAAATACCGGAATCATAGGTACTTCATCATAATGAATTTGTTGTAGTTCCATATAGATTGCTTTTCGTTTT
>JAFGVC010000128.1 GCA_016938195.1 Tissierellales bacterium | reverse complement strand
TGAAAACCTACCCTTCTTATATCCTCTGGATTTAGCCTCCATTGTCATGGCATACAATTCTCTAATCTGATCAAATACTTTTGTATAAGTGGCCGGATTGGATCTTGGCGTTCGCCCGATGGGAGACTGATCAATTTCAATAATTTTATCGATACCATCAATTCCAAGAATTTTTTTATGTTTTCCGACGGACAATCTTCCCTTGTGAAATTTTTTATGAATACCTTTATATAAAATTTCTGTCACAAGCGAACTTTTCCCTGACCCCGAAACACCTGTTATACAAGTAAACGTACCCAGAGGTATGTCTATATCTATATTTTTAAGGTTATTTTCTTCAGCCCCTATAACGCTAATTGTTTTTCCGTTTCCTTTTCTTCTTTCCTTAGGTGTTTCAATTTTCAATTTACCACTCAGATACTGTCCGGTAATTGATGCCTCTGTATTAATAATATCGTCGACATTTCCTTGAGCGACAATTTCTCCGCCATGAATACCTGCTCCGGGTCCAATATCAAGGATATGATCCGCCGCGTAGATGGTCTCTTCATCATGCTCGACCACGATAAGTGTATTTCCTAAATTTGTTAAATCTCTAAGTGTTTTAATCAATCTTGCATTGTCCCTTTGATGCAGTCCGATGCTAGGTTCATCCAACACGTATAAAACACCCACAAGGCTCGAACCTATTTGAGTCGCAAGGCGAATTCTTTGAGATTCTCCCCCTGACAATGTAGCGGCATTTCTCGTTAGAGCCAGATAATCAAGTCCAACATTGACTAAAAAATGAAGCCTTTCATTGATTTCGTTAATAATTTGGTGCGATATAAATTTTCTTCTGTCGTCTAATTCCAGTCCTTCTAAAAAAAATAATATTTTATCAATTGATTGATTGGAAAGATTGTGGATATTCAGTCCTCCAACAGTAACGGCCAACGCCGTGGGATTCAATCTTGCGCCATGGCAGACCGGACAGGGTGTGTCGCTCATAAATCCTTCAATCCATTCCCTCATAGGGCTTGAATTTGTTTCAAGATACCTTCTTGCCAAATTATTGACAACCCCTTCAAAATCCTTGTTGAATATTTTTTTGCCATTAAACTTACTCTCAAAAGTTACATTTAATTTTCTACCGTTTGTACCATATAAGATTTCATCAATAAATTTTTTGGGTGCGTCTTTCAAAGGTTTGTTAATATCAAATTTGTTGTCGTCGGCAATAGCCTTAAAAATTTGAAAATAATAGCCATACTCATCCGTACCAAAAGGCGCTATAGCTCTCTGGGGTATCGACAAGCTCATATCCGGAATAATCATTTCAACATCTATTTCTTTTTTTATGCCAAGACCATTACATTCTTTACACATGCCAAATGGATTATTGAAGGAAAAAACCCTTGGTGAAATCTCTCCCAAGCTAATACCACAATGGATACAAGCAAATTCAGTGCTATAGAGCATTTCTTGATCGCCTTCGACATCAATTAGCACTAGTCCGGAAGCCAATTCAAGCGCTCTTTCTACAGAATCCGTTAGTCTTTTACTTATACCTTCTTTGATAATAATGCGATCTATTACGATTTCTATATCGTGCTTAATATTTTTATCTAATAGGATTTCTTCCTCAAGCTCTCTAAGCTCGCCGTCCACTCTGACTCTGACATATCCTTCCTTTTTCATTGTTGTGAGCAACTTAGCATGAGTACCCTTTTGACCTCTTGCAACGGGTGCCATAATTTGAATTCTAGTTCTTTCCGGTAGATTGCATAATATGTCAACAATCTGGTCGACTGATTGTGATGTGATAACACGTCCACACTCGGGGCAATGAGGAATGCCCACCCTTGCATAGAGCAAGCGCAGGTAATCATGAATTTCAGTAACCGTTCCAACTGTAGACCTGGGATTTCTATTGGTTGTCTTTTGATCAATGGATATAGCCGGTGAAAGCCCTTCAATATATTCGACATCCGGTTTCTCCATTTGTCCCAAAAATTGTCTTGCGTAAGAAGACAAGCTTTCGACATATTTCCTTTGTCCTTCTGCATAAATCGTATCGAAGGCTAAGGAAGATTTACCAGATCCGCTCAGTCCGGTAAAAACAACAAGCTTATTTCTAGGTATCTCCACATCGATATTTTTTAAATTGTGTTCTTTGGCTCCTTTAATAAAAATTCGTTCTTCCATTCAATCTCCGCTAAATCATAATTTGACTGATTTTTTTTAGTTTTTTTATTTCATCCCTGATGGCAGCTGCTTTTTCAAATTCCAAGTTTTTAGCCGCTTCCATCATTTCTTTATTCATCGAGTCCAAAAGCTTCAACAAATCTTTTTCACTATGAATTTCGATCGAACGCCCTTTGATGCTATAGTATCCTTCTTCCTCAGCCGCCAACTCCGTCGCTTCCAGAACGTCACGAACACCTTTTATAATCGATTTTGGTGTAATATGATTCTCTTTATTGTATTGCGTTTGCAAGGCCCTTCTTCTGTTTGTTTCATTAATGGCTCTATCCATTGATTTTGTAACATGATCCGCATACATAATCACGTGTCCGTCAATATTTCTCGCGGCCCTGCCGACTGTCTGTATAAGCGCTGTCTCAGAACGCAAGAAACCTTCTTTGTCTGCGTCCAAAATAGCCACCAAGGACACTTCAGGCAAATCAAGTCCTTCTCTCAAAAGATTGATGCCAATCAAAACGTCAAATTTTCCGGTTCTCAAATCCCTAATAATTTCCATTCTCTCTAACGTTTCAATATCTGAGTGAAGATATCTCACTTTTATGCCTATATCTTTAAAATAGAAAGAAAGATCCTCTGCCATCTTTTTAGTCATCGTCGTAACCAATACTCTCTGATTCTTCTCTGTTACTTTTCTGATTTCTTTAACCAAATCATCAATCTGATGAGTAACAGGTCTAATTTCTATTTCAGGGTCTATAAGACCAGTAGGTCTGATAATTTGCTCCACAATATTCTGAGAATGTTCATATTCATAAGGGCCTGGAGTAGCACTTAAAAATACGACAGTGTTTATTCTTTCTTCGAATTCATGATATTTTAGGGGTCTATTATCCAAGGCCGAGGGAAGTCGAAAGCCGAATGACACCAAGGTTTCCTTTCGAGCTCTGTCTCCGTTGTACATGCCTCTGATTTGCGGAACTGTAACATGCGATTCATCAATAATCATCAAAAAATCTTCCGGAAAATAATCAATTAGTGTGTACGGTCTAGTGTTTGGAGGTAAATTATTGATGTGACGGGAATAATTTTCAATGCCAGAGCAAAATCCCATTTCTCTTAACATCTCAAGATCATATTTTGTCCTTTGTTCCAATCTCTGAGCTTCAACTAATTTGTTCTCGTCAACCAAATCCTTTAATCGAAGCTCCAATTCCTCACTGATACTATTTACCGCACGGGCGATGTTTTCTTCAGTTGTGGCATAATGTGACGCCGGATAAATAGAAATATGCTTTCTTCTTCCTAGAATTTCACCTGTAATAGAATTAACCTCTGTAATTCTCTCGATCTCGTCTCCGAAAAATTCTATTCTTACGGCCTGTTCTGAAGACGAGGCCGGAAAAACTTCCAACACATCTCCTCTAACTCTAAAAGTACCTCTGGTAAAGCTGATGTCATTCCTTTTATATTGAATCTCTATGAGCTTCGTGATAATCTCGTCTCGATCTCTCAACATGCCCGGTCTTAGTGATATCACTAAATTTTCATAATCTATAGGGCTTCCCAAACCATAAATACAAGAAACAGAGGCCACAATAATGACATCTCTTCTTTCAAAAAGAGCCGCAGTAGCTGAATGCCTTAATTTATCTATTTCATCATTGATAGAAGCATCCTTTTCTATATACGTATCCGATGAGGGTACATAGGCTTCCGGTTGATAATAATCGTAGTAACTCACAAAGTATTCAACAGCGCTGTCAGGGAAAAATTCTTTAAATTCTGAACACAGTTGGGCCGCCAATGTCTTGTTATGAGCAATTACAAGTGTAGGTTTTTGAACCTTTTCAATAATATTAGCCATAGTAAAGGTCTTACCCGATCCTGTCACACCCAGTAATGTCTGGAATTTTTTCTTTTCATTAATGCCAAGTACTAGTTTTTCAATGGCCTGTGGTTGATCGCCGGTTGGCAAATAATCAGATTTGATAACAAAATTTCCCATGTACGACCTCCAATAAAAATGCAAAATTGATTACAGCTTTAGAACTTATGTTCGTTATATTTTACTATGAATGACCGGCTCTGTCAAGGATTGAGAAACAAAAAGACACCTCCTGTACTATTAGGAATAGTTCATCAAGAAGTGTCCGATTGGGTTGTTCAAATCACTATTTAGAGCTATCCTCTATAAAATAGGTTTTCATAGGAGGAAACCCATTAAATTCTACGGCACAATAGCTACTCGTGTAAGCTCCAGTAGAAAGCCAGTAAAGTCTATCTCCTATTTCTAAATTCATCGGCAACTCATATTTGAAATCCTCATACATGATGTCCATGCTATCGCAGGTAGGACCAGCTAGTACAACCTCTCCTTTTTCACCTTTTTTCTCAGTATACACCGGATATTTGATTGACTCATCAAGCGTTTCAATTAATCCATTGAATTTCCCGGCGTCTTGGTATATCCATCTAAAGTTTTCAAACTGGTTCTTCTGAGAGATTAAAACAATCTCGCTAACCAGTACCCCTGTGTTGCCTGCAAGCGACCTTCCCGGCTCCAGAATAATCCTTGGCATCTTATCTTCGAAGAATTGCTCCAAAAATCGCTTGATATTTTCAGAATATACCTCAAGATCTTCAGCCGGATAATAATAGTTTGAGGGGAAACCGCCACCCATATTAATCATTTCTAGTTCAACGTCTTCATATTCCTTTGCCCATTCAAATATTTCCTTAACCTTGAGCAGTGCATATTCCCATACCAGAATATTCCTTTGTTGTGAGCCTACATGAAAAGATATGCCATAAATATCGACACCGTAATCTTTCGCAATCGTAATCAGTCTCCTGACCTCTTCAAGACTGCAACCGAATTTTCTCGCCAAAGGCCAATCAGCTGAATTTGAACCTTCCACCAATAATCGTATAAATATTCTTGATCCGGGGGCATGCTCCAAAATATTAAGCAAATCCAACTCACTGTCCGTCACAAAAAGTCTTATTCCTTTTTCATAAGCGTATTTCAAATCCTTAACCTTTTTGATGGTATTGCCATAACTGATTCTATCCGGTTCTACGCCTAAACTGAGTAAACGATCCAGCTCGTATATCGATGCAATATCAAAACAAGAACCTTGGTCAATCAACACTTTCAACACCTCAACGGAAGGGCTCGCTTTCACGGCATAGTACAGATCCGCTGTCTCAAAATTATTTTTCATTTCTATGTAATTCTTTTTTACTTTCTTTAAGTCGACCACTAAAAAAGGAGTTTCCTTATCTTCTGAAAAATCTTTAATTCTATTCCATTCGCTGCTAGTAAGATAATCTCTTAAATTCATACTTCCTCCCTAAATAGGCACAATATCATTCAATATGAATGTCGATATCATTATATAACTTTATTAAAAAAAATCACTGTTTTTTTTTAATAAAATTAAATAATGTTAGGCGTTATCTTTTGTTTAATCTGATATCGATAAAACAGGTTGACTCCCAAGTAAAATAAAAATTTGTCCGCTCTCTTGTAAAAATCCTTTCTAAAAATAGTTCTTTGCAAAATAGATCGAAAGCTAAAAACCTCATTGTATAAATGCCAATAAGCCTCCGTTAATTCGTTGGGCGTCATGTTTTTAGGTATATGCACGGCTTCGCTTCCATTGTAATCATAAATATTATCATTATATATCCGACCTTGGGCTTTCATTTCATCATAGAAAACCGTACCGGGTATTGGCGTCAAAATATAAAATCTCGGGACAGTTATCTTATTCTCTCTGATAAAAGATGCCGTACGTTTGATGGAATCAAGTGTATCGCCATCTGCCCCAGCCACCATTTCTGTTGATACATCAATTCCATGCTCTTGTATATTAGCAATAAGAGTCGCATATTCAGAAACTTTGACCCAGCTTTTATCCATCTCATTTAAGCTTTCTTGAGAAATACTCTCCAGTCCAAAGCTCAATGCGATACATCCACTATTGGCTACCGCTGTCAACAATTCATCATCCTTCCCTATATCAATAGCACATTGTGAAAGCCATTCCATTTTTAGCGGCTCGATTTCCGCGCAAAGCCTAATGATATAGGCACGATCCGCAATGATATTGTCGTCTAATAGCAAGAACCTTTTAAAGCCTAATGCTTTGACCTGTTTGATATCTCTAATGACTTCACTAATCTCTCTTTTAATATATTTATTTTTATAAAGACAGGCGACGGAGCAAAAACTACATGAGTTCGGGCATCCTCTGCCGGCCTGAACCGGTAAAAAATTTCCGATATTTTTATTTATAATCAGATCAAATCTCGGTAAAGGCGTTACTAACTCCGTTAATTCTTCTTTGTAAAAATCTTTAAGCTGACCCTTTTCATAATCATTGATGAGCTTATTCCAAACATTTTCTGCGTCCCCTATCAGGACACTATCACAATATTTCTTGGCTTCCTCCGGCATTAAGCTTGCCATGTAACCGCCCATAATGACAGTTTTACCTCTTTTTTTAAATTCAGTTGCGATGTCTAAGCTCCTAACAATCGCATGCCCCATGCCACCAATGCCAATCAAATCTGCGTCCGTATCAAAAGGGATGTCTTCAATCGTCTCTAGTATAATTTCCACTTCCCAATCCGCAGGCGTCATTGCAGCCAATAATGGCATCGCTAAACCCACAAAGTATAATTTCTTTTTTTTGATTAGTCTTTTGTTTCGATCATACGGGGTTG
>JAFGVC010000127.1 GCA_016938195.1 Tissierellales bacterium | reverse complement strand
TGACCCGACAGGCAAGACCGTAGATGAGAAAATCAAGGCCTTACGTGTTTACCGTGAAGACCAATATGAGAAGCTGACAGACGCGGTTTATTTAAGAAGAGGTTGGACACAGAACGGTGTGCCTACGGTTGAAAAGCTTAGGGATCTCGGTATGGATTTGCCTGAATTGCTTGAGGTGATTGAAAAATATTTATAGACCAAAACAT
Organism: Tissierellales bacterium; assembly: GCA_016938195.1. Taxonomy (GTDB): domain Bacteria; phylum Bacillota; class Clostridia; order Tissierellales; family Dethiosulfatibacteraceae; genus JAFGVC01. The sequence continues at coordinate 23,387 of JAFGVC010000127.1, read as the reverse complement.
CTCATCCTGCAAAAATAGAAGTAGGAGGTAAGATAAGAATCAATCGCAGGGTGGTTGTGAATAAAATATATTAAAAAAAGGGTGGATAATAAAATGGATGGAAATATTGTTAAAATTCTTGTATTAAGCTTGTATCTGGTAGCAATGGTTTTTATCGGTTGGGTCTATTACAAAAAAACCTCTGATTTTTCAGACTATGTGCTTGGGGGAAGAAAGCTTGGTCCTTGGACAGCCGCTTTGTCAGCACAAGCTTCTGATATGAGTGGTTGGTTATTGATTGGCTTACCGGGAGCCGCTTATGTTTCAGGAATAGAAGCGTCCTGGATAGCTATTGGATTAGGTTTAGGAACCTACATCAATTGGAAGGTTGTCGCAAAGAGACTTAGAAGCTACACTGAGATTGCAGGTGATTCATTGACGCTTTCTGATTATTTTGAAAATCGTTTTAGAGATGATACTCATATTTTAAGACTTGTATCATCAATTGTTATTATCGTTTTCTTTTCAGTCTATACATCCGCACAATTTTCAGCCGGCGCAAAATTATTCGAAACACTTATGGGAATGAATTATACGTTTGCATTAATATTAGGTGCAGCTGTCATCATATTGTACACCTTCCTTGGTGGATTTATGGCCGTTTCTTTCACGGACTTCATACAAGGGATGCTGATGTTTTTTGCATTGATTATCGTTCCTTTTGTCATTGTAGCTGAGCTTGGAGGATTTGGTGCAGCTTTTGATAAATTATCCACAGTCGACCCTCATTATATGAGCTTAATGCGCGCTACCGGAGGTGGCGGTGCTATTTCTCTCATTGCTATTGTATCCAATATGGCGTGGGGACTTGGCTACTTTGGACAGCCTCACATTTTGGCAAGATTTATGGCTATCGGTAGTCGTGATGAGATTAAAAAAGCCCGTTTGATTGCCATGATCTGGGTTATATTCTCGCTTGCAGCAGCCGTCATGGTCGGTGTGTTCGGAAGAGTTTATATCACTGATATTGCCGATCCTGAAAAAATATTTATGTTGAGCGTGGATACTCTTTTTGTTCCGGTAATAGCCGGTGTATTACTCGCAGCAATTCTAGCAGCTAGCATGAGCACAGCCGATTCTCAATTGTTGGTAACCGCCTCATCTATCTCTGAGGATATCTATAAGAAATACATCAAAAAAGACGCCACTGACAACGACATGATAAAAATAGGTCGATATGCAGTTATCGGCATTGCTGTAATCGCTGTCTTCATAGCCTTTGATCCCAACAGCTCTGTCTTCGGTCTTGTCTCCTATGCATGGGCCGGTCTAGGAGCATCCTTCGGACCATTGATTATTGCTTCTCTCTTCTGGAAAAGAGCCAACAAATGGGGTGCCATCGCCGGAATGATTTCCGGTGCCGTAACTGTCATTTTATGGACACAAATTGCAAAAGTATCTTCAGCTGCCATATTCGGTCTGTATGAAATCGTACCCGCTTTCATCGTTTCTTCGATTGCAATATACGCTGTTTCATTGGCTACTAAAGCACCAGCTCAAGAAATATTGGATGAGTTTGACAAGGCCATCTCATAATAGCAAAATAAATATTCATAGAAAATCATTCGCCCTAAGACCATCATTGTCGGTCTTAGGGCGAAAACACATTGTATGTAATTACTGCTCTAGAGGTTCAATTTGATTGATGTCATAAGGTGTCTCCTGATAGACACAATAATTGAGCCAATTAGAAAAGAAAAGCTGCGCATGGCTTCTCCATTTCATGATAACCTCTTTTGAAGGATCATCCGCCACGTAATAATTTAGAGGCACTTTGGTATCCAAGCCTTTGCCTATATCACGGTCATATTCTTTTTTGAGGGTAAATTTATCATACTCCCCATGTCCCTGTACAAAAATCTGCCTTCTGTTTTTAAGAGAAGCAATATGAACCCCGGCTTCGTCAGATTCAGCGAGGATTTTTATATTCGGAACTTTGGAAAATTCTTCTCGTTCTATTTGAGTATACCTGGAGTGTGGCGCAAAAAATTGCTCGTCAAAGCCTCTCATCAGTCTTGACTTTAAATCTTTGACATCATGCAAATAGACACCGAAGAGCTTCTGTTCCAACATTTTTCTTTGAACACCATAATGATAGTATAAAGCCGCCTGTGCTCCCCAGCAGAGATGCAACGTGCTAAAAACATTAGACTTTGTATAGGTCATGATCTCGGCAAGCTCCGTCCAGTAGTCTACTTCCTCATAAGGAAGCGTCTCTACAGGTGCTCCCGTAATAATCATGCCATCAAATTTTCTGTGTTTAATTTCATCAAACGTTTGATAAAAATTATCCAGATGCTCCTGCCGGGTATTTTTTGAATCATGGGAATCCATACGAACCAAATGCAAGTCCACTTGAAGCGGTGTATTAGCCAGCATTCTAATCAACTGCGTTTCTGTTTCTTCCTTCGTCGGCATCAGATTGACGATACAAATCTGGAGAGGTCTGATATCCTGACTATAAGCACGCCAATCATTCATCACGAAAATATTTTCATCTTTTAAAATATCAAATGCCGGTAATTTTTCAGGTATAACTATAGGCATCTTGCCACCTTCTTTCTAAATATTTGTATATGTCACTTTCAAACCGTCATGACCGCTCTGATAGCCTTGTCAAAATCAGCCGTGATGTCATCAATATTTTCCAATCCTACAGATACGCGAATCAAATCAGGCAGTACGCCTGCAGCCATTTGCTGTTCCTCAGTCAATTGTCTGTGCGTCGTACTTGCCGGATGAAGAATACTTGTTCTTAAATCTCCCAGATGGACTACTAGCGCTGTCATCTCAAGGTGCTTGATTAGTTCTTTCCCCGCTTGAGCTCCACCTTTAATCCCAAAGGTCAAAATACCACTTCCGCCTTTTGGCAAATATTTTTTAGCCAATGCATAGGTCTTATGTTTTTCAAGCAAGGGATAGTTCACCCAACTGACTCCCGGATGGTTTTCTAAAAATCGCGCCAGTTTCAAAGCGTTTTCGCTGTGTCTTTCCATTCGAATATGAAGCGTTTCCAATCCTAGGTGAAACAGAAAAGCGCTGAATGGACTCATGGTCATTCCAAAATCTCTCAAGAGCTGAACTCTGGCTTTTGTCACATAAGCGGCCTTTCCAAAATCTCTAACATACTGCACCCCATGATAACTCGAATCCGGCTCTACCAATGCCGGAAATTTTCCATTATCCCAGTTGAAGGTTCCGCCGTCAATGACGACACCTCCGACGCTCGTGGCATGTCCATCCGTATATTTGGTTGTGGAATGAATGACAATATCCGCCCCCAGCTCAAACGGTCGGCATAGAATCGGCGTTGCTACTGTATTGTCCACCATAAAGGGAACATCCATTTCCTTTGCCGCTTTACTGAATTTTTCAAAATCCAAAATGTTGAGTCCTGGATTTCCAATTGTTTCTGCAAATAAAGCTTTAGTCTGAGGTCTCGAAGCGCCAATGATTTCCTCACATGAAGCCTCCGGAGAGATAAACGTAACCTCAATCCCTAATTTTTTTAGTGTTACTGCCAATAGGTTGTACGTGCCGCCATAAATAGTAGACGCCGCTACAATATGATCTCCTGCTTGACAGATATTTAAAAAAGCGAGTGTGGAAGCCGCCTGTCCGGATGAGGCCGCTACCGCTCCTACTCCTCCTTCTAGCAAAGCCATCTTGTTTTCCAATTCAGATACCGTTGGGTTGCTGATTCTTGAATACATGTGAGTCGCACTTTTTAAATCAAACAAGTCAGCGACAGTATCAGAATCATAGTATTGATAAGTGGTGCTTTGAACAATGGGGAGTACTCGTGGTTCCCCGGATTCAGGTCTATACGTCCCTTGAACGCATTGTGTCTCGATTTTATAGTTTCTCATGCTACCTCCTTCTACTGCAAATGAGAATTTAAAAACCGCTTCAAGTAAGAAGCGGCCCAAATTTCAGATTCTTCTTATCTCCCAGCTTTCACTGTTGGAATTGGCACCTTGCGCGTAATGCGTAGGTTGCCGAGGCTTCAAAGGGCCATTCCCTCCACCTCTCGTGATAAGTAACAGTTATTTTTTTTTAATCTTAAACGTTTATCTTAGATTTGTCAAGTGTAATTTGTGGGATGATTGAAGCCTTTTTCAACCACCACTTCACCCCTTTTGATAACAGTTTCCACAAAATTTCTTCCGTGCTTATAGGCGACATCCTTATAATTCGATGTGCTCCAAATCTGGATATCCGCCAGCTTTCCCACCTCGAGGCTTCCAATCAGATGATCCTTCTTTAAAGCCTTGGCTCCTCCAAGCGTCGTTGCCTCGAGTGCTTCTTCGACACGCATGCGATGCCTTCTACAAGCGAGAGCAATAACAAGCTGTAGGGATTCAATCCAGTTTCCTGGATTGAAATTGGTCGCAAGAGCTAAGATCATCCCGCCTTCTATCATCGGTCTGGGATCAAAAGGCTTGGGATGATTGACTGAGAAATCCGTGCCGGGAAGCAATACTCCCGGAACTTTAGCTTCTGCCAGTTTTTTTATCGAATGTGTCGGAATATAATTCAAATGGTCGGCTGACATCATTCGATATTCAGCCGCTAAATCCGATCCCCCCACATAGGAATAACAATCGGTGTGGATTTTTGATGCAAGTCCGAAGCTTCTGCCTGTTGTCAATATCTTCTCGGCTTCCTTCGCTGTATAATATCCATCATCAACCCAAATATCACAAGCTTCTGCCATTTGACCCTCTGCCACTAAAGGAATCATTTCTTGCATTAAAAAATCGATATAGCGTGCTTTGGTCATTTCCTTTGGCCAACCGTGTGCTCCCAAAAATGTAGCCGAAATATCCGTTTTTGAATTTTTTTTCAATTTTGCAATCACGCTAAGCTGCTTCATTTCTGTTTCTCGATCAAGTCCGTATCCGCTTTTGATTTCAAGGGTGGTTGTACCATAGGACATCATTCGAGTCACTTTACTCAAGGATTCGTGATAAAGTGTCTCTTCTGATTCGGCGCGAGTCATGTGTACAGAAGCTTCAATACCCGTTGGCACACCCTTTGAACGAAAACCTTCCAATCCACCGGGCACCAATCCCGCCACATATTCGTCAACTCTTGATTTTCCAAAAACCAAATGCGTATGGCAATCGACAAATCCAGGCAACACCACCTTCTCTCGGGCATCAATAATGTTTGCTTCACAATCGTCAATATTGTTTTGATACGCCTCTTGGCTACCGACAAACACAATGAGGCCTTCCTTGATAGCAACATGCCCTCCCGTAATGAGACCTACTCTGTCCCCTGCGTTTTCTTTCATTGTCAATAGCTGACCACAGTTTTTAATCACCAAATCCGGCTTAATCCTTTGACTCTGCATCTCGAATCCCCCTATCAGTACAATGTACCGGTTATTGTCTCAACGGCTTCAATCAATTTTCCGGAGGCAATCAAATCGTATGCTACATCCATGTCTTTGTAGATCACTCTGTCGGATTCCATAAAAGTAACCCTTTGTCTTAATTGCCGATAAGCCTCTGAAGAGCCTAATCCAAGTAATTCAGGATTCTTGAAATCCACAGCTTGTGTTCCGCATAGCCATTCAATCCCTAGCACTGAACAGGTATGGCTGATGATAGTCCTAGCTTTTCTGGCAGCTATAGTCCCCATACTGACATGGTCCTCTTGATTGGCTGAAGTCGGAATCGAATCAACGCTTGCCGGGTGAGCCAAAACTTTGTTCTCAGAAACCAAGGAAGCCGCTGCGTATTGCGGTACCATAAATCCGCAGTTGAGTCCTCCTTCCTTCACCAAAAATGCAGGCATTTCACTGAGTGTCGGATTGACAAGTCGCTCAATTCTCCTTTCTGAAACATTAGCATATTCGGCCATAGCAATTCCTAAGGTATCCATCGCTATGGCAACAGGTTGACCATGGAAATTTCCTCCTGAATAGGCTTCCTCACCCTCTGTAAAAATAAGAGGATTGTCTGTTGCCGCATTGATTTCAGTCTCAATAACTCCCTTGACATAATCCAAGGCTAACCGGCTCGCTCCATGTATTTGAGGCGTGCATCTCAAGGAATAGGCATCTTGCATCCTCTTTTCTCCCTGTCTGGTCGTCAATTGACTGTTTTGGCAGAGCTTTAATAAATTTTTCGCGACTTCAATTTGTCCTTTGTGGGGTCTCACAAGCTGTATTCTTGCATCAAAGGCGTCTGTAATGCCTTCCAAAGCTTCAATAGTGAGCATCGCAATCACATCAGCTGTTTTGCTAATCATAACGGCGTCATAGATTGCAAGGCTTCCAACGGCTGTCATAGCACATGTGCCGTTAATCAGCGCCAGTCCTTCCTTTGCTTTCAGAACAACTGTAGCAATTCCGGCTTTTTGCATCGCCTCTTTTCCTTCTAAAATCTCTCCTTGATATTCCGCTTCTCCCAACCCTAGCATAGGCAACACCATATGCGCTAGTGGACATAAATCTCCACTCGAACCAACAGAACCCTTTTCTCTCACTTGCGGATGTACACCCTTGTTAAGCATATCAATCAATGTCTGAACGACTACCAATCGTATGCCTGAAAATCCTTTTGCTAAAGCATTGATTCTTAGTAAAATCATCGCTCTAATAATTTCTGTGTCAAACGGACTGCCTACGCCGACGGCATCCGCCACTATCAGGTTGTGCTGAAGCTCTTCTATCTGATCCGCGGAAATACTGACATCGCTAAACTTTCCAAAGCCTGTGTTGATGCCATAAATAGCCCGTCCCTCCGATAGAAACTTTTCAACCAGTGTTCTTGATTGATTGATTTTATGTTTCGCATCCTCTGCTAATTGGATTTGAGTGCCTTTTCTTGACACTTGAACAATCTGTTCAAGTGTCAAGCTATCACCATCTATATATATGATTTGATTCATCTCAACCTCGTATAATCTAATGATCCAATCTACCGGGTCATTAGATTATATTTTCCTTTCCTTTTTTTATCTTTAGGATAATCTTCGAGCCAATTGTATACTATCTGACAGATCTACCTTCAGGACCAAAGGTCACAAATTCTGCGGGTTGCCACCATAGTGGCACTTTGATTGATTCGTTCGTTAGATTTCCCTTGCCGTTGGCAACATCCTTAGCCGTCTCATATCCGGCTTGGGCATGTCTCACGACACCGATACCCGAATCCACTGTCAATACTGAGTCCAGTCTCAAATCAGCTTCTTCGGTACCATCCGCTATCATCGTCACACCTGTATGCACAGCTTCACCCATCGAATAGTTGGCCTGAATGGCGATCAGATCACAGCCTGCCGCACAATTGAGCAAGGCATTTAAATAAGGCCAGTCCGATATAAGGTCTCCGCCATCCTTCATATTTTCTGACTCAAAGGTTGGATTGACAATTGAACCTGAATCCAGATTGTCTCTTGAGAAGGCAACCGGACCTTTTAATTCGCCTTTTTTTACCAGTTCATTTACAGCAAGTCCAAATCTTCTTCTCTGTCCAAATCCCATATAGCATATTCTAGCAGGCAGTCCTTCGATTGGAAGATTTCTTCTGGCTAGATTAATCCACCTTTCGACCAACGGGTCTCCCTTGCAAATCTCAAGCGCAAGATCATCGGTTCTCTTTAAATCTTCAGGATCTCCCGACATGCAGGTCCATCTGAAGGGTCCTCGTCCTTCGCAGAAAAGAGGTCTAATGTATTCGGATACAAAGCCCGGTATGGTCATGGCTTCCGCCTCAGGCATACCTGCGTCACGACACTCTTTTCTGATGCTTGTGCCGTATTCAAATACCTCTACGCCTTTTTTATAGAATTGATTCATGACTGATAGCTGTCTTTTCATTGTTTCTCTGGCGTCCTTTAAGTAAGCCATACGATTTCTTGCGCGATAGTCATCGGCCTCTTCTCCTGTATATCCTGAAGGAATATATGAAATAGGATCATGGCATGGACACATTTCACTGATAATATCCGGCATAAATCCTTTATGATAGGCCTCCTCATAGACATCAGCAGCGTTGCCTACTACTGCAACCGAAGTAGGTTTACGCTCTTTGACTGCTTTATTTGCAATCTCAATCGCTTCATCAAGGGAGTATACCTTCTGATCAAGATAGTTTTTCTCGATACGCCTATCAATGATTCTTTCATCGGCATCTACGATAATAGCGACGCCACCATGCATTTTCATAGCCCAGCTTTGATTGCCACCCATGCCACCCGCACCGGCTGTCAGATAGATTCTACCTGTCAAATCATTGTTGAATTTTTTCATAGCGATAGCTGACAAGGTTTCAAAGGTACCTTGAATAACCCCTTGCGTCCCGATGTATTCCCAAGGTGCTGCTGTATATTGCGCAAAAATCGTCAGATTTTTATCCTGCAAATCATAAAAAGTCTCCCAGGTTGCTTTCATGATATTCGTCGTCGCCATGACCACTCTCGGAGCAAGTCTTTGCGTCTTGAATACAGCTACCGGCATTCCGGATTGAATGACAAGTGTCTCATTGTTTTCAAGCTCCTTCAAAGCTTTTACAATGGCGTGATAAGATTCCCAGTTTCTGGCACATTTTCCGTTACCACCGTAGATGACTAACAGTTCCGGAATTTCAGCATTTTCCATATTATTTTCTAGCATTCTTAATAGTGATTCTTGTTTCCAACCTTTACATCTCAAGGTGTTGCCCCTTTGTGCTTTTACCTCGTATAATATTTCAGCGTGACTCATGATTTGTTCCTCCCTGTTATATTTTCATTATTTAAGTTTATACAAAGCAATAACCATGCCAACCCGAAAAAGAAATGAGATGGGTAATTTCAACCTTTCTGTAAAATGAAATACATGGTCTTGAAAGCTAATCGTATAATTTTTGTACTATAAATTTGAAAAATATGATGTAAACGGCCTTTTTAGCCAATATTAGATGTATAAATTTTATACATCCTTCTTGCTGAAAAGATAGCTGTCATGATATAATACGCTAAAATGGAGGTGTACACATGTTTGAATTATTTGACCCGATTCACATACCCATTATCGTGCTTGAAGGCAATCGTATCATTTATCTCAACCGTCAAGCGCTAGCCATGATCCCTTCTCAAGCCTTAAATGAAAACATAACGGAAATCATCCCTATTAGCTTTCATGAGCTTTCAAGGGGTAAAACCCTATTGTCTTATGGAAGCAAGCAATATAACGTGCACACCTCTCATGTTTTTTCTTTAGAAGAAAAATATCTTCTACTAGAATTCCATGATGTAAGTGCCCTAACTTCACTCGAGGAAAAAAATTATTGCTATGAATCCATCTTTGACTACCTTGACGATGGTTTGATCATGAGTGATAAAAACGGTCGAATTATGTTGTATAATGCCGCCCAGGAAAAACTGGAAGGACTGAAAAAAGAAGCGTGCATAGGAAAATTTCTTTGGGATGTCTACCAGTATGAATCACCTGAAATGTCCGAGCATCGTCGTGTATTCAAAACGCAACAGCCGATTATCAAAGAGTACAAGGCGCATGTCAAAAACGGACAATCCGAAAAATACTTGTCCTACTCCACTTATCCTGTGATAAGAGACGAAAGCACCCTTTCGGTTTTTTCTGTCAGCAAAAATGAATCAAAGTTGCTTGAGCTTCTCTCAGAAACAATTGAATTGAAAAGAAAGCTAAAAAAAACCATCAAAGACCATTCCTTTGACAATGGTACTGTTTATGGGTTTGATGATATCAAAGGAAATAGCCCTTTGATGATTAATACAATCAAGGAAGCCGAGAGAATCTCTCTTTTGGAAGGTAATCTTTTGATTGTTGGCGAAACCGGTGTCGGAAAGGAGATGTTTGCTCAAAGCATCCATAACATGAGTAAGCACAGCAAAGAGAAATTCTTTGCTGTTAATTGTGCTGCATTGCCTGAGAATCTGCTCGAAAGCACTCTTTTCGGAACGACAAAGGGTTCCTTTACAGGATCGACCGATCAAGACGGCTATCTTGATGAGGTCGGAAAAGGAACCTTGTTTCTTGATGAATTGAATTCACTTCCCATCTATATGCAAACCAAGCTTCTGAGAGTGCTTCAAGAAAAAAAATTCAGAAAGGTAGGAGGGGTAAAAAACAAGGATGTCGCATGCAGAATTATCTGTGCCATCAATGAAGACCCGGAACAGCTCATCAGTGAAGGCCGATTGCGTCAAGATCTATATTATAGAATTTCGCGGCTTTGTCTGTTTATTCCTCCGTTAAGAGAGCGACCGGAGGACATTATTTTCCTGACCAATTATTTTATTAACAAATATAATGACCGATTGGATAAACACATCAAAATCTACACTGCCGATTTGAAAGAATTGTTTTATGATTATTATTGGCCCGGCAATGTTCGCGAACTCGAGCATGTCGTTGAAAATCTTGTTCTCCATTCCAATGATAATGAAACAGAGCTTACAGCCTCACATTTACCCAACTATTTGAGGCTTAAGCTGACGAAAGAAATTAACAAAAGCAAGAAAAATACGACATCACTTCCTTTGACTTTAAATGAGATTGAGCGAAAAATGATTGTAGAGGCCTTGAATCGTTTTAATTGGAATATAACCAAAGCCTCTGGATATTTGGGCATCATACGTCAAAGTCTACTTTATCGCATCAAAAAACTCAATATAACAAGAAAGGATGATTACTGGCTTTGATTTTATCTATGTGTAAATCTGGTCCATTGAAAAGTGGTGAGCTTGCAAATAGTGAGCTAGCACATCCTGCAGAGCTTCCAAAGGAACCGGACCTACCAGTTCTGTATCCTCTACTAAAACCCCATGACTTGCAGCTTCAGATTTAATCGTCTCAAACACACGATGAATAGGTGTTTGGGTATAATTAACTAAATTCATTGAAATTTGAACCCTATTGGATTCTTCTAGGTAGAGGGCAATCGCTCTGACATTTTGATATCCGCCGGTAGCGCCTCTTATAGCCTTGACGATTCTTTTTCCCACCTCGAAATCATCCGTCTTTAAGTTGACATTGAAAGCAATCAGAGGAAATCGGACACCTGTCACAGTAGCACCACTTTTTGCCACAAATTCAAATGGTCCTTCGTCCGGCTGCCATGCAGACTGTTTCATCTTTTCAGGTAAAGCCTCATATTGACCTTTTCTGATATTGACTAAGCTCACTCTTTCCGGCAAGGTAGCTGCGTCTTCATAATAGTAAACAGGCACACCTAGCTTTCCCATATACCGTCCGAACTCTCTCGCAATTTGAACGGCTTCTTCTGTTGTCATCTCCTTGACGGGAATAAACGGGACTACATCCACCGCCCCCATTCTGGGATGGCTCCCAGTATGCTTTGACATATCTATCAGTGAAACAGCCATTTTTGCCAAATCTTTTGTTCCCTGCAATACCATTTCAGGCTCTCCAATATATGTAAAAACGGTTCTGTTATGATTAGGCTCCGAATCAACGTCTATGACTTCTACATCGCTTTTTTTTAATGCCTCAAGCACCTCATCAATAATATGATGATCTCGTCCCTCACTGATATTGACCTCAGCTAACAATCTCTTCATCTCATTTCTCCTCAATATGATTTAATTGCCATATGGCTTTTTCTAACTCTTTTACCACCTCTTGATCTTTAATCGCCGGAAGATTTGCCTCAATATTCAATGCACAGCCGTATAGGCCTGCTTTGGCTAATGCCAGTGCAATCAATAAATCCGAAAGCGCACTTGGATTAGAATACCCCTTCAATAGCATTCCCCTCTCATAGACCTTATAACACATGAATCCATTGTCTTTTGGAACTTGAGAAGCCTCAATGCTTTTACTTGAAATGGCTTGATCTCTTTCTATGCGTTCCTTTTCATTCGACTTTGGCATTCTATAGGCCGCCACCAAAGCCGTATAGACCTCCTCATCTTTCCGGCAACCTACTAATAATTTGTCAACCAAATCATCCATCTCATTGGCCAAAGACTGATACGCTTCCTTTGATAGCCCATATTCTTTTTTCATAGAAAGCTTGGACACCATAGAAATCATGCCTGCCGCCATCGCACCAACCATAGCCGAGGAAGCACCCCCTCCTACACTTGTATTGTTCGAATCCAAAATCTTATTGAGCATCTCTATTTTATGCATTCATTCACCTCTTTTTCTCATTGTAATCCTATTCTCTTACTTAGCAATAAGCATGCCAAATTGCCAATAAAAAATGTCCGCTTATTTCAATCTATTCAGCGGACATGCCTACGTTTCACTTTTCTAAGTGTATAAATTTTGTACAGCTAACTAAAATATCAATTTAATCACCAATACGAGACCGCCAATAATCAACAATGGAATAATGATTAAATTAAAAACGCCAAACAATGCCATAAATGGAAGAACAACAACAGGAAACACGGTCACTAGAAGAACCACCCCAATCACTCCAAATATAAGCTTCAAAATAGCAAAGCTAATTTTAACAGCCGCTCCAAGAAAAACAATAGCGAAAAAAAATCCAATCAAACTTGGCATGACAAAACCCTCCATATACTTCAATTCTATGATAATATCATAATCCTTAAATATTTGAAAAGCCTTAAACGATAATTAGAATTTCATTAACTGATTGACAAATATTCTCTCGATGTATATACTTTGATTATCAAAGTAATAAGGTGATACAATGAACTCAAAGCATGAATCATTAAATAAAATTTTGGTTAAACTTTTCAATGACATTCTGCGCATAGAAGAAAAGTATCTTTGTCGAAATCAATTTGAAGATTTAACCATGACCGAATTCCACATTATCGAAACCATTGGAAGCCAAACCGAAAGAACAATGTCAGAGACAGCCAAGGATCTTAAAATAACGTCCGGAACCCTAACGATTGGCATTGACAATCTGGTTCGAAAAGGTTACGTTAGCAGACATCGGTCAAAAGAAGATAAAAGGATTGTCGCCATTTCACTGACTGATAAGGGAGAAAATGCTTATCACGAGCACGAAACCTTCCACCGTGAGTTGGTCGGGCGAACCTTATCGGACCTTGAGCCTGACCAAGAAAAGGTTCTGATTAAGGCCCTTTTTAATGTTGATAGTTATTTTAAAGAAAAATACAAATTTTAATTTCAGGAGGATTTTTACATGGCAATCAGAATCGTAACAGACAGCACCAGTGATTTACCCGTATCCTTAGCCGAACAGTATAATATTAAGGTCGCTCCTTTAAGAGTAAATTTTGGAGAAACTTCATATCTTGACGGCGTCGATTTAAAAACAGAAGACTTTTATCATCAATTAACCTCTTCCAAAGAATTACCCACCACTTCGCAGGTCAATCCCGGTGAATTTGAAGAAATTTTCAAAGAAATATTAGACCAAGGCGATGAAATCATAGGCATTTTCATTGCAAAGGAATTAAGCGGCACCTATGCCTCAGCCAAAATAGCTAAAGACACCCTCAAGTCAGACAAGGTGCATTTAATTGATTCAAGAGGTGTAACGGCCATGATTAGCATTATGTGCGTCGTTGCTTCAAGGATGGCTGAAGAAGGCAAGTCAGTATCTGAGATTAAAGAAAAAGTTGAACACATGGCTGAGCACATGAAATCGGCTTTTCTGATTGATACATTGACTTACCTTGTAAAGGGAGGTCGCCTTTCAAAAGCGCAAGGTGTAGCTGGCTCTCTTTTAAATGTCAAACCAATAATACGCGTAAAAGACGGCGTTATAGACACCATCCATAAAGCAAGAGGAAGAGCTAAAGGCATTAAATGGCTCATCGACAACATCAAAGAAGAAGGCCATGATTTGTCGAACAAAACAGTGTTTATTGTTAACTCTAACGATCCGGAGCTAGGTCAAAAAATAAAAGCCGCATTGCTAGCGGAATTTACCGTTGGAGAAGTCCTAGAGACCCAAATAGGCAGTGTTGTAGGTACTCATGCGGGTCCCGGATGTGGCGGCATCACATTTTGTACATTAGATTAATTCAAAAAGACCATAGCGATATGGTCTTTTATAATTGATATTTGCAATTACTTTTCACCTCTTATCTTTATCAAATAATACTTCAACTATGTTTTGTCTGACATGCAAAACTCGAATGATATGCAGTTCATGATCTGAAATTATTTTATAAAAAATATAGTGATTCTTTTTAACTAAAAATCGATATTCTGTTTTGTAGTCAATAATCGTATTAAGCTGTGCTCCCTTTTCAGGAAATAATTCTAATGATTTTATCGCCTTAATTAACGCATTCTTTAAATCTTCAGCAGATTGATTAGTCATCATTTCGTTTTTCAGATACCTATATGAATTCATCATATCTTTTCTAGCTTTTTTTGAAATGATAATTCTCATGCTACAAATCCCAACCTTCAAATGCTTCTTCTATTGTCAGTCCTCCCTCTTTTATAATAGACTCTTCTCCTTGAGAGAGATTAATTAATAATTTTATAGTAGCCATTTGTTTTTCATAGGATTCAATGCTTTGAACAACATATTTTCCCCTGCCATTCTTTGTAAGATAAACAGGCTCTCCTGCTTCACATTTTGAAAGCACCTCAGAATAATTTTTTAAATCTGATACCGGTAGAATATTTGGCATCCTATCACCTCCACGCAACTAAATTATACCCTGATTAAGGGTTAAATTCAACGGTTAATATTATGCTTAATCATATATTTTATAATAATATCTCAAGCAAAGCATCATGAATTTGTTGAAGCTCCTTATAAGGATTATTTGACATGACCTCAAATTGTATGATGTTATTGTTTTCTTGAATGTTTCCGCCTTATTTAACTCTGTCTCACTGTTCGAGCAGAATGAAGATAAATCCCTATCAACAAATAAACCGTACCCATCCCGAAAAGAACGAGGATTGTCACGATATAATTGTTTATGTTGAGTCCATACGCTGCTGTTTGTTCAATAATTTCAAGTGCCCATTTATGAGGCATTAGGTTGGCTAAGAAAAGCAGTATTTTTGATTGAATGATTTCAAGCGGCCACATTGTTCCTCCAAGCATAGCTGAAGCGACCAGAATAATGGGCGTAAAAGCGCTTAATTGCTCAAAAGATTTAGCCAATCCGCCCAAAACTAATCCAATAGCGGTAAACGTGTAGACGAAGCCTGCAAAGACGACAAGCATCAAGCCTATATTCATTCCCCAAACAATATCAAGAAAATAGTTACCTATAATAACAATCAACCCGACCTGTGCCATGCCAACTGTAAAGGTTGTAATCAGAAGACTCAGCAGTATAGTCGTGTTTTTCACCGGCGAAACCAGTTTTCTTTGCCATGTGTTTTGTTGCTTTTCCTTCAATATATCCGCTCCCACAAATACAATTGTAAATGTTGAAAAGAACAAGGTGAAGCCAATGAGGTAATGAATCAACGGATTGTAGGCCCAATCCTTCTCCGCAGATAGTACCGTAGAGGTGAGCTTGAAAGGATTTCTATTTTTCCAATATTCATCTGATAACTCTTGCGTTTCTTTAAACACCCTTTGCTCATCAATATCCGGTCTTATTTCTTTAATAATTTCAACCGTAGCCAGTGCCGTTTTATATTTTGAACTGAATTGAAAAAACGTAGATCTTACATTTCCTTCAAGCTGAATGAGTTCAACGGAATCCTTAATCCGTATAATTTCAAGATCCGCCTCTCCACCCTCATGAACTATTTCTCCGAAGCCATTCCTCACAACTAATCCTGCAATAGCCATGCTTTGCTCTATCTGCTTAATAGCCTCGTCCTCCTCGGCCTGTCGATAATCCAATAGTCTGCTCTTTTGAAGTTCTTTAATAAAAGCCCTTGATTCTTGTGTCCGATCTTGGTCAATCACCATGATACTAGGTCTGTAGCTTCCTGACATAGATGAGCTGAAAATAAAGGTAAGGGCCAGCGCCATAACCGTCATGACAATAATCATAATGCGATCATCCTTTAATAGTTTAAATCTAAGCCCGAGTTGATTTAGCATATTGTTTTCCCTCCCTCAACAGAATATAGGATAATAGTAGCATGATGAATATTCCTAAAATAATGACTAGATAATCCGGGTAAACTTCCTTCACGCCATACCCTTGTAGTATTTTCAAATAGGCTTTCATCGTAGCTCCGTTAGGCGTATATTTGCCAATCATTCCTATAGCCTTTGGCAAGATTTCATGTGGAATATAACTACCCCCAAACAAGGCCAAAAATTAAACAATCGCATTTGAAAAAGCATCCGTTGCCTTATATGAATCCGTCCTTAAGGTTAGTGCAATAATTAAAAGTCCGATAGAAGCGACTGCAAAGGATGAAATAAACACAGTTAATAGGATTAATAAAAGATTGTTCCAAGCCACTTGAAAGGCTAGTTTTGAATAGATGATCAGTACCACCGATTGTAAAACGGTCATGATAAACATCATTGAAAATTTTCCAAAGATAATTTTTCTTCTTTCAATTCCCCCTGCAAGTAATCGGTAATAGGTCGTGTTGTTTTTTTCATCTAATATAAATTTTCCGCCGTATCCAGCCGTAAAAAGAATAAACATCGACAGCATACCCACAGAATAATAGGTAAATGAATTGACAAAATTCTTTCCTTGTATTGATTTTGACTGAATTTCAAGTTGAAGAGGTTCTGTCCCAATCTGATTGATGAACGTTTCTACATTTTCGATACTCTCTTTTAAGGTGATGTATTGAGAAGCCTGGTCGAGATATACATTTTTGGATACACTAATGGATGTCAAAATATTATTAAAGCTTGCCATGATTTCTTCAATAATCCGTTTTCTATAAGACATATCGGGATGAGAGATGATTTTTATATCCACATTGTTCCTGAAGGAGGTCAATAGGTTTATATATGAATCATAAATGAATCCCTTCGGAAAAATGACGATACCACTGACTTTTTTCTCTTCTAATAGCTTATAGGCTTCTTCCTCGGTACAGATGACATAGTCAATAAAGGTCTTCATTTTGTCACTGCCAAGAAATTCCCGGAAAAATATTTTTTCAATATCCAATTGATCCGTTATTTCCTCTTCATGGATGGTTTCATAATCCAAATCATATTTTTCAGAAAAGGATTGCGTTAAGTTGTTGAATTTAGTTATTTCCGAATCGTAGTCATAATTTTTTACAATAGCAATATCCATTTTCCATTCGGAGCCGACCTCTTGAAAAGAACCCGCCAGTGCAAAGCTTAAAATTGTCGTTAGAATGACAGGCATCAGTATGATTGCCACCAATTCCTTTTTGTCTGAAAGCATCAGCTTTAAATCTTTAATGATTACATTCAACATAATCTCACCTTCAGTCCCTTAAAGCTCGGCCGGTGAGCTGAAGAAACACGTATTCCAGATCCGGCTTTTGAACGTCCATCGAAAGAAGCTTACCGCCTTCTTGTGAAATGGCATCGATGATTTCTGAATAGTTGACATGATTTCCCTTGCGATTAAAAATAACCGAGTCATCTGATACTACTAAATTTCTTGCGTAAGATATTTCTCTCATTTTTTCTATCATTTTCTCGGTTAATCCTTCAACCTTGAGCGTTGTTTTTTCGTCAGAATCGATGGTACCAATTAATTCATCCTTTGTTCCTGAAGCAATAATTTTACCTTGATCCATGATACATATTCTTTGGCATAAAAATTCTACTTCCTCCATATAATGACTGGTGTAAATGACGGTTGCACCTCTTCTGTTAATCTCCTTGACTGCGTTGAGAATATGATTTCTTGACTGTGGATCAATTCCCACTGTGGGCTCATCAAAAATAATGATTTCCGGGTTATGCAATAACGCACAACCAATATTCAGTCTTCTTTTCATACCGCCTGAATACTTGTCAACTCTTTCCTTTAATCTGTCTCTAATACCTATAATCTCTGATATTTCATTGATTTTTTCTTTTAGATGACTCCCCTTTAAACCATAGGTTCTCCCCCAAAATTTTAAATTGTCCATCCCCGTTAGCGTCGGATAGAGTGCAATCTCTTGAGGTACAAATCCAAGCTTAGATTGAATCACCTTTGGGTTTTTGATAATACTTTCGCCTTGATACAGGATTTCTCCTCGATCCGGTTTGAATAAGGTCGCTATCATTGAAATAGCCGTTGATTTTCCTGCGCCATTAGGTCCCAAAAGACCTATCATTTCACCTTTCTTAACTTGAAAGCTAATTCCTTCAACCGCCTTCGTTTTATTGTAAGCTTTATGAATATCTATTATATCGAGCATGCTTTCCTCCTTTTCTTGTCATGGCTTCATCATTAAATTTTCTATTTCATTAGGTTCAATGATATCTTCGTCTGATATCTCCGGAATCATTATTTCTTGAGCCATCTCATTGTCCCAATTTTCTTCCTCTATCCGAACGGTTCTTGTATAAGTCTGCCCAACTGATGGGTCATAATTTTCAAAATAGATTTCAATGCTTTCTTTGACGATGTATCCGTCAATATCAATATACGCTACGCTATTGAAGGTGATTGTTTCCATTTCATTGATTTCACTTTCAATGGCAAGGAGCAGCTCCTCTATGATAATTTTTTCTTCCATATCCACTGCTTCTATAAATGTCTCAAACCCGCCTTTTTCAGATTTTACAATTCCAATCATTTTTTGATGAATAGTCGAAATTGGTCTTCAGTAGGTGTAACTGTAAATTTTGTAACCTTTACTTCACCATCTTCTGTTGACATAATTGA
Organism: Tissierellales bacterium; assembly: GCA_016938195.1. Classification (GTDB taxonomy): domain Bacteria; phylum Bacillota; class Clostridia; order Tissierellales; family Dethiosulfatibacteraceae; genus JAFGVC01. Next base: position 4,634 of record JAFGVC010000127.1, on the reverse strand, counting down.
CTTTTGACCCTTAACAACGTTGTCGGTCTCTAACAGATTGACCCATTCTTGTGTGATTCTCTGAATTAAATTTTCCGGGATTTGTAAATCTTTTGGAGCATTCGCTTCTAAAACGCTCATATCTAAGCGAATATACCGGTTTAGCATCGGCATTTTGAGATAAGCTTCTTCACCCTTTTGGAATATCTTTATATCATACCCCAGACTTCCTGCTTTTAAATATGCATTGTGAACTGACAGGTCTTCACTCTTGTCAAAAGAGGATAAAAGTGACATTTCTAAAGATTCTAAAGCTTCTAGTGTTGTTTTTAGCTCTTCTGACAAATCCTCTTTGTTGAATTGGTTTTCAATCATAATTGAAATTCTTGATTGCCCTCTATTGATAGTATCAGTTTTTGCGACGGCATCTTGATACGTCTTAAGAGAATTTTTAGAACATCCTGACATGATCATGAGCAGGAAGATGACGATACATAACATCATCGTTATAATTTTTTTCATGTGGTCCACCTCACTTATTATTTCTGTTATCATTATATCGAATCCAAGATATATGGCTATATAGCAAAGGTCATATCCATGCATGACCTTTGTCACATTTCTCTAAAAAGGCTAATTGTCAACCTATAAGATCGGCAATTGTGTATGCTTTTCTTAAGTGGTATAATAAGCTGAAATAATTTGAACAGGACAGGTGCTATGGATTTTAAAAAATGGATGACAGAAAACACGAAAAATATTGACAGTCAGCTCAATCAATATTTGCCTGAAAAAAATGCAAAACAAATCGACCTTTACAAAAGTATGCGCTATAGCTTGCTTTCAAGTGGCAAAAGAATACGCCCATTGTTGACAATTGCGTCTTATGAGCTCTATCGCCAGGATACCCGCCTTGTGATGCCTTTTGCATGCGCATTGGAAATGGTCCATGCCTACTCTCTCATTCATGATGATCTCCCCGCCATGGACAATGATGCGTTGAGAAGAGGAAAACCTACTAACCACATTGTTTTCGGAGAAGCCATGGCGATATTGGCCGGTGACGCGCTATTAAATAAAGCTTTTGAAACCGTATTAAACTTTTCCGACTCGTCAATCGCACCCGAACAAAAACTTCAGTGCATGCAATTATTAGCGTCAGCATCAGGCTCAGAAGGCATGATTGGTGGACAGGTGGTAGATATGTTCGTAAATGAAAAGACCCAATCAGAGCTTGAATATAGGCATCGGCTCAAAACAGGTGCTTTAATTATCAGTGCCTGTCAAATAGGTGCAACGCTAGGTGGCGCAACCCATCATGAATTAAATCTATTGACTGATTTTGCTCAATATCTAGGATTGGCCTTTCAGATTAAGGATGACATCTTAGATTGTACCGCCAATGAAGAAGAGCTGGGAAAACCAATCAACAGTGATCAAAAAAACGACAAGCTGACCTATGTATCTCTACTGGGTCTGGAAGAATCCGAAAACCTTCTGAATGAATACACAAAAAAAGCTGTTAGAAGTCTTCATTACTTCGGAAGTCGCGGAAACCGACTCAATGAAATAGCCCTCTATCTGCTTGAAAGAAAAAAATAACGCCTTTAACAAATATTCGTCAAGTCTATATCCTGTGTTTGAGTGAAAAAACAGCCAATTGAGTACGATCTCTGAGTTCAAGCTTTCTGAGAATATTTGTAATATGGTTTTTTACTGTTCCTTCACTCAAATATAGCGCCTCCGATATTTCTTTATTGTTCTTACCGGATGCAATCAGCCCACAAATTTCTTTTTCTCTTTCTGTTAAATCGTCAAGCAAGGGTTCAACCTCTAAATCATAGCTCCCGATTTGTTGTTTTGATTCTAAGGATTGATAAGCCTTCACGAGCTCTTGATATACCATCTCTGTCGTTGTTTTTTCTTCCTTAACAGTGATGTAAAGATATAACGTCACAATGATTAACAAAGTAGAGACTGAGAAAAAAACAGTCTCTGCAAACTTTGTATAAGTATTAGACATTAAAAGCATATTCATATATTTTACAAAGGAAGCTACCCCTGCAATTGACGCAATAATAGCAAAATTTCTTTTTTTGATTTCCCTTGCCGCCTCAATCATGACAATAATATAAAAAAGATGAAATGAATAGTTGATGACATATCTCGTTAAAAATTCCATTGTCAAAATAATACCTATATCAAAAAAATAACTTGCGAACTTTAGCTTAAGATTGTTTATAAAAAGACCTCTGATTAATCCGACTACAATATAAGCTGCTGCCAGAAAAATGAAGTATTGAAATCTAGGCCCAACTGTTCTTTCATATCCTAATGCAAAAAACATGATGGCTGCTGTTGCAAAAGCTTTTATATAATAAAAATATTTATCCATCTTTCTCCCCAGATGATTATTTAATAGATTTATTTTATTATACCCTCAAATTCTCACAGATAAATTTCTCCACATCTTCCCCTGTCGGAAGTTCTAGAATTTTATCAACTATATTTTCAAGTTCACTTTTAGAATACTCGCTCAGATCATGTCTCGTTCTCAGGATAGAGGTGGCACTCATGCTAAATTCGTCTAGACCCATGGCTAATAGCACAGGGAGCATTTTAGGGTCACCGGCAGCCTCTCCGCACATGCCAACCCATATACCGGCCTTGTGTCCGTTTTCGATAGTTGTTTTAATCAATTTTAAAACAGAAGGATGAAATTGATTATATAGTCGGGCTATTTTTTGATTGCCTCGATCAACGGCCAATGTATACTGTATAAGATCATTAGTCCCTATACTGAAAAAATCAACTTCTTTTGCAAAGCTCTCAGAATGAATGGCAACAGCCGGAATTTCTACCATGATGCCAATTTCCATATTCTCATTAAACGGGATGCCTTCATTCCGTAAATCATTTCGTGCGTTTTCAATCAGTGCTTTTGCCTCTCTGACTTCCCAAATATCCGAAATCATCGGAAACATTATTTTTACATTGCCATAAGCACTTGCTTTCAGAATGGCTCTGATTTGAGTTTCAAAAATATCTTTTCTATCCAGACATAACCTGATAGCGCGGTATCCCAAAAACGGATTACTTTCTTTGTCTAATTTCAAGTAAGGAATTTCTTTATCTCCACCAACGTCTAAGGTTCTTATGACAAGTGGCTTGTCCCCGAGCTTTTCTGCTACATTCCGATAAGCCTCAAATTGCTCCTCTTCTGTAGGCAATCGATCTCGGTCCATATATAAAAATTCTGTTCGAAAAAGACCAACACCCTCTCCACCATTTTCAATCACGGCATCAATATCCTTTGGGCTTCCGATATTCCCTGAAATTTCAACTTGATAGCCATCCTTTGATAAGGATTTCTTGCTTTTGAACGAAAAAAGTTTCCTTTTATAGGTTTCCCTTTCTTCAATCATACGGGTGTATCGTTCTATTTCTTTTATGCAGGGATTGACAATGATTTCTCCACTGTCTCCATTAATAATCAACTCGTCACCCGGATGAATATATTCGGTCGCATCCTCAACCCCTACAATAGCCGGTATCTCTAACGTTCTGGCAATAATGGATGTATGAGAGGTGCGTCCACCTAATTCTGTGATGATGCCTGCTACTAAACCTTTTTTCATCTGTGCGGTATCTGAAGGTGTTAAATCGTGTGCGATAACAATCGATTTATCTTTTAATGTAGATAGATTAATTGTTTCAACGCCCATAAGCTGTCTCAATAATCGTTTAGAAACATCCTTTAGATCAATGGCTCTAGCCTTTATATACGCATCCTCAATATTCTCAAACATTTCAATGTAAAAATTCGTTACTTCATAGACCGCACTTTCTGAGTTCATTTTTTCAAACGTTATTTTTTCAATGACCTGATTGACAAATTCAGGGTCTTCGAGCATCATCTTATGCGCCACAAAAATTTCGGACTCATTTTCGCTGATATTTTTTTTAGCGTATTCATAAAGCTGAATAAGTTCATTTCCGGCACATTCCAATGCACTTCGAAATCGAGCTAATTCCTCCTCAATATTTTGAATGGGTTTTTTCTCTATTTTTAGTTCCGGTTCTTTAAAGATAAATGCTTTACCTATCCCTATTCCCGAGGAAGTTCCTGCACCTTTCATATTTTCTCCTATCGCTCAAATTTATTGAACATCGCCACTATTTCTTTAAATGCCAACGCCTCGTCTTCTCCATCAATCTGTATCGTAATCCTGTCTTCCTTTGAGATTCCCATTCTTAGTAATTCCAGAATACTTTTAGCGTTGTAATGCATGTCCTTTTTTATTAAAGTGATTTTTGATTTGAATTTAGAGCTTTCTCGTACAAAGACCGATGCCGGCCTTGCGTGAAGCATTGTGTCGTTTTTGATTATAATTTCTGTTTTTATCATGATAACCTCTTGATTCAAAATGTATTGTCGTGATTAATCATATCAAAAATATTTAAATAATGCCATAGGCTTTTAGACATGAAAATACCTCCACCAAAATAAATAGTGAAGGCTGAAAAAGGAGATTATAAAAGTGCTTTAGCTACATTTAAAGTATAGCATAACGTTTGCCTAAATGAAAGAGATTTTTTTATTGGGTTTATTGTTTGATGTCGTATTTTAAGTCAGATTATATTTTTGCTTTTTA
>JAFGVC010000126.1 GCA_016938195.1 Tissierellales bacterium | reverse complement strand
ACTGCGGATTCTCGTTTCGCAGTTCCGTGTCCTTCGGACAGGAACGCTCTTCGAAATCCGCCCCGACAACATGTACCAACCGTTGTAGTGCATTTTAAAAGACAATCAAAATGACCAATCAAAACACAATAAAATTAATTAATGACCAGCTTTCCAAGATTAACGATAAGGGAAAGAAAAATAGAACTGGTAGATTCGTCATGTCAGCATTAAGCAGTATCCCATGGGTTGGTGGAGTTATCGCGGCAAGTTCTGCATTGCACGGAGAAAAAGAACAGGGAAAAGTAAATAGCCTTCAAAAAATGTGGCTTGAAGAACATCAAAAGAAAATTGAAGAACTTGCAATGGTCATTTACGAAATAACTGAAAAACTAAATTCTTGTGGAGCTGACATTGACGAAAGACTAGAAAGCGAAGATTACCAAGACTTAGTGAAAAAGGGCTTTAAAGAGTGGGATAATGCTGAAACACAAGAAAAGAAAGAATATATTCAAATGCTGCTCACAAATGCTGCTGCCACATCGATTACAACTGATGATTTAATTAGACTTTTTATTGACTGGATAAGAACCTATCACGAAACCCATTTTCTAGTAATAAAAGAAATATATAAGCACAAAGGAATTACAAGGGGACAAATTTGGAAAAACTTAAATCCTACCATACCAAGAGAAGATTCAGTTGAAGCAGATTTATATAAGTTGCTAATTCGTGATTTAAGTATGGGAGGAATAATCAGGCAACACAGAGAAACTGATTATTTTGGAAATTTTGTAGCCAAACAAACAAGAAGACCTAAATCTGGAACTTTAAAATCGGCATTTGACAATGAAGAGCAATATGAACTTACAGAATTAGGTAGTCAGTTTGTTCATTATACAATGGAAGATGTTGTTCGTAGAATTGGAAATGAATAGAACACTTAAAATACTATTAATTGTAACTTTAGGACTTTTAGCTCTATCCATAATCTATTGGATGAGATTGAATTCAAGTAAATGGTATGTTGGAATAATTGCTATAATTCTAATTACATATTTGGGGATTAAACGTGACTCAAAATTTAAAAAGAAATAAAAAACGCACTACAACACATTGTATATGTCAGGCGGGGGTTTTAGCGGTCTGACAAGTCAGACCTTGCACCCACTTTTCTGCGGGTCTGACACTCCCGATTGCATCGGGACCGCCCGACCACATACAAGTGACCGTTATAGGCAAATTTAAAAAACCATGAATAATAAATTATTTGTAACTGGATTAGCTCTTGGTATCGAAAATGACGCCTGCCCATGTACAAACTATAATGTTGATTGGCGATTTAATTATCCTTCCACATTATTGTGGGCAAAGAAGATTATTGTTACGAAAAGCATATGGAAAACTATTACCTCAAGCAATTATGAACCTGAAGTAGATAACAAAAAAGAAGTTGCCTTTTCAAAAGCACTTAAAATTATTTTCGAAATACTATATGCAGAAGGACTAATAGAGGTTGTTGATATTAATGGAATTATTTCAGACGAAGTAAGTGAATCAATTTATCAAAGTATTGATAAAGACATTGAAGTGCTATCAAAAAGATTTCCCAAAACTTTCAAATTTGAAGATGACGACAACTATTTCAAAATAAGAGAGGAAACATATTGTATTCCTAGGCTTTGGACTGTTTATGCTGGTTTCATTCTTTCAAGATATTTCGATGCAAATGGACTTTTTAGTCCGTACGAATTGAATTTTTATGATTATAAATATCGTATTGGTTCAGAAAGGGTTGACGAACTAAAAGGAAAATATCATGCCTTCCAAAATGTACTTGAATTAAACCTCCCAAATTTAGAAATTGGGCATATGTATCTGTACGACCATCAAAATCAATGTCTTGAGTGTAAAAATGAAATTAGGTGTAAAGATTCGTATTTAATAGACATTGAGAAAAACGTTAAAAACGTACTTCAAAAAAGAGATTACGACGAGATACAGCAGATAATCAATCTTTTAAATAAAATTTCAGAAAAGAGGGATTCAAATGATTTTGCAATTAATCCAATCGAATTTGCACAAGAATTTTCAACTGAAAAATCAAAAATAAATAGAAAAGTAAAATCAGTTTTTCCTAAAATTAAAAGGTGGACTAATTTGACAACTTTTGTTTCAATACCTGTTGCATTAGGAGGACTAGTAACCGGAAATCCTTTTTTAGCTATTTCCGGTGGAATGATTACAGGTGTTGCAAAAGGCTCTGAAGAATTAATTAAATATTTTGAGAACAAGTATAATTGGATAAACTATTTAAACCGTTAAAAAATCTGCCTATAACACGTGGTATAAGGCATGGCTGGGTTTGTGCGGATTCGACAAGTCGAATCTCGTGCCAACCTCAGTTTCGGTCGGACTGGTCAGACTCTCGTCTGACAGCCACGACCTCATACCACCACCGTTACAGCACATATTGACCCGTCCTAAAATATGTCTACACTAAAAAAGTAGATATGTATAAAAATGATGGAGTAACACGGCGTTACAGCGAGAGTT
>JAFGVC010000125.1 GCA_016938195.1 Tissierellales bacterium | reverse complement strand
CAGACTATTCTATGGGTCAATTTTTTCAGTTCCTCCCGCACCAATATCCACCCAGCGTAAATTTGATTTAATCCTTATTGATTTATCGTTTTTTCGTTTTTGCCAAAAAAACGTAAATATTGACGAATTAACATTTTGCTGTCAAATCAATGGCGACATGGGTATTCCAGGAGAGAAACTGGGGATAGGCAGAAAAAGATGGATTGTTTGGTGTTGCTATAAAGTATAAAAAGGCACGAGTTACAAACTCGCGCCAGCGAGGGGAATTGACAGGTCTGGCTGTGTTGTGTACAACTCATCCATAGCCTTATAGCGTTATTTTATTTGGGTTAGGATTTTTTTCGTATTTAAACTACCACTCCACCTGTCGATGATAATGCCATCTTTATTGAGGAGTAAAAAAGTTGGTAGAATATTTATATTATAAACTTCTAAAGCCTTTTCCTTTTCATGAACCTCCCATAACGAAGTGCAATTAAAATCAATATTCTTTTGTTTCGCTATATTATACCATACTTCTTTCCCATTATCAGTGTGAAAGGAAATCACTTTAATGTTATTTCCATGTAATGCTTCCAATTCATCCATTTCTTCGTATGTTTTCCAACAAGGACCACATGCTGTTGAAGTAAAATTTAGTAATACATACTTTCCTTCAAAATCTGATAAACTTAGAGTTTGTTTACCTTGTTGCCACCTAAAGTTAAAAGCTTTAGTTCCTTTTTCCATCGTTTCAATTTGAACTGTGTCAAGGTAGGCTTTGATGTCTTTGGCATTTTCTTTTAAAGGCTCGTTAATCATAGAATATAAATCTCTAACCTTGTCTACAGTTAGATTTCTCCTGTATCTTGTTAAATAATCAACGCCAGGAAGTGTATTAATATTCAGGGACAAAAGTTCATAAAATTTTTCTTTGTTATCAGCCCTGATCGCATTCTCAAAATTATTCATAATCTCCTGGCTTGCTGAGCCAGAAAAATGAGATTTATTTAAAAAACCATTTTTAAATACTTCAGCATATATCACTCCATTTTCAGCATAGAAAGTAAGGAATTTCTTCAATTTTAGGGCATATAAATTAATTCTCTGAGGATTTGTTTTTAAGGGAATGGTTATTTTAAACTTGTTGTTTTCAATTTTTACAATATGCTTACTTTCTGCTGATATAAAAAGTTCACCTGTCTTAAAACCATGACTATTGCCGATTATTGTGACCTCACCTGACCCAGCCTTCAACGAAGCTGATACTAAAACAGAAAGCAGGAGTGTTAAAGCTAATTTCTTCATAATTTGTTAAATGTTTTTTATGAATGGCTGTTGTTAGCTCTGTAAAAATCAAAATAATACAAATTTCATGTGATAAACAGAACTAAATGCGTATTGTTTATTATCCAGAGGGTACACGCGACTTGTCGGCCGTCTGCTTGAAACGACGTTTGTTCCTATTTTAAATACTTAATTTTAAATGGCGACCAAATCCTTCCCGAACAATCCTCATTAAAGTCGATAATCTAATATCAGATGCATTATTCTCAATCCGGGAAATATAAGTCTTGGTAGTGCCACATTTCTCAGCTAATTGTTCTTGTGTTAATCCATTCTTTTTTCTAAGTTCCTGAATCATTACTCCAAGCTTAAAAGCTTCAAATCCTTCTTCAAATTTTTCTCTCTCTGGAGTACCAATTTTTCCATATTGTTGGTCAAGATGGTCTTCAAAGGATGTCAAATTATTATTTACTATCTTTTTCATCGAAGTACTGTTTTTTTAGTTTTTCTGCTTTCTCAATTTCTTTTTTGGGTGTCTTTTGACTCTTCTTTTGAAATCCATTAATCAAGATTATCAATTGTCCTTTGTCAAAGAAACTGAAAACCCTGTAGATATTACTTCCAAACTCAACCCGAATCTCAAATAATCCAGTCGAATTCTCGATATGTTTAAAATATTTAACAGGAACTCTATCAACTGTTGAAATCAATCTTAGCGTCCAGTTAAACTTTTGTCTTACCTCAAAGTCAAGAGAATTAAAGAAATCCAGATAGTAATCCTTATAATAAAATATGTTTCTGATTTTATTCTCTTTCATTTAACAAAGTTAGCTAATCAGGTAACATTTTTCAAAATATCTTGTGAAATTTTTCCGAGATTGCAGTTTGTCAAACATTACGCCTAATTCATCTTTATTTTTCAACAATTTTATTTAAAAAGGCAATGGTCAATCCAATGCCAATCATTAAAGAACCGGTTGTGCGGTTAAAAATCTTCCGGAATGAAGCTGCCTGGAAGAGCGAATTAATTTTAAATCCTAATGCTCCATATAGCATATAACAACCAAAAGCTACAATCCCCAGAGTGACAAATACAATCATAAACTCACTCACCGAAGCATTGTTTAAATCAATGAACTGAGGGAACAGAGCCGTAAAGAATATTATTCCCTTTGGATTACTTATTGCAATAAAAAAACCATCCAGGAATAATCGTGATTTCTTTTTGCTGAGTTTTTGTTGTACGTCAACGATGTTTTCTTCCTCCGTTTCTATGGGCTCCAATATCATTTTCAGACCAATGAAAACAAGATAAGCCACTCCAACCCATTTTATACTATTAAAAACCACTCCGGATGTGATGAGTATAATGCCCAATCCTAATATTGATACTAAGGCCATTGAAAGATTGCCAATCAGATTTCCAAATCCGCTGTATATTGTTTTAACGATACCATGATTTGCTCCATGATTAAGCGCCAATAGCATATTGGGTCCCGGAATGATTGTCGCCAGGAACAAAATTGAAAAGTAAGCAAAAAAGTAACTGATCGTCATATCCAATATTCTTAATCGTTATCAAATTTGAAAGCCGGGCTTATTCCTGTTTATTATGCTCAATCCATAACAGGTCGGAGGTGTTGTATCCAAAATCTGCTGCAATCTTTAAATACTTATCTTTAATCTCGTCGGGTATCGTGGTTTCGCGCGAAAGAATCCAGAGATACTTAAAGCTTGCTCCGCCAACCAACGCATATTGATAGTCCGCATCGAGGGCGATTACATTATATCCTGAATAAAAAGGGCCAAAAAACGAGACTTTGAGCATTGCAATGGTTTCGTCT
>JAFGVC010000124.1 GCA_016938195.1 Tissierellales bacterium | reverse complement strand
TGTGGTATAATCAATGTAATGGATAATTAATTTGAATGATTACAATATTAAAACAGAGAGGTGATAATTATGATTGAAAGCACCATCAATGGTTATCAAATACACGACTATATCGTTTCCGGCGCCAAACAAATTATCAAGAACGAGAAGCAGTTGAATGACATCAATGTTTTTCCGGTTGCCGATGGAGATACTGGAAGTAACTTAGCTTACACGATGCAAAGCATTATTAATAATGCAGAAAGAAATAACTCCGTCCAAGTGACATTGGCCTCTATTTCAGAAGCCGCCATTGATGCATCATATGGTAATTCAGGAACCATTATTGCCAGATATTTTTATGGTCTGTCCCAAAGTGCAAAAAACAAAAACTTCCTTACAGTAACAGAGTTTATACAAATTCTTCAGGAAGCCGTACGTTACGCTTATGAATCCATCAGTACGCCAAAGGAAGGGACCATTTTGACTGTTATGAGGGAATGGACGGCGTATCTAAAGAATGAGCTTGATCGCCACAGCTCTTTTGAAAATTTAATTCATTCGTCATTAGAGCATGCTTATGAGATTCTTGACAAGACAAAAACACTTCTGAGCGTTTTAGCTGAAGCGGATGTCGTAGATGCCGGCGCTAAAGGTTTTGTATGCTTTATTGAAGGGGTATATGATTTCATCAAAACAGGTAAGGTATCGGACAGAAATTTTTCAAGAATTGAAAAAATTAACCATGATAAAATCAGTCATAGCATTCATGATTTGAAATATAAATATTGCACGGAAATTACGATTGAAAACAATCATCCGGATATTAAGAAAATTGAGGAAATTGTAAAATCTTATGGCGATTCTGCGATTGTCAGTAGTCACAAAAGCCAAATTAAAATCCATGTCCATACAGATAATCCGCACCAATTGACTTATGAATTATCCGGATTCGGAAATATATTGTATAGCAAAGTAGACAACATGAAGATTCAGCAGGATATTGTACACAACAGAAAATACAAGATTGCATTGGTGACGGATACGATTGCTGATTTGCCGGATGACTATATTGAGGAAAATCAAATTAGTCTCATTCCTTTAGTTCTGATTCATAATGGAAGCATTTTTCTCGATAAATTTACGACCAATTCGCAAACTGTTTTTAGCACGTTGAACAAGTCTTCTGAATATCCGCGTTCATCACAGCCGAATGAGTTGTTTATTGAGAAAACCTTAAGATTTTTGCTCGAGCATTATGATCGTGTGATAGGGATAACCATTTCATCGAAAATGAGCGGAACCTTCGAAAAAATGGCTCATGTCGCAGAAAAATTAAACAAATCTGAAAAGAGGATAGAAATCATTGACTCTTCCCTTAATTCAGGTGCTGAGGGATTGTTGGTGAAGAATACCATGGATATGATTCGACAGGGACAATCGTTTGAAAAAATTCTTGAAGGAATAAAGACGCTTAAGCAAAAAATCGATATTTTTGTCAAGATCCCGGATCTTACGTATGCCGCTAGGAGCGGACGTTTTCCGATGGTAGCGGGAAAGATTGCCACCTATATAGGCATCAAGCCAATCATTTCCATTGACCCGGAGGGTACGGGGATTGTGCTTAAGGAATTAAATTTGCAGAAGCTGATTACTAGAAGAAGTAAGGAAAATAAAATCATCGAATATGTGATTGTTCATACTGACAATATTGTCAAAGCGAAAGAATTGGCCGATTTTGCAGAGCGTGCTATGGGTTTTCCACCTCTATATATAGAGGCAGTATCGTCAATTATATCGGCTTATATGGGAAAAGGCGCTTATGGCATAGCCTTTAGGGAGGAATAGAGATGTCGAATCATTATCTTTTAGCAGCGATTGAGATTTTAATCTTTTTTAGTATTTTTTTCATCATAGCACAAGTCAAAAATAATAATTCCGTTGTGGATATTGGATGGGGCCTCGGTTTTGTGATTCTATCCTGGGTGATGTTTTTGACAGAGATTTCAGTGGAAAGAATCGTGATTCCTTTGATGGTCAGTGTGTGGGGACTCAGATTGTCGTATCATATTTTCAGGAGAAATTTTGGCAAGCCGGAAGATTTTCGTTATGTCAATATGAGAAAATCATGGGGGGAACGACAAAGAATCAACGCGTTCTTTAGAGTTTTTATGTTGCAGGGGGTGTTGCAATTCCTTGTAGCCATGTCAATTATTACTTATGGCAAAGAGATTAACAATGTCGGCTTGGTTGTTTTAGGGGTTCTTATTTTTGCTTTTGGGTTAGGATTTGAAGCTATAGGAGATCAACAATTGAAAAATTTTATAGGTAATCCGGCCAACAAGGGTCAGATTATGAAAAGTGGTTTATGGCAGTACACACGACATCCCAATTATTTTGGGGAGGCTACCTTATGGTGGGGAATTTTTTTGGTAAGCATAGGAACAGGAGCGCCTTTTCATGCTATCATTGGGCCTATTACCATCACTATTCTGGTACGATTTGTATCCGGTGTGCCTCTTCTTGAAAAAAAATATGCAAACAGACCGGATTTTATTGAATACAAAAAGAAAACGCCGGTCTTTGTACCCTTTATCGGAAGGAGAGGATAGAAATGGAAAATTCAAGATACAGAGGATTTAAGTATTTCTTCATTATTGCCAGCTTCATTTTTTTGATTCTAATTATTTACGGTGTGACGGCAAAGGATATTATGGCTGAAGGAAGTCACATGTTAGAAGTGTATTGGGGCGTATTTACTTTTATTGACATTTATTTTTTGTTTTTCATATTTTATTTTTGGATTGTTTATAGAGAGAAATCAATCTTGATGTCAATTTTATGGTTTCCGTTAATCATGGGAGGAGGATCCCTTACCATCGCACTTTACTGCTTTATAGCGATGGCGACTTCAAAAGGGGACATGAAAAAGGTATTGTTGGGAAAAAGAATTTAGAACAACAAAATTTTATAGAAACATAGACCACGATTGGTTATAATAATAGAAAGAGCAAAATTCTGGAGGTTAATATGGGTAGTGTAAAAGGGACAAAAACGGAGTTGAATTTATTAAAAGCCTTTGCCGGAGAATCTCAAGCAAGAATGAGATATACATTTTTCGCTGAAAAAGCTAAGGAAGAAGGATTCGAGCAAATTGCCGAGCTTTTTTATGAGACGGCCTATAATGAAAAAGTACATGCAGAAAGATTTTTTTCGTTTTTAGATCGAGGAGAAGGTCTGGAAATTACAGCGACTTATCCGGCTGGGTTAGTTGGAAATACGGCTCAGAACTTAAAAGCAGCAGCTGAAGGCGAAAATGAAGAATGGTCGATTCTCTATCCTCAGTTTGCTACGATAGCTGAAGAAGAAGGTTTTAAGGACGTAGCCAATGCTTTTAAATTTATCGCTAAGGTAGAAGTTGAACACGAAAAAAGATATTTAAAGCTATTGTCCAACATAGAAAACAACCAAGTCTTTAGAAAAGAAGAAGAGACAAGATGGAAATGCAGAGAGTGTGGTTATGTACATGTAGGCGAAGGGGCCTTGAGGAAGTGTCCGGTATGCGAGAAGCCGGAAGCTTTTTTTGAAATAAAAGAATCAAATTATTAAGCCATAGAACAATAAATCAAGTGTCAAATTTTTTCTTGAGGAAATTAATTTGGCACTTCGTTTATATTCTCTTATATTAAGGAGTAGACGATGGAATTATTAGTGATTGTATTAAATAAGACGGAGTATCTTACTGAAATTCTTCATGGCTTTGTCGAAATTGGCATTAAAGGAGC
>JAFGVC010000123.1 GCA_016938195.1 Tissierellales bacterium | reverse complement strand
CAAAGACGATGAAGTGGTTGAATTTGCTTTATCTAGAAGTTTATCCCCAACATTGATATCAGAGTATACTTTAAAGCTCATTGATAAGAAACTATTAAGACAAAAACTACATGAGTTAACTGAAATGGCAGATCTTAATTTGATTGATAGTGAGGTCGACAATGATTAAACCGATGACGATAACTGAACTGAAAAAAGAATTAAAAAAACTGGAACAATCTGAACTAATCGAGCTCATTTCAGGTCTTTATAAGACTAATGATAAGGTAAAAGAGATTGTAAGAGATATTAATATTGAATGGATTAGGCTCAATCATCCTATTATGCGACTCGGGGTGAATAAAAGATAGCCATTTGGGGTATATATTGTCTTAATAAAGGATATTTGAGCGTTTTTTTTTAGGAGGAATAACATGAAAAAATTCGGGTTGACCATGATGGTTATAATTTTAGCGTTTGGGTTTCATTTGGTGCAGGCGGAAGCCACGATTATGCCCTTGCCTACAGTGGTTCAATTAGATGCGGTGTATTATCTAATCGGCGATAGCGAAAACTTGCTAACGGCTGATTCTGATACTGATGTCGTCAAGCATGTACCAGCCATGACTCAAAGTGGGTTTGAGTACATCGATGTTGTTGTAGAGGGAGTCGCAGGTGATACGGTGACCTTGCTATTTGGCACGGCATATGATTCTGAAACGATGCCAACAATGACATTGGTGGGTGCTGAGAAGTTCAATTCTTATGTGTCATGGATACCGCTAGAACGAATTTCGCCTAAAGCTTCCACTGAATACGGGTCATTGTATAGATCGAATAATCTAGGGGTCACGACGAGTGGCTACAAGCAAGGTATCAAAACACGGATAGGGGCATATTCCTCGAGTCAGGCTGCCGGGGTAAAAATTAATTTTTCTGAAATTGGCCGAGATGATGTGTATACTGTGGTGACCATCAGCATGGTAGGGACGGGGACTGGTCTCGAAAAATCATTTAGGGTTTTGTGCGTCAACAGACACCGAGAATTATTGGAAAGAGAGATTGTTGACGACGCTATATACAATGAGTCTTCGGGATATTATGAGGTCAATGACCCGTTAAATTATTTCAACGACGGGCAGGTAATTGATTCATCGGCTATCGATTCGATGCAATACAGTGGCTACAAATACGTATTTTTCATGGATGGCTACAATGTTTTGGTAGATCAGATTTCTGATACCACGGCGACTCAAGGAGATGTAGTGATCAAAACGGACACAAACCCAAATGACGTATTGCGTGATAGATATGCTGATGCAGCAGGCGGTTCCGTCATTACATTTACAGTGGAGAGCGGCTTTGTTCATGACAAGGTGACCTACGCCATCGATCTCAATAGCCATGCGACAACAGGAATGTCAGAAAATGAGCAGTCTAAATGGACAGACGGCAAAAAAGTCTATTGTTACATTGTCGATAAAAACAATCTTATAGATTCGGGTGATCAAGCAGGTACAAATCCGATTATTGGCAATAACACAACTATTCCGGTCAGTATACAAGGCGGGGCCATCTATATTGAAACGGACCCTGAAAGCTTTGATGCTAATCAGCAGATGATGATGCTGACAATTGAGGAAATTCCTGTACGAGACGTGGCTTTTAAGATGAATGGTGGAAGCACTGTTGATTCTCAGAATGTTTATACCGGGGATTATGCATCGAAACCCAAGACGCCTATTAGAGCAGGATATCAGTTTGCCGGCTGGTATGCGGACGAGGATTTGAGGACGCAGTTTGATTTTAGTTCGGCTATTTTGGAAGACACGACTATCTATGCGAAATGGAAAGCGCTGGCATCAAAGAGACAGGTAATGCATAATGAGTCGAATGAAGTGAATGAAGAAAATCAAGAAGAATCCTTTGAGCTTCCTATAGAGGATAAAAGGATTGTATTTATGGATATTGCAGGACACTGGGCACAGACAACAATCCATGACATGGTCGCACGAAAAATTATTCTTGGTTATCCGGACCTTTCCTTTGGACCGGATAGATATATGACACGTGCTGAGTTTACAGTGATGCTGATGCGGACGCTGGGACTATCAGAACGACTAGGAGACAGTTCTTTTCATGATATTAAGTCAGAAGACTGGTACAGTGGCTTTGTGGAGATGGGGGTGCAGTCGGGCTTTTTAAGAGGCTATCCGGACGGTACCTTTGGTCCTACGCATTGGATAACATGTGAACAAGCTAGGATGGTCATGGATAGGGTCATGGCGATGATGGGCATGGATGGGATGCTCCCTACTTGTGAGAGCTCTGGTGATGGCTTTATCACGCGCTCTGAAGCCGCGGTGATGATGCATGAGCTATTAAACGCTTTGTTTTAACTTGATACCGGCTGAGTTACATGACAGCAAAAATAACAAAAATAGCGATTCTGTTAAAAATACAGAAATTAAAAATAGCGATTTTGTAAAATAAATATTTGATAAAAATAGCGATTTTGAAGCAGTGTATGAAAACTCGAATAATATTATGCGACTCGGGGTGAATAAAGGATAGCCATGACTGGCTTCAAGGCCTAGAGAATTAAATAATTTTAACACCAAAACCGATAAATCAAACAGAATTAAATATGTTTAATTCTGTTTGATTTATCGAAATAAGTATGTTATAGTCATATAAACTGTTATGATTGAAGAGGTGACTATATATGGTTAAAAGAGAAATGTATTTGGAACGGATACGACCATTTTATAATTCAGAAATGGTAAAAGTAATCACCGGTATTAGACGTTGTGGTAAATCAACGATTATGAGGCAAATGATTCAAGAGCTAATAGAAAGAAAAATACCAGAAAGTAAAATTATATATATTAATTTTGAAGATTACAAAAATCGAAAGATATGTAATGCCGATTCACTCTATGAGTATGTTGAAACAAGTATAAATGATGAAGAGAAATATTATTTGTTTTTTGATGAGATTCAAAATGTTAATGAGTTTGAACTAGTTATCAATTCATTTCGCTCAACACATGACGTTAGTATTTTTATCACAGGATCAAATTCTAAACTGCTCTCAGGGGAGTTGGCAACACATTTAAGTGGTAGAACCATTTCGTTTCGTATTATGCCTTTTAATTTTAAGGAATATTGTGAATGCCAGAATGAAATGTTAAGAAATAGAACCAAAGAAGAGCTCCTAGATGAATATATGAAGTGGGGGGGATTCCCCTTGGTATGCAAAGAATCGGATGAGAGTAGTAAAAATATTATACTATCAAACATTTACGATTCTGTTGTTTTAAAAGATATAATTATGAGAAATAAAGTGGCGTCGCCTGTGGCTTTGGAAAAGGTATTGGAGTATGTAGTGGCCAATTCATCAACAACTATTTCAGGAAATGTGATTGCTTCATCACTTACTGACAGAAATCAGCCGATATCAGCGCCTACAGTATATGACTATTTGAAGTATATAACAGACGCATGTATATGTGATAAAGTTCAGAGATATGATATACGTGGGAAGAGATTATTAGCCTATGAAGAAAAGACATATGTATGTGATTTGGGATTTTTTCAGTTAAAGAAAAATCGAGTTAAAGATGAGTATAGTTACATAGTGGAGACGATATGCTATAACGAATTGATAGCGAGAGGTTACCAGGTTTATATTGGGAAGACATATAAGGGTGAAGTTGACTTTATTGCACAAAAAGGTGAAGAAAAGATCTATATTCAGGCTGCTTATATGCTAAGTGATGAAAATGTAATAGAACGTGAATTTGGCGCATATGAAAATATCAATGATAATTTTCCGAAATATGTGATTACCCTAGATCGTATGACTTTAGCTAGAGAAGGAATCATCCATAAAAATCTCATTGATTTTTTGTTGACGGTATTTTAATTAATATAGAAAACTACTCAAATAATCAAGTATTGAGGATTCACTGTAAAAGACATAATAAAAGTTGACCACTGTTTAGTGTTATTGTTTATAGTTCCAATACCAATAATACTATTAGTGCAGCTCGGAGTGAATAAAAGATAGCCATTTGGGGTATATATTGACTTAATAACGGATGTGGAGGCACAATTTGACTTTACTTTTAATATGTTTAGCTAGTTTTTTTGCGGCATTGGTGGACGCGATTGTCGGTGGCGGAGGGTTGATTACGATTCCTGCACTTTTGGCAACCGGCATGCCGACTTATCTGGCTCTTGGAACCAATAAATTCGCGTCTTCCTTTGGGTCATTATCGTCAACCTTGGCTTTTTTAAAGGGTGGCGAAGTAAATACGAAGCTGATGAAATATTTATTGCCTTTCTCATTAATTGGGTCGGCTATTGGCGTATGGGTCGTATTAAGAGTTGATCCGGAATTTTTAAGAGCTATGATTATTGTTTTGGTATTGGGTATTGGGCTGTACACTTTGTTTCACAAAGAATTGGGATTGAAAAATAATCATGTGCAATTGACCAAGAAAAGTATATCAATCGGTATGTTGATGGCACTTGGCATCGGATTTTACAATGGTTTTTTTGGACCGGGTACGGGGTCTTTTTTAATATTTGCTTTAATCGCAATCTTTGGGTTTGACTTTAAAAAAGCTTCCGCAAATGCAAAAATGCTGAACTTGACGGGAAACGCCATTGCATCGGTCTTGTTTTTGATTAATGGAGAAGTGACATTTTATTATGCAATTCCTATGGCGATATCGATGATGATTGGCGGTCAAGTTGGAGCGAAGCTGGCGTTGACGAAAGGTTCAAAATTCATAAAGCCGGTCTTTGTTGTCGCTTCTCTTGTGCTTGTAATCAAAATGATTATGGATATGGTTTAATGACCATTTAAATAAATACACCTTCGCGCAATTCGTGTCATAAATTTTAGAAATATAATAGTTGTATTTATGACATAAATTATATATAATATGACTAAGGAGGAGGTGTTTTTATGGATTCTGCAAAAATATATATGGGTGATAACATAAAAACTTTAAGAGAACAAAGCGGATTCACGCAAAATAATATTGCAAAATATTTAAAAGTTGATCAAAGTTTAATATCTAAAATTGAAAAAAATGAGCGATTGATAACTTCGGATATGTTAGAAAAACTATCTGCATTGTTCGGAGTGACTGTAGAGAGCTTTTATGAAAAGTCAATTACCGCAAATAGAATTTCGTTTGCTCTTAGAGCGAATGAAATTACCGAAGAAGATTTAGAAGCAATTAGCGCCATTAATAGAATTGCCTTAAACCTAAATTTTATGACAAAATTATTGGGAGGCAATTGAATTGATTGAAAAAATAGATCTTTGTACAAAAGCATTAAGCTTGCGTAAAGATTTGGGTGAAGATACAACATCACCCATTGATGTTTTTTCGTTAGCGCATACCATCCCGAAATTAACTCTAGTTTTTTACCCAATGGGAGACCATTTAAGCGGAATATGCATAAAAAATGATGGCAATCCGGTTATTGCTATTAATTCAGCTATGTCTATAGGAAGACAGCGATTTTCTTTGGCTCATGAATTTTTTCATTTGTATTTCGATGAGCAAGAACAATCAAATGCATGTACAATAAAAATAGGTTGTGGAAATGAAGTTGAAAAGGCTGCTGATCAATTTGCCTCCTATTTTCTTATACCGCCCGTTGCTTTATTTGAGGCTATTAAGAAAATACAAGGTAGTGAGATTGACAACTTTAGAATTCAAGCAATTGTTAGACTGGAACAATACTTTGGAGTGAGTAGACAGGCGATGTTATATCGATTAATTCAAGACAAACAGATAACTTCCCAAGAAGCCAATCGATTCAGACTTGGAGTTATTCGTTCAGCAGTAAATTTAGGTTATGACGACGCGCTTTATAAACCTCTTTCTGAAAATAAGCAGTACAAAACATACGGCTATTATATCCAACAAACTGAAGCGCTCCTTGAAAAAGACCTTATTTCAACTGGCAAATATGAACAACTATTATTGACTGCTTTTAGACCTGATCTTGTTTATGGCGAAGAATTCGAAGGAGGCGAATTAAATGATTGATTCGCTTTTTTTTGATAGTGATTGTATTTCAGCGTTTTTATGGGTCAATGAGCAATATTTATTATATTTACTTTATCCTGGAAAGATTATTATCCCAAAACCGGTATATGATGAAATATCATATCCAACAACGCCTCATTTAAAACAGAGAATTGATTATCTCCTAAATAATAATCTAGCGAGTCTCGCTATGATTCATGTTGATAGTGAAGCCTATAGTATATATCAAAAGCTTACAACCTTTCCGGATAAAGGACATAAGATTATTGGACCAGGAGAAGCTGCTTCTATTGCACTTGCAAAAATAAATAATGGTATTGTTGCAAGTAATAACTTAAGGGACATTAGTTTATATATTGCTGAACTTGAACTAAAACATATAACGACTGGGGATATATTAGTTCTAGCATTAGAAAAAGGTTATATTACAGAAGATGAAGGTAATACTATTTGGTTAGCCATGCTTAAAAAACGTCGAAAGTTAGGAGCATCATCTTTTTCTGAGTATATCCAATTACATAAAAAGTGAGAATCCATCACATTAGAAGATATTATTGTAATGGATTTACATACCTACCCTATATACTACGTGGATGAGTGATAAAATGAAATCAAAGGAATCCAGAGTATATAAGGGGGGCTAAAAATGCCGATAAAAGTTAAAAAAGTTAAGCCGCAGTCGTTTAAAGATTTGCAATCAATCAAGCATTACTGTAATGAGGAAAGACAAAGAATTAAATATCAGTCCATTGGAGAATATATTGAAAACAGGGCTACCTTTATGGAGGACGAGACTTTTGGGACGTCAAGCCGAAAGGTTCGATTCAATGAGATAGGGTTTTCGGATTGGTGTAAATTATTGAAGCTATCGGCTAGTTTTCTAGAAGGCATTGACAAGGAAAATCTAGCAACTCAGGTCATCAACGATTATTTGATTAAAGAAAACGTACGAGGCAAGCTCAAGAGCTATCGATTTGTGGTGGATATCAGCGATGATAACACTGTGCTAGGGATTGTCAGCAACAACTATCAGGTGTATACGAATTATGATTTACTGGAGGATTTGAATAATAACTACAAGGGCTTCTATAAGGATTTTGAAATGATTGAGAGCTATGTCGAAAACACCAATCTTTATCTAAGGTTGCTGTCAAACGATATCAATTCAGGCATCATCACGGGTTATGAGGGGGATTATCCGGATAAATCCAGAATAGGATTACAGCTGTCGAATAGTATGACTGGTAAAGGGAGCATCAATATCGCTTATTTTATTTATCGACTAGTATGCTCGAATGGATTGATTGTCGATACCGGAAAAGTATCTTCACATATTTGGCACAGTGGCTACAAAAAAACTTTTCTATCAAGAATTGACAAGCGATTGCCTGAGGTGATAAAAAATATTGATAGGGTCAAGGAAATGTTGATCAGATTAGTAGAAATTCCGTTTGATGAGAAACGCCTTGTATCGCTTGGTGGCGCAGATCAAGTTTATAAAATTATACCTCTCAGAGATTATGAAAAAAATATCAGAAAAAAATTAGAACAGGACAAGGTGTTTGAGTTTGATGCAGACATGATGAAAGGACCTATCAGAAGAAATAAAGGAAACCTTTCAGCGAAGGTTTTTAATTCTCCCTATCGCAACAATCAGTCCATGTTTGATTATGTCAATTTATTTACAGAATTTGCACATGACCCCAAGCACAGCCTTGAAACGAGAATGGATATTGAGCGAAAAACCGGCCATTTCGTCAATTGGATTTACGAGAACATGTGTGGTTAAGGGCTGTCTCTATCTTAAAACACAAAAGCTCTTGAAATGGATACTTACATTTCAAGAGCTTTTTCAATTATTGGATTTTTATCAGGTAGCCGTTGATGAGCACATCATCATCTGATTCACTGGTGGTAATGAATATTTCCTTTTGGGTGCCATCCTTCAATTTGAATTGGATGACATAGGCTTCGCCATCGCCTTGTAATATGCCGATACAATTTAACCATGTTCCTGCTTTGATGTTTTTAATGGGAGATAAGGTTTCCATGACTTCGCCATAATTCGAGTAGATGACTTTTATATCATACATGTTACTGGATATCCATAAAGGAACGTAAGCTACATCATCTTCTAAATCGTAGTAATCCATTAATCTTGAGTCTAAAGCCATATGTTTAATCAATGTTTCGTCAGTAGCATAGTCTTCAAAATTTTCGACAAGAAATATGGCTGAGAAATCAGAGCTACTTCCTGGTATGTCTGCTAAGAAGGTAGCTTCACCACCGTCGAAGGACACTTTTGAAGGTCCACCACTTTTTAGCGGGGTTTCTTTTATATCAGTTGAAGCGACATAAGAATCATTCTTATCATATTCTCCGGCAAATCCGATAAAGTTATAATTTAAATTTTCATCGTAGAAGCTTACATAAACCATGTAGTTTGACATGTCAGTGTCATTGAAAGGACAATCATTTAGTTTTATGAGTGTATCCGTGAGTTCATCGTATTCAACCATACTTTCTAGGAAGCCTTCAGTATACAACCTGATTTTTCCAATTTCTACGTCATGGATTGTGCCGAAAACAGCCAGTGTTTTATTGATTTCTGTTTGCGCATCGTATTTAAAATCATAAGTGATGACTTCTAATTGGTCTAGACCCGGTCCATTATAGTTTTTGATGGCTATATTTTCAGGGATTTCTGTTGATTCAGCTGTTGTCGTACTTGGGGTTACACTATTGCCTGAGATGGGTTCGTCAATTATTTTTACAGGGACATAAAGGGTCACCTTGTTATATTCTTTAAAGAGATCAAATTTATCCGGATTTTCGACTAAAACAATCGGATAAGTTTCATCTGAGCTAAAGGTGGTATCTAGACCACCAATATGATGGTTATAGCTATAAATATTATCGATTGTTGAATCCTTGTCTTCTAATAATCTATCTTTGATAATTTGGTACGCCTCACTATTGATGACGGGAGCAAATCCTATGTCTTCAATCATGCCTTCTGTGACCCAGTAAGCTTTGCAAAGTGAGAATAAATTGTCTTTTTCTATTTCAGTGCTAAGTCCTCTCAGTTCTTCATTTAATGAGTTGATATTGAAAGTATACGTTTCACTACTAAAAACATTGGGATAGAAGTCGTCGACGTATTCTAGCATTGGAGGAGCCGGAATAGCTGCGCGTTCTATCTCAGTGAGGGGTTTGTATTGCTCACCTTTTTTTGCCAGATCTTCTCTTAGCGCATTAGCAAATGCTGTTTTTGTTTCTTCGTCAAAAAGGTCATAGTTCGCATCATAATATACCAGTGCTCCTGATAATCCTTCTTCATAAAACACTTCATAATACGATTTGAGTTCTGGTGCTACGCTGGTGGTACTAGCGGTTGAAACGGGCTGTTGATTGCCACAAGCGACGGTACTTAGCATCAATGCGAGTACCAATAATAAAACGATTGTTTTTTTAAAATTTTTCATATCATCCTCCGTAGGTATAATTTTTGTCAACATTTATAGTTTATCATACCTTCATAGCTGTAAAAACTCTTTTTTGTTAAATAATCAACAAAAAATCTATATCCTATAGATGATCTGAAAGGGTGATATATTGAAATCAAAGAAATTTTATTGAATCTCTAAATAAATGCGTGGAAATTTATTATCGGGCACTGGAGAAATTGATAATAAATTGAGCATAAAGCCACTATTAATAGAACAAATGTTTGATTCATTATCATTTTTATGCTATAATTAATTATGGGATTTTCCGTGAGGGACCGTATTTTTGTGCATAGAGGTGGTGCGGTATGTTAAATGAGGGTTTGTTGGAAAAATTAAAAGTACTGACTGAATCGGCAAAGTATGATGTCAGTTGTGCTTCTAGTGGAATTGAACGAAGTGGCAAGAGCAAGACCGGGGGGATTGGTAATGCGACTGCTTTTGGCATCTGTCATTCGTGGGCATCAGATGGACGGTGTATTTCTTTGTTAAAAACGTTGATGACCAATGATTGTATTTATAATTGTGCTTATTGCGTCAACCGTTCTGACAATGACATCAAAAGGGTGAGCATGACGGCTGATGAGGTGGCTTTGTTAACCATTGAATTTTACAGAAGGAATTATATTGAGGGATTGTTTTTGAGTTCAGCGATTGAAGTGAATCCTGATTATACGATGGAAAAAATTGTTCAAGTGTTGCGCATTCTGAGGATGCGCTATCTTTTTAACGGTTATATTCATGTCAAAGCGATTCCGGGTGCGGATCCCATGTTGATTCGACAGGCCGGTGAGTTGGCTGATAGGATGAGCGTCAATATTGAGTTTTCTTCTGTGGAAAGCTTGAAATTATTGGCACCTCAGAAAAATCCCCAAAAGCTATTTTTGCCGATGGCACAGATCAAACAGGGGATTGATGAGGTAAGAGAAGATTTCGGGAAGTACCGACACAAGTCGAAGTTTGTTCCGGCCGGCCAATCCACGCAGATGATTGTTGGAGCTACAAGAGATAGTGATCGCAGCATGCTTTTTTCAGCACAAAATTTATATCGGCGCTTCGGACTTAAACGCGTGTATTATTCAGCTTATGTGCCTGTTAATTCGGATAGTCATCTCCCATCTTTACAGACAACACCGCCTCTTTTGCGTGAACACAGACTTTATCAGGCCGATTGGTTGCTTAGATTTTATCATTTTGATGCGACAGAAATTTTGTCTGAGCATGAGCAGAATTTTGACCTGGATTTTGATCCCAAAATGAATTGGGCACTCCGAAATCTTGAACATTTTCCAATGGAAATCAATCAGGCGGACTATCGGATGCTATTGCGTGTCCCGGGGATTGGACCGGTATCGGCTAAAAGAATTGTTGAGCAACGTAAAATAGGCACTGTGGGCTATGATGATTTAAAGAAAATGGGTATTGTCGTCAAACGAGCCAAATATTTTATCACATGCAAGGGATTGTTTTATGGAGATTATAGGCTGGAACCCGAATATCTGAAGCGTGTGTTTGGTCCGAAACCTGAGTATGAGCAGATGTCTTTGTTTTCAGAGATTCATGGTTAGGAGGTGGAGGGCATATGATTTATTTATATGATGGATTATTTGAGGGTTTTTTGACTTGTATCTATGCGCATTATTATACTCAACCGGCTACCGGAATTTATGCACAGGCCGTGTATATGGGTTGCTTGGGTGAAGAAGCTTATATGATTAAGACGGATTTTGAAAAAGCTGAACGCGTACGCAGGGCTATTTCTTCAAAGTTGACCGAAAACTCTTACCATGATGTGTATATGACGTTTCTGTCTAACGAATATCATAAGGATTGCTATCTGTTACGCTATCTCATATTTGCCTTTAAGCTTGGGGCACGGATTGAACTGTTGTATTCCGCTCCGGAGACCCTTCCTATCAAACGTTTAAGCCTTCGTGTTTCTAGAGAGAGGCACCGATATATTGGCATCTTAAGGTTTATCGAAATGGGGAGTTGCTTATATGCTTCTATGGAACCTGAAAATGATATTTTAGCGACTCTTGCAGAGCATTTTGCTGACCGACTGTCAAGCGAGGATTTTATCATCCATGATTTGTCAAGAAAAAAAGCAGTGATTTGCCGTCAAGGTCAGTGGATTGTTACGGACTTTGAGTTGAATCATGATGTAGGCATTGATAATCGAGAACGATTTTTCCAGGATTTGTGGAAAACATACTTCCATGCCGTTGGCATAGACTCAAGATTTAATCCGGATCTGCAGCAAAAATTTGTGCCTCTTAAGGTGAGAAAGCATATGACGGAGTGGGAAAATATTGACAAATAAGTCATGAATGCATATAAT
>JAFGVC010000122.1 GCA_016938195.1 Tissierellales bacterium | reverse complement strand
GGAGGAATGTACAGCATGAAGATTACTGTCGCTGGTACGGGATACGTTGGCCTATCTAATGCTATACTTTTAGCACAACATAATGAGGTCATTGCTTTGGATATAATAAAAGACAAAGTAGACATGATAAATAAAAAAAAATCGCCTATTATTGATCCGGAGATTGAAGAATATTTGGCAACCAAGGAACTTAATCTAAGGGCTACTACAGATAATTTTGAAGCATACAAAGATGCGGAATATGTCATCATTTCAACACCGACAAATTATGACCCAGAGAAGAATTATTTCAATACAAGAACAGTTGAAGCAGTAATTGCAAATGTCTTATCGATAAATTCAGATGCTGTAATGGTTATTAAATCTACAGTACCTGTTGGATATACAGAAAAAGTAAGGGAAATGTTTGATACTGAGAACATTATATTTTCGCCAGAGTTCTTAAGAGAAGGAAAGGCTTTATATGATAATCTTTATCCATCTAGAATTGTAGTTGGAGAGCAATCTGAGAGAGCAAAAATGTTTGCTGAACTTCTTGCACAAGGCGCTATCAAGAAGGACATCCCAATTCTATATACAGACGCGACAGAGGCAGAAGCTGTAAAACTTTTTGCTAATACTTATCTTGCGCTTAGAGTAGCATACTTTAACGAACTCGACTCGTACGCAGAAGTGAGAGGACTTAATACACAGCAAATCATTGAGGGCGTGGGACTAGATCCACGTATTGGAAATCATTATAATAATCCTTCATTCGGTTATGGTGGATACTGCTTGCCCAAAGATACTAAACAATTATTAGTTAATTACCAGGACGTACCTCAGAACATCATGTCTGCTATAGTTGATGCTAATCGCACGAGAAAAGATCATATAGCTGAAATGATTATTAAAAGACAGCCCAAACTTGTAGGAATCTATAGACTTACCATGAAAATGGACTCAGATAATTTCCGTCAGTCTGCTATTCAAGGTGTCATGAAACGAATTAAGGCTAAAGGGATAGAAGTTGTTGTATTCGAGCCGACGCTACATGAAGATGAGTTTTATCACTCAAGAGTAATTAAGGACTTTGATGAGTTTAAAAAAATATCTGATGTAATAGTTGCCAATAGATTATCTGCTGAAATAAGAGATGTCGCAGACAAGGTCTACACGAGAGATTTATTTAGTAGAGATTAATTGAATATTCTTGTGTGGGAGAGTAGCGTTTTCGGTATGCCCGTATTGTCTATTGTGAGTGGTGGATAGTGCTAAGATAAGTAACTTGCTTTGACGATGATGAAAAGTCAATTATAGCTCATCTTGTAAGGCCACCTTATTTTTGCTAAACTGTAGCTAGAGAAGGTGGCTTAATTTTGAGAAGTAAATACAATATTTTAATAAAAGCATTAGAATTGGCAACGTTTTTAATAGTGACTCATTTATCCTATTATTTATCGTTTGTCCTTCGATATCAAAATGATTTTTTCGAAGAAAATGTTATGGCGTATATGAATGCGGCGCCTTATATTTCGGTAGCTATTGTACTGATTATATTTGCGACGGGCTATTTAGATATGGCAAAGAAGCCTCAAGGGGAAGTCTTTTTGAAGACGGTTGGGGTTTCTTTTTTGATGGCGCTAGCAACGACTTTTGTTGTGTTTTATGTCCGATCCTTTGCTTTTCCTCGAACGATTATTGCCATCGGTTTTTTTATGATGATTGTAATTTTTAGTTGCACTAAATATCTGTTTGTGAAACTAATTTTAAAGCTTCGGCGTCGTCACAAGGTGGTCTTGGTGATTCCTAGAGAATCGGATACAGAATTTATTAATAAAACAATAACGGCGACGATTAAGTTTGATGATGTTGTTCGTATTATCTATGAAGATGATAAGGAGTTGTTGTCTCTAGCAGATATAGGCGAAAAAATTATTGTTGGAGAAAGGGTTTCAACGATAGTAAAGGACCAATTGATTAAGTGGAGTTTAGGGAAAGAAAAAAGCGTTTATATTGTGCCGACCATGTACGAAATTGCTCAGATGAATGCCCAGTTAGGACAAATGGTGGATGTGCCGTTTTACCGAATTAATCAGTTAAATATTTCTCTTGAGCGACGTATAGCCAAGCGAATTTTTGACTTGTTTTTCGGATGTCTTTTTTTGTTGATTGCATGTCCGATTATTTCAATTTTTGCAGTTCTCGTTAAATTTCAAGATGGCGGGCGCTGTTTTTATACTCAAAAAAGGGTGTCTTATGGCAGAAAAGAATTTGATGTTATTAAATTACGGACCATGGTAGAAAATGCAGAAGGTGAAAGTGGCGCTGTTTTTGCTGCTTTAGATGATGTTCGGATCACCAGATTGGGAGCTTTTATGAGAAAGCATCGCATTGATGAACTGCCTCAGTTTATCAACGTGCTTAAAGGGGACATGTCTATTGTCGGTCCAAGACCAGAGCGGCCGGAATTTGTATCGGAATTTATCCAAGACATTGAAGGGTTTGAGCATCGATTTTTAGCGAAGGCTGGAATTACAGGATTGGCTCAAGTCCTTGGAGATTATAGCACATCAGCTAGCGAAAAACTGAAGTATGATTTGATTTATATACGTAATGCCAATGTATGGTTTGATTTCAAGATGATTATTATGACTGTTAAAATTGTGGTGTTGGGGCTGTTTCACAACAAGGAAACATTTGATGTGGATCTAAGGACGCATCTTAAAAAGTACGGGCTTAAACTTAAGCATACAACTTACGGTTATGAGTTAGAAACTAGGTAGAGTTATGAGAAAAAAATCTATTATTTCTATGATGATAGTGATTATTATATTGCTAGTGACTAAGATGTCTGGCTTAATGCGTGATGCAGTGGTTGTATCTCAATATGGGGCCAGTCATTTTTCTGATGGATTTTTTGTGGCCTTATCGATTGTGTTGACTCTATACGCCTTGGTTGGCAAAGCAGTTACCTTATATCTGATACCTAAGTTTAATCGAAGTGAAGCAGATTACGCTTTGATTAAAGCCTTTATTATTAAGGGGAGTTTTATTGCATTGGCATTTATAGGTTTGTATAGTTTTTGTTCTGGTTTTTTCATTCAACTTTTATATAACGGGTTGATTGATGAAACCATAAGGCGTTTGTTCTCGGACGCCGTTTATGCTTCTATATGGGTGCCGTTGATATATGCTTTGGTTGCCTATCATCAAAGTTATCAGCGATTTTACCGCACTACTTTGATAGGTTTTCTTTTTAATATCATGGTGATGGCAGGTATATTATTCTTTAACACCCATAGCCTATTATTTTTCCTAGCTATGTTGACACAAGTGCTTTTATTGATCAAAGACATAGACCTTGAGAAATTAAAATATGCGCCGGTGGCAAAGATAGAATTTAGATCTTTGTACACCATTGGGATGATTTCTTTTGTCATGGCATTTGAACAGTTGCATGTGCTGATTGATCGAAAGTATATTTCTCTAATGGGTGATGGAGAGTTGACTCTCTTGGATTTGGGTGGCAAGGTAAGTTTTATGTTTATGGGCATTATCGTTATGGGAATTACGACGGTGATTTATCCCAAATTAGTATTGCACTATAACGAAAAAAAATATCAGGCTTTGCTAAATTTATTTTATAAAGCTACTTTTTTATTGATGTTATCCAGCGCTTTATGTATTTTAGGTCTTGTTTTTTTTGGTCAGGAGATTATTGAAATACTGTTTGTGAGAGGGCGTTTATACAGTGGGACTTCAGGGACCATTGCCTTATATTTAAAGATTTATGCTTTGGCACTCCTACCCTTAGCTGTTAGAGAGATGATGGTACGATTTATGATCCTGAGGAAGAAGGAAGTTGTCCTGCTGGGGACGAGTGTTGTAGGCATTATTTTGAATATATCAATATCCAAGACGGCAAATTCACCAACTCAAGTGGTATTCGTCAGTGTGATGAGCATTGTCATTAGTACGGTTTTATTGGGTATTGCTTTTGTCATAGAAATGAGGAAATATAAGAATGAAAGCCGTTAGAGATGTTTTATTATTATTTATAATACCATTGATGATGATTACCAAAGTAATTCAGAAGCCTGTAGTGGTGAATTTTTCACCGGCGGATTTTGTGCTTGTGATGGTGGGATTATTTTTGATGGTGTCTTTTTTTATGGATGCCACCTATAGTAAGACGCTGATAAGAGAAAGGGCCCTTTATATTTTTATAGGTCTAATTGTCATCAGAGGGCTTTCTAGTATTGTGTCTTATCATCTGGATGTTCAAACGCTGGACTATCCAGGTGCTGTGATTGCTAACTTAAAGTTTATACTCAGCTTTTTTTATTTTATCATAGGTGTTTCTTCGGTCTATTTTCTTGGAGAAAAAAAAGTATTCTTAGCTATTTATACAACCAGTCTCCTATTTGTCATTATAGGGCTTTTAGGGCAAATATTCTTTAAACTGTCTTGGGTAACAGCTGGCTCTCGATTAATCGCTTTGGCCAATGATCCCAATGTGGCAGGTCTGGTGATGATTTTAGGTATTATTGCAGGCTTTAAATTGATAGATGAAAGCACATCATTAATACTGAAGACTTTCATTTGGACTAGCTTTATATTCTTGGGATTTGGATTGATTTTGACAGGATCGAGAACGGCGTTATTGGCTGTTGGCTTAGTGATAGGGATGTTATTAATCACTTATACAATAAATCCAAGAAAACTGATACTGACGTGCTCTATAGGATTTTTGCTAGTGGCTAGCGCTTTGTATATAGACGATACCTATCTGGATGCCCAAAGTTATGAATATCTCGTAAATCGGGTGGTGTATGGCACTGAGTCGTCTACAGAGTTTAGAACGGATTTAATCCAGATTGCCAATGCTATGGGAAAAGATCATGTTTTAACGGGTATTGGTACGGGAAATTATATACTCAATGCATCGGAGTACGCAGATCAAATGGATATAAAATTATTGAGAGATCAAATTGTTCATAATACATTTTTTTCTTTTTATGGGGAAAATGGCATTTTTGCGACCTTGCTCTATGGCCTTTTATTTGTCTATTTTATTTATAAAGTGCGGCATCCTTATGCGTTGATGTATTTGGCGGTATTATTGACCTATTCTTTATTTTTTAATGTGGAAAACATCCGGATTTTATGGTTTAGTTATGGGGTTTATTTGTTTTCAACAGTAGAAAAGGGTGGTTTTAAAACACGATTGTCTCTTAAAAAGAGCATCAGTATCGCTTTAAGTTGTGTGTTGATGGGTTGTTTTATTATGCCAGTATTGACATTGCCGTATACTGCTAGTGGACAGGTCATTTCATTTCTGGTTGATGGAGATGTGGCAATTTATATGGAACTTGAAAATCCTCAAAAGAAAGATTTGAAAGTCAATATCCATGGACCAACGGAAAGAGAGCTAATTATAAAAAATAGTTTAGGATTTTACTATGAGCCACTAGATTTAGAACCAGGTGTTTATCAAATGATCATTGATTCGCCAGATGCCAGTGTGGGCATAAAACGATTGGATATTATAAGCCATGAGACTCAAACCGTGGAAGACAAACTACTTTCTTTGGGAGGTTTGGAGACAATAGTCAGTGATGACTCGAGAAAACTGGATTTAGTTAATGGCTTTTATGAATATGACGTAGACGAAAAATATTTAGACCGGTCGATCCTTTACAAAGGTGAGATTTCAGGTGTGAATTATAATGATGAGATTGCTCTTGTTAGCAGTGTTTATAATGCTAACCCAGATGGAACAACAAAAGTTGTAGCAACGTTTAAGAAAATTGGAGAAGTTTCTAAAGACTACATACTGCTTTTTAGGGTATATCCTGTAAATCAAGAAACTTTTGAAAAGGTCAACCAAAAGGCATTGAAATATCAATTTGATACGCCTCTTACTGAACTAGAAATTGGCACGGAATTTACAGCCGAGTGGATTTTTGATACGGATGATAAGGTATATATGATGTATTATGGTTTTTATCATAAAGACAAGGAATCAGAAATAGTCACAAGGCCATATCCCTTATATTTCAGAGAGGGTTTTGTTCAATGAAAATATTAGTTTTGTTTGGTCCAGATATTTTTGGTGGCTCTTTTGTTGTCGCAGAGCAGGTAGCTTGTCGTTACGTGGCAGCTGGCCATGAGGTGCTTATGATAGTGAAAGACCCTTATTCGGTGCGGCGGTATCAAGAGCAAGGGTTTAAAGTCGTTTCTATTTCGTCGATGAAAAGAAGGATTGATTTCATTAACGATATAAAATCTGCTTATCAGTTGTCCCAGTTGTGTAAGAAATATGGTTGTGGTGTTATTCATTCTCATACGTCTAAGGGTGGATTTTATTCACGGATGAGCAAGTTTTTCAATAGAGATGTCAAGGTAATTCATACGGTGCATGGTTATTATCAATCCAGTAGTTCTGTGAAAACTTTTGTCTTTGATATTATTGAGCGCTTGCTATTACCGCTTGGGGATGTCACCACTTTTGTTAATCGTGAGGACTATGAACGGACCTTACCTTATGGTAATGCGTTGAAGTATATCCCAAATGGTGTTGATCTTGAATATTTTACGACAAACCGGGATTTTAAGGCGCGGACTTTTAACGTGATTATCAGTGCACGTATGGTTTGGGAAAAGGGCTATCGTGAAATTGTTGAGCTGGTGAAACGCTTTGAGGGTGAAGATATCCTTTTTCACATAGTGGGTACTGGGGAGAATGAAGAAGAAATACGAGGGCTTTTAGTGGGCTACTCATCAGTGGTTTTTTATGGTTTTGTAAGTGATATTCGAGGGGTTTTGGATAGGGTGCATCTGAATCTATTACCCTCTTACAGGGAGGGGTTGTCACTGTCCATACTAGAAGCAATGGCATCAGGCATTCCGACAGTGGCTTATGAAATTAGAGGCAATCGAGAATTAGTAGAGTCAGGCTCTACAGGTTTTCTTTGTAGCTTGCATGATGTAGAGGCTCTGGAGCATCGTGTGCGTTTTTATTATGATCATAGGGATATTTGCCAAGATCATGGCAAAAAGGCTCGTGCAAAAGCTGAAAAGGAGTATAACGCAGAGGTGAATTATAAGACATATTTAGAAATTTTGGAGGCGATAAGTCATGAAGCGTAGACGACAATATTTTTTCGTATTTCTGATATTATGGGCAGGCTTGATCTTTTATTTTTCTCATCGACCAGCATACCAATCGGATTTGGATGCTAAGGTGTTTATTGAGACCTTTGCAGAGGCTCAGAAAGAAATCAATAACATGGAATCTGGAGTTAAGTTGCATTTTAGCCCCATTTACATCGTTAGGAAAACGGCTCATGTGATTCTGTATGGGGTGCTTACCTATTTAAGTTTTAACGTCTTCTATAAGGAAGAGAAAAATCTCTGGCGCCCTTTTTTATGCGGCTTTGTATTCAGTCTACTGTACGCCATCAGCGATGAAATTCATCAGCTTTTTATCCCAGGAAGAACGGGACTGCTTGCCGATGTCGGTATTGACAGTTACGGCATTTTGGCGGGAGGTCTTATAACGGCATTGTGTTATAATTTTATAAGTATTAGCAGGCGACGTTGGTGGGTTAAGCGGACCTTAGAAATTGCTGGGGCTTTATTTTTACTGCCCGGCGTAGGGGTCTTGAATTTAATGGGCTTAAAGAGGATAAAGGTCAGGTCTTTATGTTGGCTTATTCGCGGTCAGAAGTCTTTTATTGGGCCCGATGGCATCATCACTTATATGTACGATGCACCCTATGCACTTTATGAGGATTTTGAATTGCTCATTAAAAGGATTATAAATAAAGTGCCAATATTTGAGATTTCCTGAGGAATCATGTATAATGGCTAGGAATAAACAAAGTTTGGATGGTTGCTATGCAGAAGAAGATAAGAATGCTTTTACTATTAACAATAGATGTTTTGACGATTATAATGGCCTATTATGGTGCCCTCTGGCTGCGCTTTGATGGTGTGATTGAAGCTCAATATTATGAGTTGTTTGTCAAGTATATACCGGCCTTAATCATTATCAAGATTGTGATTTTTATGGTGTTCAGATTGTACAGAAGTCTCTGGGAATACGCCAGTATTGAAGAGATGATGAATATTTGTATTGCAGTTTTTGCAGCTAATACGGCGGCAGTCACTTATTTGGTATTGATGCAGGAATCACACTTACCTCGATCGGTTTATGTGATGGCAGGTGTTTTTGATTTGATTTTTGTAGGTGGTGTGCGATTTGTCTATCGAGCTTTGCGACGATTTAGAAATAAGAATTTCTTGATTCGAAGGCCTAAATCCCAAAATGTTCTCGTGGTTGGCGCGGGCGATGCAGGGGCACTGATTGTTAAGGAACTTAAAACTCATTTGGAGCTCAATTACAACGTAGTAGGTATTATTGACGATGATCTTTCAAAAAAAGGCCATCGTTTGAATGGAACACCGGTACTGGGTTGTATTAAGGGTATCGAAGAGATGGTAGAACGCTATGATGTGGATGAGATTATTATAGCCATTCCGTCAGCTACGAGGGAAGAGACCAAATTTATCGTGAATCGATGTAAGGCTACAGATGCGAAAATCAAAATTTTACCAGGGGTCTATGAGCTTATTGATGGTAAGGTGACAGTGAATCAGATCCGTGAAGTAAACATTGAAGACTTGTTGGGACGAGATGCTATACGTTTGGACACAACGGCTATTGAAGCGTATATTAAGGGTAAGCGGATTATGGTGACGGGCGGTGGCGGATCAATTGGATCAGAGCTTTGTCGGCAGATTGCAAGATTCAATCCAGAAGAACTGTTTATTGTCGATATCTATGAAAACAATGTCTACGAACTTCAAAATGAACTGAACGCGATTTATAATATTTTTGGTTTTGAAGAAAAATTAAAGTTGAGAGCCATTATTGCATCGGTTAGGGATAAGAAGCGGATGAAGCGAGTTTTGGAAGAGATGGCGCCGGATGTGATCTTTCATGCTGCGGCTCATAAACATGTACCTCTTATGGAAGATAATCCCTATGAAGCGGTTAAAAATAATATCGTAGGGACTTTCAATATGGCGAGCCTAGCTCATGAATTGGGTTTGGAGAAATTTGTTTTGATTTCTACAGATAAGGCGGTCAATCCGACCAACGTTATGGGCGCTACCAAACGTTTTTGCGAGATGATTGTTCAGGCCCATGCTAAGGTCAGTGAAACTGAGTTTGTTGCGGTGCGTTTCGGTAATGTACTGGGTAGTAATGGTAGTGTGATTCCACTATTTAAAAAGCAGATTGAAAATGGTGGACCGGTGACGGTGACTCATAGGGAGATTATTCGTTATTTTATGACGATACCAGAGGCAGCGCAATTGGTGCTACAAGCTGGTGCGATGGCCAAGGGTGGCGAAATTTTCATTCTCGATATGGGGGATCCCGTGCGGATTTACGATTTGGCTGCGGATTTGATTCGACTTTCTGGGTTTATACCAGATGAGGATATCAAGATTTTGATCACAGGATTAAGACCTGGTGAAAAGTTATACGAAGAACTGCTAATGGAGGAAGAAGGTCTTAAGAAGACCCTTCATGAAAAGATCCATACAGGTAAACCGCTGGATATTGAGTACGAGGATATTGTGAATAAGGTCGACATTCTCAGTAAGACAGCGGATTTAGAAGAAAGTGATTTACTAATATCGGAGCTTAAGCGATTTGTACCGACTTATAGGGATAATAAAGAGCTTAATAAGAGTTTCTTGGAGACTGAAGATGTCTCTTAAAAAAAATCCATCATCTTTTCGGATGATGGATTTTTTAATACATTATTATATTATTTACTTGGTGTGGCACTGTTTTTCCAATAAGCTTGGAAGAAGAGACCAAATACGACAACCATACCGCCAAGAACGATGGCAATAGCAGTATTCAGAAGTTTTCTAGGTCCTGTTGGATTAGAAGGTGCTACTCCTTCGCTCATTAAAAGTACTGAGGTTTCAGAAATATTCGCAGCTTTGGCTACCCGTGCAGATTCCAGCTTGTTGTTAAAAGCTGTGTAAGTTTGTTTCGTGATGGCGAGCTTATCGTCAAGTAAACTTTTTTGATAGGATAGATCGGCAATTTCACGTCTCGCTGTGTTGATGGTTGTTTCTAAGGTACTGATAGTTGTCGTTAATGTGCTGTAGTTGTAGTTGTACATGTTCTCTGATTTGGTAATAGAGGTTTCAAGATTGATAAGATGAATTTTTTCAGCATTTAAGGCTCCTAGAGTGCTGACATAAACTGGGTTTAATTCTTCGGATTCCACGGAAAGGGCAACTTGATCTTCTAGGGATACATTTTCCGTTGCAGCATAGTTGGTGCCGATGGTAGAATCTAAAACGTCTTTTTTCAAGTTGAAAGTTTGTGCCGTTTGGTTCAGTAGGCTTTCATAATGGGCTACTTTTTCTTTAGAAGCTTTGATATCTTGTTCTAATTCATATTTTTCTTTTTTATAATTATCTGTTAGCGTACTTAGGTTGCTCTTGGCATTCTGGAGTTTGCTGTTGTTGAGTGTTAATTCTTGATTCATGAAGTCCAAGTTTTTTTCCTGAGATTCGAACTCTTTCACTTCAAGAAGGACGTCATCCAATTTTTGTTTTTCTAGGTCCAGCTGTTGTGTCAATAAAGCTGTCGATGTATCCAGCTGTTCCTCTTTCTTTGCAGAAACATGACGCATAAAAGTAGCAGATAGGGTATTGGCGATAGTCGCTGCCATTTCTGGATCTTTATCTGTAATGGTAATCGTCAGCAAGGAAGAATCCTTGGTTTGAGAAACTGCAACTTTGCCTTTAAATTGTTCATAAGTATATTGGTCAGAAAGATTTAGTTCTCTTAGCGTTCCAAGAATAATTTCTGGACTGGTCAGTTGCTGAATATAAGAGTCCATGGAGAAGGTTTGTGTCAGTGGTTGCGCACTTAGGGCTTCATCAATACTATTGACACTGGTGATTGTTGTTGCCTTGTCACTACGGGCGTGGATTTCCAGAATGACTTTTGATTCATAGGTCGGCGTCATCACGTATTTAGAATAGCCATAGGCTACAATGCCACAAATTAATGGTATGATGATAATCCACTTCCACCCCTTTAAAAGTATTTCTATCAGTTTGCGTAAACTAATTTCATCTTCTGTTGTATAATTTTCCAAATTCTTTTCCTCCTATAATATATCATCTCTACAAAAATACCATATATTCCTGCTGAAATCAAATTACAAGATGATGTCTTTATGCTACAATGGAAAGAGATTCCAACGAGGAGAGAAGACATTGCAAGTATTGAATTTTTTAACAACTGAAATAAAAGTGTTATTGATGTCCATGCTACCTATCATTGAATTGCGTGGTGCCATACCTGTGGGCATGGCGCTGGGTATGTCGCCGATGCACGCCTTTATCACGTGCTATATCGGCAGTGTTTTACCCGTGCCTATACTTTTATTTGGTATTCGGCCGGTGTTTAAATGGTTGAAAGGCACTTTATTTTACGATAAAGTGATTCATAGATTAATCTATAAGACCCTTAACCGCAGCCATTACGTAGAAAAATACGGATTTTGGGGGCTTTTGCTCTTTGTGGCTATTCCCTTACCGGGTACGGGCGTTTGGACGGGAACTTTGGCGGCGGTGCTTCTAGACATTAGATTCAAGACTGCATTTCCTGCGATCATACTGGGTAACTTGATTGCGGGTATACTCATCATGGTCTTAAGCCATGGTGCTTTTACCACCCTAGGAGGCATGTGATGGACCGGAAGCATGTGGCGTGGTTACTGGTGGTGCTATGGATGGTGGTCATTTTCCTGTTTTCTCATCAACCGGCAACGGATTCAGCGGCGTTGAGCAGTGGCATTTTGGATC
>JAFGVC010000121.1 GCA_016938195.1 Tissierellales bacterium | reverse complement strand
TTTTTAATGAAGTCAAACAAAACGTCCCCCTGACTTTTTGTGACGTGGTAGTAGCTAACAGCGTTTGGCGAAGCGAATCATTTGCATTGACATACGTATAAATAAGGCGTATAATAACAATTATAAAGAGGGAGCGGGGATGACTGTTAGAGAAGTATTAATAATCTTGCACAAAGATGGATGGAAAGAGATTGAAGCGAGAACAAAAGGCTCTCATATCCAATTAAAGCATCCGACAAAATCTGGTAAAGTGACGGTTCCTAGTCACAAAGGCGATATTGCTCCCGGTACGCTTAATAGCATATTAAAGCAGGCAGGGATAAAATAGGATCTCAGTCTGCAATATAAATAAGGAGGTGAGTTATTATGCGTAAGATTACTTATTTAGCGGTGTTTGAACCGATAGAATCAGGCTATAGCGTTTACTTTCCAGACCTGCCGGGTTGCGTGAGTTATGGAGAGAGTTTTGAAGATGCGCTGAAACAAGCTGCTGAGGCATTGGGATTGCATATATATGGCATGGAAAAGGATGGGGATGAAGTACCAGAGCCTTCCAAGACACCTCTGGTGGATCCAGACACTTCACCAGGGTTTATCGTATCTCCTGTCACAGCTTTCCCTGATCTGGTAAGAAATGAGCTGGACAATAGGGCGGTGAAAACCAATCTTACCATACCGGCTTGGCTGAAGGAAATGTCAGAGGCGCAAGGAGTCAACTACTCAAAAGTTCTCCAGACTGCTTTGATGGATTATCTTGGTATTAATCAAATCTCCAAGTCTTGATATATTGGCTTCTATACTTTAAACTCAGTAAGTGATAGGGTCCAATAGGGCTATCTTCACCAATTGAATTAACCACTATTTAACCACTGGGTTTTTTATCGAAGCATAACTATTGGTTTTCATTTATTATAGTGAAGTTCAATATAAACGTTTAATAACGATAATGTGTACCCTTTGTCAAGGACATTTTGGGTTTTTGGCATTCCAATCACATAGGTATTTTGTTATACTAACATTGCTTTACCGTAATGGAGGATAGGGCAACGCTGAGGAGCGACCTGAGTGCCTACTGCTGAAGCCTCAGCGAAGATAGCGCGCTGGAACAATATGCATGATGATTTTCTCAGACAGACAGGCCTTAAGAGGCAATCAGGGCGGTTGCAGTTGATTCAATAAAATCAGATTATGAAGGATGGATGTTTGATTGGTCAATCCCAAAGAAAAATGGTTATGGGATACACGCCTTAAAAACTACAGAAAACGAAGATATACAGGGATTAATATCATCAGTTATCGATAAGGCGAATAAAGCGGTTTATGTCGATATCATTGAGTTATCACCACACAATTTTGGGAAAACTGGTCTATTTGATGGTGTTGGGGCACATTTATTCGCATATGCTTGTAAGCAGGCTAAGGATGAAGTCTATGATTATGTTTACTTTGACGCTAAAACAAAGCTTATAGATTACTATAAAAGTAAACTTGGCGCAATGCAAATAGGTTCAAGCCAAAGAATGTTGATAGAAGGCGAAAGTTTTGAGAAATTAATTCAAACTTATTACGGTGGTGAGAAACTTGAATAAAACATTAAAAAAATATAGAGAATTAGATAGGCTATCTCCTGACGGTACTTTTACTGTGTCGAGCAAGAAAAATCTTGATATGCTTGGGATTAGGAATTATTGCATGCGTACAGGTAAAAAATGTGATAAATTATCAGAAACAGAAATTAAAAGATTCGAAAGATAGCCTATGGATAATTTCAAGATTTTGTATAAAATTTAAATAACTCTAGAAAAATCTATAGATGTATCTGAATTTAGTCCAAACATGATTAGTCATGAAAAACTAAATGTATCTGAAAAAAGTGGACAATGCCGCTAAAGGGATAGTCGATATCATTAAATAAGCACTCAATTCATAAGAATAACGGGTGCTTTTTTATATGTCTTTAAGCAATAGACGTAAAACAGGCTTATTTTTTATACCAAATTTAGCCTACCTGAGGGCGTAAAAAATTAGGCAACTAGAGGAGCTACCTCGTAAAAAAACGTAGTTGCAGGAGAATAGCATGAAAAGAGAGTTTTTAGAAGAATTAAAGCTAGAAAAAGAAGCAATCGACAAAATCATGAACGAAAATGGAAAGGACATCGAGGCCGGGAAGTCTAAGGTAACAACAAAGGATAAAGAGATTGAAGGCATGAGAAATCAACTAGGAGAAGCAAACAAACAAATTGAATCATTTAAATGAATGGACATTGAAGGCATTAAGAAAAAACGACTGATTCAGTAAGCCTAAAATAGAAGAACGATGGGTGATGGAGATTATCCGCTTCTTAGTATAGCAATTAGAAATGGGTTGCTCCATCCAAATTGCAAGCATACCTTAAGTACCTTCTTTGAAGGCATCAATGAAGATCCAGAACTTATACGAGAAGATGAACTTGGCGAAAAATATGAAAAAGCAAAGCGTGAAGCAGAGATTAACCGTAATATTCAAAAATATGCCAGGTTGAAAGAAGGCTCACTGGATCCGGAGAATGTTAAAAAGTATGATAACAAGTTGAAAGAGTGGCAGATGCGCTCGAGATTTATTAGAAATCAAAGTGTTAAGCCTATTGCAAAAGCAGTCCCAGATGGTATAATACCTGACTTTGGTATCCGACATTAAAAATGGCGTTAACTGAATAAAGTTTAATTGTAAGGCTGTTGCATTTTTGCAACAGCC
>JAFGVC010000120.1 GCA_016938195.1 Tissierellales bacterium | reverse complement strand
GTTTTACAATGACTTAAATTCTCAGGGTACTAAAATTACGGTAGAAAGGTATTGTCAAACCAATAAGTTTTACAATGACTTAAATTCTCAGGGTACTAAAATCGTAACTATTGTCTTCGACGATTGCTCTCAGTTTTACAATGACTTAAATTCTCAGGGTACTAAAATCGTCCTACGCGGACAGCGAATTAACCCCCCGTTTTACAATGACTTAAATTCTCAGGGTACTAAAATGTTATATGCGAAGCTAAAATCATTCTGTTTGTTTTACAATGACTTAAATTCTCAGGGTACTAAAATGCCCAATTTATTTGATTGTCAATACTTTCAGTTTTACAATGACTTAAATTCTCAGGGTACTAAAATTTGGCGGTGATTATGCGTTAACAGCTTATGGTTTTACAATGACTTAAATTCTCAGGGTACTAAAATCGTATGTAGTGATTGTAACGAATTGATTAAGTTTTACAATGACTTAAATTCTCAGGGTACTAAAATTAACCTTCGTGGTGCTAACATTAGTGATACGTTTTACAATGACTTAAATTCTCAGGGTACTAAAATTGATTTATGTAAAGATGGCATAGTATGGAAGTTTTACAATGACTTAAATTCTCAGGGTACTAAAATAAACAATATCTTAATAAAACCGAATATATCGT
The DNA here is from genome assembly GCA_016938195.1 of Tissierellales bacterium. GTDB lineage: Bacteria > Bacillota > Clostridia > Tissierellales > Dethiosulfatibacteraceae > JAFGVC01. The sequence goes on along the minus strand of JAFGVC010000120.1, from coordinate 11,710 downwards.
TTTACAATGACTTAAATTCTCAGGGTACTAAAATTTGCCGCGGCCGCTACCTCCGCCGCTGGTGGTTTTACAATGACTTAAATTCTCAGGGTACTAAAATTCCACACTATACTCTGCATCAACGGTGTCTGTTTTACAATGACTTAAATTCTCAGGGTACTAAAATCATAAGTCAAACCCCTGTTGGCTATCTTGCGTTTTACAATGACTTAAATTCTCAGGGTACTAAAATCTGTTTTGTTGTTGAATCCACCACAAACATGTTTTACAATGACTTAAATTCTCAGGGTACTAAAATCGGCCATCCAGGCGATAACCCTGGCCTCGAGTTTTACAATGACTTAAATTCTCAGGGTACTAAAATCAGATGATGGGGTAAGATTAGCTTATCTTGGTTTTACAATGACTTAAATTCTCAGGGTACTAAAATTATAGCTTGGTTTCAAATCCTTGCTTCTTAGTTTTACAATGACTTAAATTCTCAGGGTACTAAAATCATGCTAATCTCCTTACATATATCGACCAAGTTTTACAATGACTTAAATTCTCAGGGTACTAAAATATCAAATCGTCATTTTTCAATTTTAGTAACATCCTATAAAACGTTTAAATTTCAATTAATTATACCATTTTTTGCTTCTCTTGTATATATTTTAATTCCAATATATTTGGAATTAAAATACCTCGATTAATTGTTTTTTCGGATTCATTTAATATTTTTAAAATTACTTGAGACTCAATATTTAGATAGTTTTCTTTGCTGCCAATTTTATGTATGACTGGTTTCAATTTGTCTAATAAATCGTTTGTATCTATCTTTTTATAATATGGATAATGATTTTCAACATATTTCCTAAATATTTCCATTGGAGGAAAACTATATGTTGTATCATTAATTACATTAATCGTTTGTAGAATGAAAGGATTTAAATAACAGTACCCTTCTATGCTACTTGAAACAACATAAAAAAAATCATTTTCCTTTGATTTCAATTCCATTAGTTCCATAATTCTTAGGAATTCATTTTGTTTGATATATCTATCTATATTATTTAAGATTATTAGTCTCTTCTTTGGGTTAATCTGGTTCAATTTTTCAATTAATTCCAGAAAACACAGTATCTTCTTGTAATTCGATATATAATTTAGATTTTTCTGTTCATGATCCTCAAATGAAATTTTGAGATTATTCTTGATAACATCTTCAATCCCATAAGGTTTTACACTCAAAACCACATCCAATGACTCAATACTAACTCCTCTGTTGATTTTCTCAATAATCAGATCAATATACTCATTAAATTGATCAACTAAATTACTTAAATCAAAATCATTGATTTGCTTTAGTAGATATTCATTTAACATCGTAGATTTGGCATTTTTTAAATCATCTTCAATGTCTGATAAATTACTCGCATAATGTGTTTGAAAGTAATTTCTGCCGATCTCCATATCATCTATACTAACGTTGTTAGTATAATAATCCTCACTGTCGTCATACTTATATTTAGAAAAAAACTTTCGCAAACTCTCAATAATGTATTCTTTTTTCTCACCGTCATATCCCAACATTTGAGTTAGACTCCCAAAATTCAGTTCAATGCTTTTGCCTCTAAAATCTTTAATTGATAATTTTTTCATAACTTTATAAACCTCTCTGATCCAACTATAGATTCTGTATTACTTTTTTTGCCTATAATAATTTTCATGTCTTCATACTGTTTTTCCGTTGTCATTAATAGACGTATATGTCCTTGTTTAGGTGCTATCTGCTCAATCCTCTTACTGATTCTACTAACATAATCTCTGTTAGGACATGTGCGCATATAAACAGAATACTGTAGCATAATAAATCCCTCTAAAATTAAATTTTTATGAAATATTCTATACTCTTTTTTCTCTTGTGGTGTTTCTACCGGCAAATCAAAAAAACATAATAATCTCATAACTTTATATCTCATCTTTCACCTAAATAATTATTGACATCAAAATATTCTATCTCTGAAAAACATTGGTTTTTTATTGCATTAGTAAAACAGCATATGTATTCATCTATTGCATTTCCTAAAAATTGATTTTTTTCTTTATATATAATTTTATGATTTACAATGTCAATTAACTTATGCCTATGTTCTTTAGTAAAATATTTGCCATCTTTCATTATTTGATAAACAAACAAATCAACAATTGGTCTTAACGGCTCTATCAAATCATCAACTAAACAAAATTTATTGTATTCGTTTTTATGGTGTATCCCCAACATTGTGTTCAATCCATAACCAACACATAATCTTGCCAAATAAGACCTAATAATAGTATATCCATAATCCAATCCAGAATTCATTAAAATATTGTCATCTCCTCTTGAGAAACTTTTCCCCATTAATTGATTAAAATATACTTTAGCGGCATGTGCTTCCCTGTTAGAAGCATCTCCTATTTGAACATTTTGCCAATAATCTAAAATTTTATTTGCGCCCTCTTCAAATCCAAGAATTTTTAGCACTCTGTACTGATTCAAAATTTTACTTCTAACGATCTCTTGCCACAACTCATCTTTAGTGATTTGGTCCATGTCAATTTGATAACCAATTATTTTGCTTGCTCTACTATGGTTACAATAAGCATAATAAATCCCCGTTGGCAAATGATCATAATCGCAAACAATTAAACAAATATTTTCCTCAGCTATCGCATTTAATACTCTTGTAGTTATAGAGATATTTAAGTTATCTACCACAATAGTAGATATATCAGCAAACGGAACCCAAGTCTCTTTTCCATCAATTGTAATTAATAAGTTATCAAGTTTATACCTTAAGTCTCCACCATTCTCTATCAATATTACTCTAAAAGACATTCTACCTATCCTCCAAGTTTCATTATTTACTCGTTTTTTCAAAAAAGAAAAGAGACACCCGTCGGTGTCTCTTGATTCCGGCATAAAGCCTTGTTTTAGTAGGTCCTGAAAACTTAAGTCATTATAAAGTTTTTAACCTGTTTTGAGTATATCTCGTCTAAAACTATTTGTCAAGATTTATTCCTAAGTTAAACTTCTCTTTTGTAGTATAATGCCTATTCCCAAGAATGTCGGTATTTATTTTTACAATTTTGGAAGTTTTTCCTAGACCGACCAAATTCTGTTTATCAAATTTGTTTTTATTTATTGGTTTAGTTTCAATATAATTTTTTTGATTAGGCATTGTTCTAGACAAAAATCTTTCGATATATGTGTCTCCATTTTTCTCATAAAGAATGATGTCGTTTTTATATAGAGAAAACATAAACTCAAATCCATAATTTTCAATATCCCTATAACTTATTCCCTCATCCAATATTTTTTCATCTACTAGTATCTTGTTGTATGAATCTTCATCCAATAAATATTCTCCATTTGTAAATTTGAAATTTATATATTTTATGCCTGCAAGATGATAACTATTGTCCTCTTTTTTGTAATAGACATCTGTTCTATATGGTTTTAAGCTGTCTAAAACTACTTTTTTTGCCCCCTTTTCATGCCCGTATTTATGAGAGATATCAATATGTGATCTTACTTCTCCATCATAGTATTTTAAAGATGTGATAAAAGGCCCTTTGCCATTTTTAGAATACTTGCGTATTGGTTCTCCAACATCTTCTTTATATGCTAAAAACGGATTAGTCTCATCTCTATATAGAGTAGCTGTTTTCATCAACAAGTCAAAACTTTTAGGGTCATTGTGATACATTAAAAAATCTTCCAATTTATTTTTTCCATTTTTATCAGACATTTTTTTCTTAAATTTCTCAAATCCATCTTTTGAATATATATCTTTTATTTTGCTAATTTTTTGGATAGTACCGTCTTTTTTCATCCTAGTGCCGTAAATAGTTTCATTTGATAATTGACGATTTACTTTCTTATCTACTTTATAAGAATATTTAATTTTTTCTTTTATTTGATCAATATTCTTATTCATTTCTTTGATTCTCTCATAAAACACTAAATGCTTATAAAGATCTTCATCCGACATCGTGCTATACTCTTTAATATTAAGTATCTCTCCTGTTTCATAGTCAATAATGCTATGTAGATTTTTCATAAATGTATTTAATCCCAATTGAGAATAGCATACTGTTATCGCGTCTATTGCATGATGAGAATAAGATTCATCTCGGTTTTTTTCTAATTTTAGCTTGTTTCTTAATTGAGCGGTAAAGCTCCCATTAATTACCTTTACTTTTGTGTTTATCTCATGAGCTTTAAAATAGTTTTGTAATGTATTAAGTACTACTCTAGAGGCATATCTGGTATCATTTAAATTTCGGTTAATGAAACCTTTTACAACTTCTTGCTTTGTTATACTTTCTTCAAATAGTAAATTTGATGTTTTTTTATAATTACACTTCATATCTTTGACTAAAATCTTATACTTATCATAGTTCCATTCTCTATTTAATGATTTAAGGTACATAAACGGAGTCCTGTTTCCTTTAAGTTGATTTTCGCTCCGATATACTAATACTTTATTGTTTCGACTATCATCAAATGAAATTGAAATCGGAATTATATGGTCAATTTCAAACAATTCCGGACTATTTAACATATCATTAATATAAATTGTTTTCCCGCTATAAGGACATTTTCCCTTTTGTTCATTCCATAATCTCAACTTCGTCTTTAATGTCTTTTGTCTGTAAAATATCTCCTCATGAATTTTTATCTTTGATTCATCATGAATTTTCTTAATAATATTTAAAAGTTCTTTCTCATTATCTGCTTGAAATTTTTTAATACGATTCTTCTGGTCGTCCTCATTTTTATCCCTTGCCATTTCAATAATAACATCATCAGGGTACCCATAGATTAAAATTAATTTATTTAAAACTTTAATGCTTTGATTTACCGCCTTTACTACGATAGGATTATAAATTTCTTCGGTAACAAGTTTATAAGGAATTTCAGAGTATTCTTTAAACTTTTCGTTTATACTTTTAAAAACTCCCATGTCCGCTAAGAGTTCCATTTGATTTTTAGATGTTCTGTATAGGTCTTCCATTAATTCATTCATTAATTTGACCGAAAACGAATGCCATTTATTAAATAGTTTAGAGTTTTTTTTGCGAAATTCTACAAAAATTTCTATCATTTCTTGGGATACTTTCAAATTTTCGCGATTTATTGCTTCAATTATAGATTCTTTATCCGTATTAATTGTAAGAATATGAGCAATTATATCTAATTCCTCTCGACAAAATATACTAATATCCATTCCATTTTCGTCTAAAATCTTTTTTAACTTTCTATAAGCTTCAAATGTGTGAAATATTTCATTATCTTGTTTGTCAATTCTAGCACCGGTAAAACTTGAAATTTCTACATTAATTACACTTTTTATAATTTTCTTCATGTTAACATTTGTGCTTTTCTCAGATAAGATAACTTGAACTATTTTTCTTTTTTCTTTTTCAGTTAGTTTTTCGCCATTAATATTTAAATTATTCAAGTCGTTAAGAATGTTAAATTCCTGTGCAGTATAGCTTGAACCACTTGCCCTCATTTGATCCTCGTACACGCTACATCTACCTATTAATTTTTCGAATATATTATCTTCAGTAATAAATTCTCCCGTTTCAGCATTTATTTTAGTAGTATATTTTCCATAATCTGTTCTTGATTTTTCGTTTCCTGGACCTTCATAATATAATCTTTTAGATGAAAAAATTTCCGTGTATTTTGCTATAAAGTTATCATCAATAAATTCATGATATTTTGATTGACAATCAAGAATTCTCTCTATTTCTTTCATGTATCCTTTATTTGTAAATACATTGCTAATGCAAATAACATCATTGGATTTATTAACGATATTATCTCCACGGTATTTATTGAATTCATTATATCTTTCTAATTGTATCTCGCAGGGTAATCTTTCGCTCAATTCTTTTGCATTAATAGCGAGAGCCTTTTGATAATCATTCCCTTTATCTTCATCTATTGCGTCTTCTAAATATGATATCCCTCTATGTTTTAAAATATTCCGTAAAACTGAATGTAATTCTTTTTCCGTCAACTTCTCATTCAATGCTTTGTTCCTTAAAATCAAAGGGTTTCCTTCAAATCCCTCACTCCATTCAAGTCCTAAAACTTCCCACATTTTTTTAAGTTCATTTATACGATTGGCTTTTCTTCTTAATAACCTTCTTCTCCCTCTATTTGATCGTCGATCCTCATTTTTGCTAGTATCCGCTGAATCAAACAAACGAGAACCAGCGTCTATTATTTTTAAATCATCTCCAACCACAGCCCATCCAACTGAACTGATTCCAATGTCTAACGCAATTTTGTTTCCCATGACAATCCTCCATATTATTGTATATTTTTATTTGTTATATAAGTCTCTTTATCCCCCCTTCCCCCCAAAACAATATTCCCAATACCCCTTTTCTATGTAAAACCCCAAACCCTAAGTTTAGTCTATCACCAAACATAGGTCTATAACTGTAACAATCAGTAATTTTCTATCATATCGCTTAATATTTTTTTAATTTTATTTTTGAGCTCTATCGGCTCCAAAACTTCGACATCGGCACCCATGGAAAGAATCCAGCTGATGATTTCCACTTCACCTCTTAGCTTGGCTTCGAAAAGGATGGCCTTTTCTTCAATGAGATCAGTAATGATTTGATTATCGGCCCAATTTTTTTCTCGGGTGATTTGACTCATGGGATGACGGATCTTGAGGACCACCTTTTGAGGCTGATCCTTGAATATGCCGAGGCAATTTTGCATTTGTTTCTTGAGACTAAAATCTTTTGGCATGACAAAACGGTCCTTCGTCATTTCGAGGGACTTGATTCTTGACAGCTTAAAATCTCGGAGTTCTTGCCTTAGGTTGCAGAAGCCCGTCATATAGACGGCGTTTTTGTATTCGTAGATAGCATAAGGACTGACCGTTCGGTCTTGGTAGGTATCGTTGTAGAGTGAATAATAATTGAATTGTACTTTGGTCTTTTGGATGATAGATGCGTGGATAAGCTTGCAATACTCGCTTTCCTGATTGCCAAGAAGGGCAGCCGGTGATGATTTGCTCCCAAAATGATAGTCATGGTCCAATCCTTCAGCTGTGGGTTTGACGCATTGCATAGTCGCCATCACTTTATGATAGGCATTGAAAAGCTCCTCTTGATAGACAAAGCCTGATTCTTCTAATTGCTTGTAAGCCATTTCAAGCGCTGTGACTTCATCCGGATCTAAAGCCAACTGTAGATAACAGTCGTGTCCTTTGGGCAGACTGTAGCCGCCGTAACGACCTGCTCTGGACTCAAGATAGATGCCCGCCATCATTAAATCGTCTTTGTAGGTTTGGATCATTCTTTTGTTGACTTCAAGATAGGTCGCCAATTCTTCAATCTTCAACTGTCTGTGTGCTTTCAATAAAATCAGCATCTTCATCAAATTCGAAAATTTACTCATGGTATCCCCCCTCATATTTTTTTATAAATAAATGTTAAATTATAAATAGTATATGCCTAAAATTTTACCAAATCAAGTAAAAAAAAATCAGCATTCCGCTGATTCTTAGAGTAATTACAAAGTAAAATTATCAACTAAGGTATTATAATGATAAATACGAAGCATTAATGAGTTATAATAAATAAGTCTTTGAGCTCATTTGATAATGTCCGAATGCGCTGAGTATTTTCATTTAATACCAAAAATATAGTAACTAAGATTTTGTAAAAAAAAATCAGCATTCCGCTGATTTAAAATTTAACACTTTTCCCTGTTTCCATAAAGATAACTCTTTCACAGATGTTGGTCGCATGATCAGCGATTCTTTCAATATATCGCCCTATCAGAATGAGTCCAATAATCTGATTTTCCTCATCACTTTTAGTTTTCATGTAGTATAGCAGCTCGTGATAGATGGCTCTATATAAATTATCGACCTCTTCATCTAGCTTTGCTGTAGCATAAGCCAAGTCGATATCCTTGTCAAAATAAGCTTTTAAGCTATTTTTAAGCATGCTAGTCGCTTTTTCATTTAAGATGGGTAAATCTACTAAAGGCTTAATCAATTGATATTTTCCCATTTCGATGGCAACCTCTGCTATGTTGCAGCTGTAATCCCCTACTCTTTCAAGATCCGTCACAATCTTGAGGATGGTAACCATGTGCCTTAAGTCCGAACCTAGAGGACACTGGGTAGCCGCCAATGTGACGCACAATTCTTCGATCTCCTGCTCAAGACGATTGATTTTGATGTCATTGGCGAGGATATCCGTCGCTAGCTTGGCGTCTTGCTTGACAAAGGCTTCCATGGCATTGTCTATGCTTTTGGAAACTAAGTTGCTCATGGTAAGCATGCGGTCATGAATGACTGATAATTGATGTTCTATATTTTCTCTCATCTATTTTTATTCTCCTAACCAAATCTACCGGTGATATAGTCTTCTGTTCTTTGATCTCTGGGGTTTGAAAAGATTACCTTTGTATTGTCAAATTCAATAAGCTCTCCCATTAGAAAGAAAGCTGTCTTGTCAGAAATTCTAGCGGCCTGTTGCATAGAGTGCGTGACAATACTGATGGTGTAATCTTCTTTGAGACGATCGATTAATTCCTCGATTTTTGAGGTTGCTATCGGGTCAAGTGCCGATGTGGGCTCATCCATTAAGATGACATCCGGTTGTACTGCCAAGCATCTCGCGATGCATAACCTCTGCTGTTGTCCTCCTGAAAGGCCATAAGCATTGTCATGCAGTCTGTCCTTGACTTCGTCCCATAGGGCGGCGCTTCTCAAGCTGGACTCTGTAATTTCCATCAATATTTTTTTGTCCTTGATGCCGTGTATTCTAGGTCCGTAAACAACATTCTCAAAAATTGATTTAGGGAAGGGATTGGGTTTTTGAAAGACCATGCCAACCATCGTTCGAAGCTCCTCGACGCGCATGGACTTGTCAAAAATGTTTTTGCCGTGATATCTGATTTCTCCTGATGTTCTGACAATCGGTATGTTTTCAATCATTCGGTTGAGTGTTTTGATAAAGGTTGATTTGCCGCATCCTGAAGGACCAATGATGGCTGTGACTTCATTCTTTTCAATCTGCATATTGATATTTTTAAGGGCTTGGTCATCTCCGTACCAGAGATTCAGTCCTTCTACATCATAAACGATGTTATGATTATTCGTTTCTATATTAGTCAAGTTAATCTCCTCCACTAAAATCTCTTTTGAAATTTATTTCTAATGACAATGGCAAATGAATTCATGATGAAAAGAACTAATAGCAACACGACGATGGTGGCTGCCGCTAAGTTGGCATATTCTGCTGTCAGCACCGTATCCAGCGTCCAATAATAGATTTGAATCGGCAAAGCCGTAAAGTCATCCATGATAGTTTTTGGTATTCTCAGAATCAAGGTTGGAATACCTAACACTACCAGCGGCGCGGTCTCTCCGATAGCTCTGGATAACGCGAGGATAGAGCCTGTCAATATGCCCGGAATAGCTACCGGCAGTACCACTTTTCTGACGGTTGTCCATTTATTGGCACCCATAGCATAGGAGGCTTCTCTGAGAAAATTTGGGACAGCCTTGATGGCCTCTTGACTGGAGACGACAACAATCGGCAGCACTAGCAATGACATGGTTAAGCCTCCGGCCAGTATGCTAGAACCAAGATTAAGCATCCTAGAAAAAACAGTTAATCCCAACAGTCCAAAGATGACTGAAGGCACGCTGGCAAGATTTGAAATGTTGATTTTGATAAAGGCTTGCATTTTTCCTCTTGTCGCATACTCCTCCAGATAAATGGCCGTTGCTACGCCCAATACCAGTGTCACGGGAATCACAATCAGCATCAATCCCACAGTTCCGATGATTGCGCCATAGATGCCTGCTTTTTCCGGGAAGATTGACAGGTTTTTTGTCAAAAATTTAAAGTTAAGCCATCCATAGCTCTGCACACCAATACGATATAGAAGAATAGCTAAAACAATCAGTGCAAAGACAGTTGATAGTGAGAAAACAACCTTGGAGATATTATTGAGCTTAATTCGTCGATTGATTCTATCATGATCTATTTTTATCTTATAGGTATTGACCTTTTTTACACCTTTTGTTGATAGGTTGAAGGTCTTTTGTCCAATTGTATTGAAGTCCATCATTTTAGTATTCCTCCCTGTATTTATGGGATATATACTGAGCGATTAGATTCATTACCATGGTGAATAAAAAGAGCAAAAGTCCTACCGCATAGAGGCTATAATAACCTGTGGTGCCCGTTGCAGCATCTCCGCTTGTAAATTCAACGATATAGCCTGTCATGGTTTGCATCGATTGCGTAATGTCAAAGGTGAAGTTTTTGGAGCTTCCGCTGGCGATTGTCACGATCATCGTTTCTCCAACGGCTCTTGAAATCGCTAATACAAAGGAAGCCAATATGCCTGAAATGGCAGAAGGAATGACTACCTTAAGAGCTACCTCCAATCTTGTCGAACCAAGACCAAGGGCTCCTTCACGCATGATTTCAGGTACGGCGTTCATTGCGTCCTCGGATAAGGAGGCCACGAGTGGTATTATCATGATTCCCATCACTATGCCTGGGCTTAATACATTTTTGGCTCCCAGATCAGGGATTATTTTCATTAGTAAAGGTGTGACAAAGGAATAAGCGAAAAATCCATAGACAATCGTCGGGATGCCCGCAAGCACTTCCATAATAGGTTTGAGTGTTCTTCTCACTCTTTCCGAAGCGAATTGACTAAGATAAATAGCAGCCGCTAGTCCCACCGGACCTGCTACAAGCATCGCAATCAGCGTGCTAATCAATGTTCCATTGATGAGAGGAAGTATTCCAAAGGATGGGTTCGCATTCAGAGGTGCGAGCTTGGTGCTAAATATTTCGGAAAAAGGAACGGCAATAAAAAATCGATAAGCGTCGGTTATCAAAGTCAATACAATGCCAAAAGTGGTTAAAACAGAAATAGACGCCATTAAAAGGAAAAATGCCGGCATAATTTTATCGGTGATATTTTTTTTGTTTTTAATGTTGTTTTGGATGGTTTCTCTGACTGAAATATTGTCTTTCATAGAATCACTCTCCGAATCATTTTAAAGAATTCAAGATGAGAAGCGCTCAAAGGCTTCTCATCTCAAAATCAAGGATTAAATCTTATTTATTTTATAGCTTCCAGTTGCTTTGTATACTCAGCATATACTGAATCAGGAAGTGGAGCAAATCCATTTTCTCCGGCAAGCTTTGCAGCGCCTTCGCTTGATACAACATATTTAGCAAAATCTAAAACTTGTGGTTTTTCAGCTGCATATTTTGCGTTAAGGTATGTAAATACAGGTCTTGTAAATCCTGCATATGGGAGATCTTCGCCTATTGTATCAAGACTTGGTGCCACAGGACCACTACCAAAATCTACTTTCACAGCTGTCAATTTATCTTGGTTATTTACATAATATCCAAATCCGAAGAATGCAATCGCATTAACGTCTTTTGATACAAGGTCTACCAATGTTGAATATTCTTGTTGTAGGTTAGCTGTTGTGACCATGTCTTGTTTGCCAAGGATAACTTCATAGAAGAATTCGTATGTTCCGTGATTCTCATTAGGTCCAAAGAATTTTACTTCTTCTGCAGGCCATTCCGGTCTAATATCTGACCATAATACTTTATCGTCGGCTCTATAAGTTCCAGCAAGATACATATTGAC
>JAFGVC010000019.1 GCA_016938195.1 Tissierellales bacterium | reverse complement strand
CGGCTTCGTTTCTCAAAGGATGAAGTATGCTAAATCCATCAGGAGAAATTTCCTGCGAAATTCTAAACCGCTCCTCACTCTCTTGCAGTTTCATTTCTGCTCGCCTGCGTTCCGTTATATCCTGAACGGTGCCTGTAATTCTGACAGCTTGTCTTTCAGAGTTGTATACAGGTCCAACACGAATACTAACCATACGTTCTTCATTATCTCGTCTGATTAATCGACAGTTATACTCTAAAACTCTATTTTCTGTAACAGCTCTCTTCATCATTTCAATCGCGTATTCCCTGTCATCCGGATGCAAGGATTGAATGATAATATTGGGTTGACCTGAAAACTCTTGGGGCTTGACGCCACAAATATTCAATCCTTCATCAGAGCAAGTCATCTCTTTACTATTCAAATCATACTCAAAGCTACCGACTCTTGCTATTTCCTGCGCCAGTCTTAGGTTTTTTTCTTTTATTCTAAGCTCCTCAAGCAATTGGATATGCTTCGTAATCACCTCAGTATATACAATGATGCCTCCAATGGAGCCATCGGCTTCATACCAAGGTCGGCATTCCCAGCGTGTCCAATCGACGCTACCATCTTCTCTGATATAGGAGTCCTTTTCTGCACATGAAATCTCTCCTAATAAGGCTTTTTGATGCACCTCTCGCCATTTTTGCGGTAAATCAGGGAAGACCTCATAATGATGCTTACCGATGATATCCCTATCCTTAATCTTATAATCATCTAAGTACCGCTGACTGACATACAGATACTTCAGATCTCTGTCATGTACAGCCACTGCACTTCTATTGTGTTCTATGATGTAGCGCATCAAATCTCTAGAATGCAATAATTCTATCTCGCTTTTTTGAATCTGTTCATTGATTTCTACCTGATATAATTTTTCATTTGTCATTTTTATAATAACTTGGGTAATATTTTGGAGGAAATCCATAACTTCTTCAGTTTTTTCTTGAGATACAATAGGCACTTTCGACAGCGCCTCCAGATATTTACTTTCGTCAAAGCCATAGACCTCGGCTTGTTTTTTAAATAAAGCTATATCTGGTTTTTCAAAAAAGAATTGGCCCGTAAAAAGGTTGGCTATGTGCTCTCCGTTTATGACAATCTGCACTGCTCCCTCAAACAAACCATTTAAGCATTGGTAGAAATGATATTTTTCATCTATTCTACTGTTGCCCGACAATACCATATCGCTGATTTTACAATTTTTTTCAGTTTCAGGATGCTTGCGATGGAATTCAGTGCAAATTTCTCTCCATCCTGATTGAGATAGCACATTCCCTTCAAGATCAACAATGGCTGTTACAAATCCTGTTAATTTGTTGAAGCTTTCTAGCAAAATATTGATGGTATCAAAATCAATATATTTTAGAATTTTAGATGCCATAATCTTAACCCCTTCATTGATTTATACAACCATATTATATGCTTTTTTGAAAATGTTTGCAATGAAGTTACGACATCAGTTCTTCCAAACCGGTTTTCTTTTATCAAAGAAAGCCTTCACGCCTTCCTGTCCGTCCTCCGTTGTACAAAGCGTAGCAAAATGATTGTCTGTGAGGTCTAATGCCGAAGCGAGATTTAAATCCTCCATCTTATAAAAGGATTTTTTACCTATTTGAAGTGCAACAGGGCTTTTGTCAGCAAGCTTTTGTGCATACTTTAATGTCTCCTCTTCTAAGCTTTCATCCTCAACGACTTTATTAATCAGACCAATGCGCACGGCTTCATCCGAATTAATTAAATCTCCTGTCAATATCATTTCCAAAGTCTTTTTTCTTCCAAGGCTTCTGACCATCGGAACCGCAGGTCCCATACAGAAAAGACCGACATTGATGGCCGTAGCGCCAAATCTAGCATTTTGTGAAGCAATAGCGATATCACAGGCTGCCACAAGACCTACGCCATTGGCTACAGCCACGTTTCTAATCGAAGCAATAACGGGTTTACCCATCTTGGCTATCGTTATGTTCATTCTCCCCATGAGCTCAGACCACGCAAGATATTCTGCATGCGATTTTCCATCCACATAGCTCACATCGATTCCTGCGCAAAAGTTCTTGCCATTTGCATTGATAATAACAACATGGACCTCTGAATCATGCTCCATTTCCATCAATGCTTCATTGAGCTCTGTTGCCAGCTCGATATTGAACGTGTTGTTTTCATTGGGTCTGTTTAAGGTTATAGTTCCTATCTTGTTTGATTTCTTCACTAAAACACTTGAGTAGTTCATTGAAGCCTCCTTTAAATATAGTGTAAATAATTTTCATTATACCATTATTAACCATCTAAGTGCCAGAAAAAATGTTGGTTTATTGGTATAATCATAAGTGAAGTATTCCACAACATCCACAGAATCGTTAGGATAAATTATATTGAAGATTTTCATTTCATATAGTATAATTGCTTGAATATAAATCAAAAAAGGTGGGACAATATGAAAAAAATTATAGTGTTTTTTACAATTTTAGTTATGGTTCTTGCAATGTTTTCAGGTTGTAGTACACAGAAAGCTGAATCAAATGTAATTACAATCGGAGTATTTGAACCTTCATCGGGTGATAATGGTGCTGGCGGTAAGCAAGAAGTGCTCGGCATCGAATACGCCCATTCAAAAGTAAACACCGTAGAGATTGATGGTAAAACCTATACAATTAAGTTGGAAATAGTTGATAACGAATCCTCTACTGATAAAGCCCCAACAGCTGCACAGACATTGGTAAGTGCAAAGTCTTCAGTCGTACTTGGATCTTACGGATCCGGCGTTTCCATTGCCGCAAGTGATGTTTTTAAAAACGCTAATATTCCGGTCATCGGCGTTTCCTGTACAAACCCACAGGTAACCGAAGGCAATACACACTATTTCAGAGTTTGTTACCTAGACCCATTCCAAGGTACTGTTTTAGCAAACTTTGCGGTAGATCAATATGGCGCCAAAACAGCATACATCTTGACAAAAATGGGTGATGACTATTCTGTTGGTCTTGGAAAATATTTTAAACAAGCCTTCGAAGAACTTGGTGGCACTGTCATAGAAGAAACATTCCAAGAAGGTAATAGTGATTTTACAGCATTCCTTGCTAATGCAGTCAAATCAGAAGCCGGCGTTATTTTCGCACCCACATCAACCGAAGCTGCTTCATTAATCATCGGACAAGCAAGCTCTCAAGGAATTACAATTCCGTTATTAGCAGGAGATACTTGGGACAGTTCGGTCATTCTAGATGCCGCAAGCGGTTCAAACTTAAGTGTTGCTGTATCAACATTCTTTGATGAAGGTGACAATTCCACAAGTGGAGCAGAGTTTGTTTCAGGCTTTAAGGCTTGGTTAAATAGCGACAATACCAAGCTAGCCAATAATGGTGGCAATGACATCGTTGCAGCCGTATCCGCACTTGGTTATGATGCCTATATGGTCGCCATTGAAGCAATTAAAGCTGCTGGTAGCGCTGATTCAGTTAAAATCAACGAGTCCTTATGGAATATAAACTACTTAGGCGTTACCGGAAATATTGCATTTGATCAAACGGGAGATGCAATACGTGACGTAGCTTATATTAAGAGTGTCAATACTTCAGAAAAAGCTTGGCAATTTGAAGCGATTCAAAGCATAAAATAATTTATTAATAGGATATAAGGCCCGTTAGCATAACCACTTTCTAGTACTCAATAGTGAGATGCGAAAAGTTAGCTTAACAGGGCTTTTATTTTGAGTTTATTCAGTGCGACTAACGGGAGGTGCCACAATGGATTTTTTTAAAGAAAACTTACCGTATATAATGGCAGGTATATCAGTTGGTGGCCAATATGCACTTATAGCAATTGGGTATACAATGGTTTATGGTATTTTAAGATTAATTAACTTTGCACACGGCGAAATATTTATGGCTTCAGGATTTATGATGGTCTATTTATCAGCAGTTTTGCCTTGGTATATAGCCATACCTACGGTTATTGTCTCAACAGTCTTGTTGGGTTTTATTGTTGAACGAGTAGCTTACAAACCGCTAAGAACCGCCCCACGTATGTCTATTATGATTAGCGCTATCGGTATTTCTTATCTGATACAAAATGTTGCTTGGTATGTAACAAGTGGACTAGCGAAGCAATATCCAGTTATTCCGTGGATTAGCAATACTGTGACAATCGGCAATTCAACCACAAAAATGGTTACACTTGCAACCCCTTTTCTGACCCTATTCTTAGTCAGCGTGTTGGTTGTTCTAATTAAATACACGAAAATAGGGATGGCCATGCGTGCCGTATCTCGAGATTTTGAGACTAGTCAATTAATGGGAATAAAGATTAACTCCGTCATCAGTGCAACATTTATCATTGGTTCTTTTCTTGCAGCTGTAGGGTCTGTTTTATACTTTTCAAATTATACCACAGTCACTCCGATTTCAGGAGCAATGCCGGGTTTAAAAGCATTTGTCGCTGCCGTATTTGGTGGAATAGGGAGCATTCCCGGTGCTGTACTTGGTGCCTTTATCATTGGTATTAGTGAGAATATTATCAAAGGATTGGGTTGGACAGCTTTTTCAGATGCTTTTACATTTGCTTTGTTAATCATTATTCTTGTTGCTAAGCCCACTGGACTTTTTGGCGAGAAATCTACAGATAAGGTTTAGGTGAATCATGATGGATAAGAATAAAAAAATATTAATATCGATATCACTAGTCGTTGGCTTATTTGCACTTCTATTTATACTTGAGCAGGTTATGCCTTCTTCTAGCATGCTATTTGTCGTTTTAAAAAAAGGCGCTATTTTCGCACTAGTTGCCGTTTCAATGAATCTCTTAAATGGTTTTACAGGTTTATTCTCCTTAGGACAAGCCGGATTTATGCTTATCGGGGCATACACCTACGCCATTTTAACTATTCCGATGGCAGACCGAGCTGCCGTCTACCAGTATTTTGATGGCGGAATCATTGGATTTACACTTTCAGTCCCAATTGCGCTGATTCTCGCTGGGATTATTGCAGCCATTTTCGCTTTCCTTATAGGCTTCCCGGTACTAAGACTCAAAAGTGATTATTTGGCAATTGCTACACTAGGATTTGCAGAAATCATAAGAGCATTTTTTCAATGGGATGTTCTGGGGCCAATAACCAATTCTTCAAATTTACTTAGAAAATTTCCAACATTCTCAACTGTTCTATATCCTTTTGCAGTTGCCGGAATTTGTATTTTTGTTATTGTCTTATTGATTAATTCATCCTATGGCCGTGTTTTTAAAGCCATACGTGATGATGAGATTGCTGCTGAAGCCATGGGAATTAATCTTGCTAAACAAAAGCAATTAGCCTTTATTACAAGCTCTTTTTTTGCAGGTGTCGGAGGTGGTCTCTTAGCGATGTACCAGTCTTCAATTCAAGCATCGGCTTTTAAAGCCTCGATGACCTATGAAATTCTTCTTATTGTAGTCATCGGAGGTGTTGGTTCTATCACAGGGAGTGTGCTTTCTTCCTTCTTGTTTATTGCAAGTAGTGAATGGTGGCTAAGATTTCTTGATGCAGAAACTTATATTGGTTCATTTCATGTGCCACTGATGAGATCCGGCTTTCGAAAAGTCGTCTTTTCAATCATCATCATGATTGTCGTGCTGTTTTATAGAAAAGGCATCATGGGCACAAAAGAATTTTCCATCGAAGGTATAGGTCGGTTTTTCCGAAGGCTCTTTGCTAAGAAGAAGGAGGCTCAATAATGACACAAAATATTCTGACCGTAGAAAATCTATCTATGCAATTTGGTGGGGTTTTAGCCGTCAATAATCTTTCATTAAATGTTAATCAAGGTGAAATTGTGGCCTTAATCGGACCTAATGGTGCGGGTAAAACAACTGCTTTCAATTGCATCACAGGTGTTTATGAGCCCACCAATGGTTGTGTTAGCTTTCTTGGTGAAATGATGATCTCAAATCATCCAAAAGGTAAAATGAAAAAACTATATGCAGGTGAAAATAAAGACCTATATAAAAAAGTCATTAGCCACACACCCGATAAAATCACCAAGCTTGGTATTGCGAGAACCTTTCAAAATATTAGGTTATTTAAGAGTTTGAGTGTCTTTGAAAATGTATTAGTTGCCAAACATTTAAGAGCGCAGCAAACCGTTTTTTCAGCAACATTTAGACTAAATCATCTTGAAGAAAAACGAGCTAGAGAAGAAAGTTTAGACCTTCTTGAAGAACAAGGTTTATTAGCAGTAAAAGATACTTTAGCTACAAGTCTACCCTATGGACTTCAAAGACGATTGGAAATTTCAAGAGCTCTTGCAACCAATCCGACTTTATTGTTGCTAGATGAACCCGCCGCAGGCATGAATCCTCAAGAGACTCAAGAATTAGCTGAATTTATAGTGCAAATCAAGAATAAGTACAATGTCACTATCTTAATGATTGAACACCATATGGATTTAGTTATGAAAATTTCAGACCGCATTTACGTCCTAGACTTTGGCAAGTTGATTGCTGAAGGCACGCCTTCTGAAATTCAAAACAATATACATGTTATCGATGCTTATTTGGGGGTGGTTGAAGGTGCTTAAGGTTAATGATTTAAAAGTCAATTATGGTGGCATTGAAGCTGTAAAAGGCGTTTCTTTTGAAGTGCCTGAAAAAAGTATCGTTACCTTAATTGGTGCAAATGGTGCAGGCAAAAGTACAATTTTAAGATCTATATCCGGTCTCGTCAAACCAAGAAGCGGAAAAATTGTTTTTCTTGGAGAAGAAATACTCGGACTTGGTACTGAAGCCATTATTCCAAAAGGCATCACACTAGTTCCTGAAGGCCGTAAAATTTTTCAAGATTTATCCGTCTATGAGAATTTAAAAATAGGTGCCTACTTAAGAAAAGATGATTTAACCGATGACATTAATATGGTTTATGACTTATTCCCAAGGCTTAAAGAACGTTCATGGCAAATGGGTGGTACCTTATCCGGTGGCGAGCAGCAGATGCTTGCAGTAGGTAGAGCGCTCATGAGTCGCCCCAAGCTCTTGATGATGGATGAGCCTTCACTTGGTTTAGCTCCCCTCATCGTAAGAGATATCTTCGCGATTATTAGGGAAATTAATAAGCAAGGTGTTACAATTTTACTTATTGAGCAAAATGCAAATATGGCTCTTCATGTAGCCGACATTGGTTATGTAATGGAAACAGGACGCATCACCTTGTCCGGAAATGGCAAAGAATTAATGGCTAATGATGCCGTTAAAGCTGCTTATCTAGGAACATGATGTAACGAATGGCAAGCGACTAGTAATAAATGGCTATAAATATAATGGAGATGAAAATGTCATCTCCATTTGTTACTTAATTATTCCTTTTAGTTCACTATCATAGTTATCTTAAATTTTAATTGTTTAAAAAAACCTATAAGCTCAACACCTTTTTATTTTTGATCCTTATACCCTTCCCTCAAAAGCTTGTATTCACCAGTTTTTGTGTCTACATCATAGATATTGAAGTTTGTCTTGATATCAAAGCCTTCATAATGCGTGGCTAGATTGATAGAGGCTGATCCCTGTTCACCGCTTTCTATTCTGTGAAAAACACCGACATTCCATACAACAACAGCGTTTCCATCACAGATTTTTACCCCGTTATGCTCTATTTTATCCGGAGCAATGGTAAATCTTTCAATCTTTCCATGCTCAGGCTTATAAAGCTCCACATATCTAACCCCATGAAGCACAAACAGATTATCCGCTTGATGAGGATGCATATACCAAGGTCTCTCAACATTGCCTACCGGTCCGGGAGATATAGCGTTTCCATGATGCAAGACTCTGTCTATCGCAGAAATTCTCGGAACCATGCTCGGGACCATGACATCAAAAGCAACGCCAGGCGTCCTCCTAAATTCCCTTAACAGAATCACCTGGTATAAACCTTTAATTTCCTCTAGAACATAATCCATCGCTTACCTCCTGAACCGTTTTAATTTAATTCTATCCTTTTAGATTGTGATAGTCAAACCTAATCTTATGGCATTTTTTTAACTTTTACGTACTACTTGCCCTCCACAATATCTTCTACCCACTGATCATAAGCATAAGTTCCTTCTTGTCTCTTTAATTCTACAAAATCATAGTCCTGTATAATGAGGGGTACCCCTTCTTTTGTAATGATAAAAAAACGCTTAGTCGAATAAAAAGAGAATTGTTTTTCCTTTTCCATCTTTTCCACTACCCGAATAAATATTCTTTCTGCATATTGCCTTGGATGTACGCCATATCGAAACATCGCATCAATATAGCCATTGCCTCCTTGCGCTCTTAAACTTGAATCGTATTCCTTACTCATTTTCTCCTCCTTAGATTTTCATATCAAGAATCCAGGCATTAAAAAAAGCCCTTGAAGGAGCTTACTTCACTCCTTATCGATGTTAGCATTACCACCTTGCAAGCAGGTTGGCGCACGGTCAATGAGCTAACTCTCTACCGTAACTCTTGATAAGTATTATTTATTTCATTCAAATTATATCAAAAACGCTTTCGCTTTTCAAGGGAAATAAAAATAATATAATTGTGTTTCTCATTATCTGTTTCTCATTATTTATGTCCCCAATCAATAGCAATACTGTTATAATTATTCATCTATCATTGAACTTGCAGCTTCGTACTCATCCTGACTTGCCTGATACTTCTTTTCCTTAGGCGAAAATGATTTATCAAATTTATCAACCTCTTCTTGAGTTACATCAAAGACTTCTGAAAATTCGGCATAACCTGATATGCCATCTAAGGCGCCGTCATAAAGAGGTAACACCAATAAACCCTTATAGAATTTTCCATCAGGCATAGAAATATTATATCTTCTGCCACCTAAAAATCCATATGGCTCATAGTGATATGGATATCCAAGTGTTAGAATTGCAAGGTAACCCCTATTTTTAGCTACTTGAATAGAATGCGTAATCAGCTTTTTACCAAGACCTTTTCGATGAAACTCCGGCGAAATAAATACCGGACCAAAGCTTATGGTCTTAAATTCTTTATTATCCCTTGATACTATCCTCGAATGTGTATAAAATATGGCTCCGGCAATTTTATCATCTACTTCAATGACAAAAGTTAGTTCTTTTATATAATCCGGATGGCTTCTCATTTTATGAACAACATAATGTTCATGACCTCCCGGAAAATATAAATTCCAAAATGCTTCTCTCGCAATTTCTTCAACTTTTCTGTAATCTTTAGGTTCTTCGTTTCTAATATATATATTCATCTTATCCTCCGATTATAAGTATATGATTTGATTTTACGTTGGAAGTTGTTGGCTTTTTATATTAAACCCCCATTACATCTATTTAATAGACACCCACAAATAAGTCAATCAAAGCGTCCCCTCGACTTGTATTGACTGCGCTCTATCTTAATCATAAGTGCTCCTTAAAATAATTCCTTAGTATTTTATATCCAGTCATTTCTCTTTTTTATCATTGTAGCACTATTTTCTTATGGTGTATCGTTTTTTATATTTTCTAATTCATTTTAATGAAGATAAATCTATTGAGAAATAGGATTGAACGATTTTGAAATAATGATATATGTTATTGACAGGCATCGGTAAGCTTCTTCACAAGTTCTTCATAAGTGGATGGTATGATAAGCTCATAAACA
This sequence comes from Tissierellales bacterium, assembly GCA_016938195.1. Lineage (GTDB taxonomy): Bacteria > Bacillota > Clostridia > Tissierellales > Dethiosulfatibacteraceae > JAFGVC01. Next base: position 120 of record JAFGVC010000019.1, on the reverse strand, counting down.
AAATAAAAAACAATCAAGACCTGAAAACGGGCCCTTGAAAAAGGAGAAAAAAATGAAAAAAATATTAGCGATTGCGTTAGCAGTGATGATGATTGGAACGATGACAGTATTTGCGGTAGG